>JAHFTD010000138.1 GCA_023269565.1 Opitutaceae bacterium | reverse complement strand
TGCTGGCGGCTTGGTTCGAGCCGCCCTCGCAACGCAATAAGTGCGCAGCTTTTTTCGGCCCGCCAGCTTGTGCGATGGCGGATGGATGAATATTTTGGGAGTGTCATGAAAGAAATCCCGTTCCGTCTGCGCCAAGCCGGGATGGTTCTCATTGCACTGTTTTTCCTGCTGTCGGCCGGTTGCGAAACTCCGCGGATAATCCCCGGCGCCAGCCTCGATTTGTTGAGGTTCATTCAGGAGGGGAAAACGACCCGCGAGGAAATCGTGCTCAAGCTTGGGCAGCCGGCGGCCAGTTTTGAGCAGGAGAAAATCCTCACCTACCGCCTCGGCGAGGATCCCAAGCAGGGTTATTTTCTCATCGTGCCGAACCAGCTCCGGCAATGGCAGGCGGTGGCCCACAGTCTCGTGCTGGTCTTTGGCGCCGACGGCGTGCTGCAAAAACACAGCCTGGTCAAGGTCCAATGAACCGCCGGGCCCGTAGTTCGCACGTGCTGCTTGGCGTCTGGATTATGACGGTGCTGGCGGGTGCGATCTGGCTGGCGGGGTGCATCATTCCGGTTCGAAGTTATCCCACCGCCGGCTCCCGCGGCAATGTCAGCGAGGAGATCACGGCGCGCCTGAAGGTGGGGGCCACGACAAAAGAGGAGGTGTTCCTGCTACTGGGCGAGCCGGATTTTGTAACCGAGGACGGCCGGCGGCTGGGCTATGCGTGGACCCGGGTCAAGGCGTGGCTGCTGCTCGGGGGCTACGGCTACGGGAAAATCGAGGAAATTGTTCGGAGTTATTTCCTGCGACTGACGTTCGATGCCGATGATCTGCTGGCGCACATGGAGGTCATCAAACAGTGGGGTCCCGAAGTGGCTCCCAAAAAAATCAACCCGGTTCCATCGGCCGGCTGTCCGGCGCTAGGGGTTGGGAACGAAGGTCAGCTGCAGTTCCTGGATTTTCGGCGGTCGCTCGGGGGTGAGGGTGAAGAACACCTTCACGCTGCCTTTTTCACCCTGCAGGGTGAAAGTGGCGCGCAGCTGGTTCTCCGGTGTGACCTCGCCCACTGACTGGATCTTGCCGACCTGATCCAGCACCTCCCGCGCGACCTTCATCCAGCGCTCGCGCGTGCGATCGAGCAGGAAATTGTCGGCCAGGATTTCGTCGCAGAGCTTCGGGTCCCAGGTGTTGATGAGGTCCACCACCTGCCGCATCCGCTGGCTCAGGAGAGAGGAGACCGGCAGCCGGCGCGGCTGCACCCCGCCTTTCTCCAGGAGAATCTGGAGCGCTTTGGCGGTCACTTCATTCAGTGGCGCGTAGGTGCGGTTGGCAAAGGCGATGAGGGCGACGCCGTGGTCGGGGCAGAAACGGTATTCGCTGCCAAAACCCGGCAGCCCGCCCGCGTGGCGCACCCAGACGTTGCCGCGCGCGTCCCGGTTCCAGCCGAGGCCATGCGCGTAGAAGGTGACGAAGGGATTGGGCTGGCCGTCGAGGGTTTTGGCGTCGGCGACGATCCGGATGAAAGTGGCGGGTTGCTGCATCTCGCGCAAAGTGGCGCGGCGCACCGGGCCGGTCTCGGGGTCGTTACACGGGGGCTGGGCGGAGAGTTGGAAGGCCACGTAGCGGGCGAAATCCGGCAGCGTGGTGATGAGTCCTCCCATCGCGCCGTAGGTGCCGTCGTGCAACAGGGGCTCCTGCTTCCATGCGCCCTCCTCCCAGCGGTAGCCGAGGGCCAGTTTGTCCGCGGGAATATCGGTATATTCCCAGTGCGTATCCCTCATGCCCAGCGGCTGGAGGATGTGCTTGGTAATATAGTCCTGATAGCGCTGGCCCGAGATGTTGGTGATAATCTGGCCGAGGAGCGCGAAGCCGAGGTTGCTGTATTCGTAGGCGAAGCCGGGGGCGTTGGAAAGCGACAGCCCGCCGCTCAGGAAACCGCGCAATTGCTCCTCGGTGTCACCAAGACGGCGATCGCCCCACGGGTTGTCTTCGGGGAAGCCGGCGTTCATGGTCAACAGGTGCTTGATCGTGATGGCGGACGAGTCGGCGGTCAGGTGCGCCACGGAGCGAAACTCGGGCAGATATTTTTCCACGGGATCGGCGAGGGACAGCTTTCCCTCGTCGCGCAGCCGAAAGATGGCCATCGCGGTGAAGCTTTTGGTCATTGAGGCGATGCGGAATCGGGTGTCGAGCGCCACCGGGATCTTGGCCTCGACGTTGGCCAGCCCGATGGTTCCCGTGTGAATCAAGCCGCCGTCAACCAGCACGCCGTAAACCAAACCCGGCAGGTGCTGCTCGGCGGTAAAATTCTGGAAGAGTTGGGCGATCTCGGGCAGCACAGCCTGGATTTTTGGCAGGCGGTCGCGGCCCGACAGACGTGGCGGGGTGTAAGATTGCGGTGCGGGCGTGTCCGCGGTCGCAGCGGTCGCGAGGAGAACAAGCAGACTGAGAAGAACGGGAAAGCGAGGGTTCATGGCAAATCGAGGCGGGGAAAGGCCGCCCTAGTCAGGGCAACTTAGCTTGGATGAGTTTGCTGGCGGCGCCGAAGTCGATGAGCACCGCCTCCGGTCGCTGCTTGAGTGCGCCGATGACCTTGCCCATCTCCCTCTTGGTGGTCGCGCCGGTGGCGGCGATGACCTCGGTGATGAGCGCCTCGAGTTTCGCAGGGTCGAGCCCGCGCGGCAGGTATTTATCCAGCAGGGCAAGCTCGGCGGTGTTGGCGGCGACGAGGTCGGCCCGGCCGCCTTTCTCGAACTCGGCGCGGGCGTCGGCGAGGTTCTTCACGGCTTTGCGCAGCGTGGCGAGGGCGAGGGTGTCGTCGATTGGCTTGTTGGAATCAAGTGCAGCGCGTTGGATGGCCGCATCCATCGTGCGCAGGGCGGTGGCGGTGGCGGGGTCACGGGCCTTCAGGGCGGTGACGATGTCGGCGCGCAGGGTCTCGTAGAGGGTGGGCATGAGCGTAAAACTCGCTAGGAGGGTTGATAAGGCAAGCCCCGGCTATTTTTTCCGGAAGAGGAAACGGTGGTAAAGCAGCGTGCGCGTGCGGAAGCCGGTGAACATCTCGCCGCCCGCGAGCCCCGCGAACTCACCGAAGACGGGCTGCAGGCGCGGCGGGCACAGCTCGGCGATGAGCCGGCGCTTGCGGGCGTCGTCGGCCGCGAGCGCGGCCAGCACGCCGCCGGTAATGTCCTCACGCTCGAGCATTTCCCAGTCGGGTTGCGCGGTGAGCGCGGCTTCCAGCGCGGCCATTCCCGCAACATCGCGGAAATCGGTGTAGGCAAACCGGCCGCCGGGCCGCAGCACCCGCGCCGCCTCGGCGAAGAATTTTTCCACGTGTCCGTAGCAGTGGCTGCTCTCAACGTTGACGACGACGTCGAAGCTGGCATCGGGGAACGGCAGTTTTTCGGCGTCGCCGACTGTGAAGGCGAGATTGGGCACGGCGGCATGACGCCGCTGACAGAAGGTGACAGCCTGCGGCGAGTAATCGGCGCCGGTGTAATGCCGCGGACGCTGATAACGGGCGAGATAACTGGCCCCGCCGCCGCGCCCGGAACCGACCTCCAGCACGTCGGCCCCGGCGAGATTTGCGGGCGCGGCGACGCGTTCGTAGAGTTGGATGCAAAGCCGGTCAGGTTCGTCGCCGGGGTCGAGACGCAGTGGCGGACCGTCCGATGGCACGAACCCATAGTTCATGAACGTCCAGCTCCCCAGAGTGAATTTTTTTGCGAGCCGGCCATACCACCAGCGCCAGAGCAGCCGCCGGAAACCGGGCGAGACACCGCAGAGGAACACCAGGAGTCGGATCAACATCCCAAAAGCATGGGCCTCGATTGCGCGGAGGCGACGCGGAAAACACCGCCGCCTAGAGATAGAGGTAGACGTAGAGCGCGAAAGAGGCTGCG
>JAHFTD010000137.1 GCA_023269565.1 Opitutaceae bacterium | reverse complement strand
CGGCCTGGCGGAGTCCGTCCCCGCGGCCATCGAGGCCGGGGTCGACATCCTCTGTTTCGGCAACAACCTCACCTACGACCCCGACATCGCCGCGAAAACCACCGACATCATCGAGCACGCAATCGCCACGGGCCGCCTCAGCGCGGCGCGGATCGACGAATCCTACACACGCGTGCTGGCGCTGAAGCGGCAGGCCGGTCTTATCTCTTAATCCCCCATGCAAACCCTTTTCCCCCCTCCTGCCCTCCTCCGGCCGGCCTTCCTCGTTGCGGCGCTGGTTATCCTCGCCGGCTGCCAGCACGCTCCCGGCACCTTGGCCCCGCGCACGGGCGACGAGATCATCGTCGCCGGGCAACTATTCCACACCGGCACAAAGATCGTCACGTGGATGGATCCGGGCGGCTATGACGCCTACCGCGTCGAGCGCCGCTTCAGCCCACTCGAGCAGAGCGACTGGGAGAACACCCGTGAGACCATGAAGGACATCACCACGCCCAACCGTTACAGTCTGCGCCGGGGTTCGCTATCGGCCGAGGAAATGGAACGACTTCGCGGAGGCGGCTGGGATCTGCCCACGCTCCAGCGCGTCGTCGACCAGTTTGTGATCCATTACGACGTCTGCGGCATCAGCAAGCAGTGTTTTCGCGTGCTGCACGACTACCGCGGCTTGAGCGTGCACTTCATGCTCGATCTCGACGGCACCATCTACCAGACGCTCGACCTCAAGGAGCGAGCGCGCCACGCCACGATTTCCAACGACCGCTCCGTCGGCATCGAGATCGCCAACATGGGCGCCTATGAGCTGCCAGACCTCGCCACGCTCAACGCCTGGTATCAGCCCGACGCCCAGGGTCGACCGGTCATCCGGATTCCGGAAAACCTCGGCGCCCCGCAGCTCCTGACGAAAGGCTTTGTCGGCCGCCCCGCGCGCCCGGAAATCATCCGCGGCAACATCCAAGGCAAAGACCTGAACCAATACGACCTCACCCCGCAGCAATACGAGGCTCTCGCCCGGCTCACCGCCGCGCTCGCGCGCATCTTTCCCAAAATCAAGCTCGACTACCCGCGCGGGCCCGACGGCCGGGTGCTCCCGCACAAGCTGCCCGACGACCAACTCGCCCGCTACCAAGGCGTGCTCGGGCACTTTCACATCCAGACCAACAAGACCGATCCAGGCCCGGCCTTCCAGTGGGACAAGGTCATCGATGCCGCGCGCCGGCTCGCCCATTGAGCCGGCTCAGGTTTTCTTGCCAAACTCCGGGTCGACCTTGATCAATGCCGCCGCGGCGAACGACGGGATCGTCGCCACCATCACCCAGACGAAGAACCTCACGTAACCGAGGTGGTCCTGCAGCCAGCCGGCCGGCATGCCGGGCAGCATCATGCCCAGTGCCATGAAGCCCGTGCACAGCGCGTAGTGCGCCGTCTGGTGTTCCCCCCGCGCGACGTAGATCATGTAGATCATGTAGGCCGTGAACCCGAAACCGTAGCCAAACTGCTCGACCACCAGCCCCGTGCCGATGGCCCAGAGACTCACCGGCTGGGTCAGCGACAGGATCAGGAAGACGAGGTTGGGCAGATTCATGATGCAGATCATCGGCCAGAGCAGCCGCTTGAGGCCGAACAGCGAGATCACCCAGCCGCCGAGCAATCCGCCCAGCACCAGCGCAATCACGCCAACCGTGCCGTAGACGATGCCGACTTGCTGCGTGGTCAACCCGAGCCCGCCCACCTCCCGAGGGTCGAGCAGGAAAGGCGTCACGAGCTTCAGCGCCTGCGCCTCGGCGAAGCGGTAGAGCAGCAGGAAAGCGAGCGTGGCACCGATGCCGGGCTTGCGGAAGAACGCGGCGAATACCGCCGCGAAATTCGCGAGGAAATTTCCGCCGGCGGGCGCGGGACGGTCAGCGGCGGGTCGCGGCAGGACGAAAAAATGGTAGCCCGCCACTGCGGTGAATCCGCCGGCGAGGAGACCGAACACCAGGGTCCACGCCTGAACGACACTGCCCGTCGTCTTCTCCAGCGACCCGGCGAGATAGACCAGCCCACCCTGGCCGGCAATCATCGCCAGCCGGTAGAACGTGCTGCGCACGCCGACAAACGCCGCCTGCTGGTGCGGCGGCAGGGCCAGGAGGTAGAATCCGTCGGCCGCGATATCGTGCGTGGCCGAGCTGAACGCCATCAGCCAGAGGACCGCCAGCGTGAGCTGGAAGAAATGCGGCGCCGGCAGCGTCAGCGCCACCAGGGCGAAGGCCAAGCCCAGCACGAACTGCAGCGACACGATCCAGAGCCGCTTGGTCCGGAAGAGGTCCACCACAGGCGCCCAAAGCGGCTTGAGGACCCACGGCAGGTAGAGCCAGCTGGTGTAGAGCGCGATCTCGGTGTTCGAGATTTTCAGGTTTTTATACATCACCACCGACAGCGTCATCACCACCACGTAGGGGATGCCTTGGTTGAAATAGAGCGTCGGAATCCAGCGCCACACGTGTGATGCGTCCGGGGTAGGCGTGGCGGCGGTGTTCATTGCGGCGTGGGACGGAGCCGGAGTGTGGCCCGCGGACTCTCGTTGCCAAGCCGATCCACCGCGAAAGCCACGACGAAATCACTCCCGGAGTCAGGTTGAAAGGAAGGCATGACGGCAGGCTGGACGGAAAACCGCCACTGACCGCCACGGCGCTGCCAGATCGCGAACCGCGCCACTGCGGAACCAGCACCGGGCCTAAGGCGGACCAATCCGGCCGTCTCCTGCGTGAGGCCGGGAGCGGCGGGTGCCATGCGGCCGAGCCAGGGTGTCGCCGGCACGAGGGCGGGCGTGGCGTAGAGCGGGGTGAGTTGGGTGGCGACGCCTTTGCGGTCCTGCCGCAAGGCTACCATGCTGAAATGCACGTGTCCTGTCGCGCCGGGTTGTGCGCGCACCAAGCCGACCTGCCGGGTGATCTGGTCCGGCAGCCAACTCTTGGGCGTGTCGTTGATCGCGCTCGTGAAGATTCCCGGCCAGACGTGTCGCCCGGCCGTGTTCTGTTTTGTCCAGTAATCGAGGAGCGTGGCGAAGTCCTGCTGCTTTTGCCCGATGGGCCAGTAGAGCTGCGGGGCCAGATAGTCCAGCCAGCCGCGCGCGAGCCAGAGTTCGACATTCGCGTAGAGTTGGTCGAATTGGCTGAACCCGCCGATACCCGCCGGGCGGCGGTCGGGACGCCCGACGCCGAACGGGCTGACGCCAAATTTCACCCAAGGCTTCGTCTCATGGACCGTGCGATTAATCAACTCGACGAGCCGGTCGACGTTGCCACGGCGCCAGTCGGCGCGCGCGAGTTTGCCGCCGCCGGCGCGGTAGCGTTGCCACGCGGGATCGTCGGGGAATTCCATGTCTTCGCGCGGCGCATCCGGCGGGGTTCCCGGCGGCAGCGGCTTCGCGATCGGATACGGATAAAAATAGTCGTCGATGTGCACGCCGTCGATGTCGTAGCGCCGCACGACATCGCGAATGACCGCGAGCGTGCGCTCGGCGGCAACCGGCTCGCCCGGATCCATCCAGAGCAGTTCACCGTAATTTTTCACTGCGGCGGGGTGCGTTTTCGCGAGGTGCGTGGGCGCGAGCGGTGATTTCGCCTCGGGGTGGCGCGCGCGGTAGGGATTGAACCAGGCGTGCAGCTCGAGGCCGCGCCGGTGCGCGCCGTCCACCCACTCGGTGAGGGGATCGTAACCGGGATCCCGGCCCTGCTCGCCGGTGAGATATTCGGACCAAGGCTCCAGGGTCGAGCGGTAGAGCGCGTCGGCCGCGGGCCTGACTTGGAATATGACGGCATTGAGGTTGAGCGCCGCGGCACGATCGAGGATGGAGTTCATCTCCGCGCGCTGTTGCGCGACAGGCAGGCCCGGCTGGGAGGGCCAGTCGATGTTG
>JAHFTD010000005.1:23303-61521 GCA_023269565.1 Opitutaceae bacterium | reverse complement strand
TGAAGATGAGGTTGGGGTTGATCGGCCGGTTCTCGCGGATTTCCTTGGAGAGCTCGCCGGATTTCTCGGCCAGCTGGCCGACGCCCTGCGCGAGCTGGGTGGTCTGCTCCTGCACCCGGACGCGCTCCTGGCGCTCGACCGCCACCTGCTGCTTGGCCTCGGTGAGATTGACGGCGAGCAGCTGCTTTTCCTGCTCGGCGACGCGGACGGCGACGTTGAGATTCTCGATGCGCTGGCGGGCCTCGGCGTTCTGGCGCTCCATGCGGGCGAGCTCCTCCTTCTGGCGCTCGGTGTCGGCGCGGCGCTCCTCGAGCTCGCGCTGCATCTTGGCGAGCTGCTCCTTGGTGAGGAAGGCCTCGTTGGCGGAGGCGGAGTATTTCCTCTCGAGGTCCTTCACGTTCGCGGTGGTGGTGGCCAGCGCACCCTCGAGCTGGATTTTCTGCTGCTGGGTGGCGGCGAGATTTTTTTCGCGCTCCGAGAGCGAGCCCTGCGTGGCGGCAAGCTGGCTGGCGATCTGCTCGCGGGTGCTTTTTTCGTCCTCGAGCGAGACGCGCATGAGCTCGACCATGTCGGCGTTGACAGCGGGCGGGGTGGCGGCGTTCTGGGCGGCGGCGCTCGTCGGGGCGGCGCGGGGCGGCTCGGCCTTCTCCCAGCGGGTGAGCGCAAGGAGGTTGAGCAGCATGAAGTCGCACATGATGAGGAGGAGGGTCTTGTTCATCGCGCGGCCTCTTTATGCCAGGGTGCCCTGCAGGGACTCGAGGATGAGCTTGCGCTTGTAGGGGCGGACGTGGCGGATCTTGACCAGCGCCACGCAGACGATGCCGAAGAGATTGGAGGAATAGGCGGCGAGGAGGTTGGCGTCGATCACGCCCAGCACCTGCAGCACGAGGGCGGTGGCGGTGCCGGCGATGCCGAGGTAGAGGCCGCCGTCGAAGAGGTTCTCCTCGTTTTCCATGAGCCTGAGCTTGGTCAGCGCGGGCAGCGCCTGGCGCTCGACCTCGGTGATCTTGAAGAGGCAGGTGAGATACATGCCGATTTGCAGGAGCGCAAAAAGGGAGATGGAGAGCACGGTGGAAATTTCCATGGTGGCGGCGGGGGTTGAGGTTTTGGAAAGGGTGGCGGGCGCGGCGGCCAGCACGGGGATGACGAGCCGCATCTGGTATTCGGAGGCCGCGGCGGCCTTGAGCAGGAACGGCTCGGAAAAGACAAAGAAGATGAACGTGAGGATGGCGGCGAGCACACCGCTGCCCATCCGGGGAAACGCGCCACGCAGCGCCGACTCCACCGAGAAGAACAGCCGCAGGTCGACCGAGCGCAGCAGCAGGAACACGCCGAGGAGGAACGCCGCGTATTTGCCGGACAACGCCAGCTCGGGATGGCCGAGGGCGAAGCCCGCGCCCAGCTCGAACTCCGGGCCGGCCCCGACGGTGACCGGCGTCTGGCGCTTCACCAGCTGCTCGATCGCCCCCTGCCCCTGCGCCAGCGCCAGCCGCAGGTTTTCCGCGCCGGGTTTGCCGAAGGCGATGAGGTAGTGCGCCACGCCATCCGCCGACCGGGTCATGAGCGCGGCGGAGTAGATCACCGGCAGGTGCTCAGGCGCGACGCGCGTGAGGTGCGCGAACTGCGTGACGGTGCCGATGCTGCCGGCCGTGCGGAGCAGCTCCGAGAGCTGCACCCAGTCGAGGCGTTTGCCAAGGGTGAGAATGTCGAGGTAGAAATCCTCCAGCGGGCCCATCTGGCCGGTGCCAACGGCATTGTCGGCGAGGATCCGCACCTCGCGCAGGAGCGCAGCCGAGAGGTGCTCGCTCTGCCACAGGTAGGCGGTGAGCAGGATGACGGCATCGAGCGGCTGGCCGCCGGGGCGGCGCGCGGGAATGAAGCGGCTGGTGGACACGAGGTCGGCGGTCTGGAGCAGGGTCTGCACGCCCGGCAGGCGCGAGGCGGTGAGATAGGTGCGAAGATTCTGGCGCGACTGCGCGACGACGAGGAATTTTAACACCGGCTGCGAATCGGGTTCCGTCGCGGCGTTGCGACCGGCGAGCAGCGGCTCGAGGGCGACGTCCCAGCCGCCCCACGGCATCATCTCGGGATGGCGAGTGGCGAAATTCCGCAGCTGCCCGGCGACGGCGTCCGCGCCGGGATCGCCGGCCTGGCGGGCGGCGGCAAGCACGAGGGCCGCCGGGCCGGGTTTGTCGAGATCGAGCAGCTCGCGGGCAAAGGCCGAGGTGGAAGGCGTGCCGCGACCGGCCTCGCGGAGCAGCGCCGGGTTGAGCGACTTCACGTTGACGGGCACCAGCCACGCGACCACCAGCAGGCCCGCGCCGAGCAACACTCCGCCGACCCAGAGCGGGGAGCGGCCGACGGTGACGGGGGCGGGCATGACGGATTGCATAGCAGGTGTCGGGCACGGGAACAAATTTATTTGCCGCGCACTCGTGCGGGCAAATACCCTGCGTGGCTACGACCCATGCCCCTGCCCATTGTTCAGTTCAACGAACCGGTGCTCCGCAAAAAAGGCGGGAAGATCACGTCATTCGACGCCGCCCTGCGGCGGTTGGCGACGGATATGATTGAGGCGATGCAGGCGGCGCCGGGCATCGGGCTGGCGGCGCAGCAGGTCGGTCACGCCCTGCAGCTGTGCGTCGTCGATCTTCGCCCGCCGGAGCCGGATTTCGACTGGGAGCTCGACGGCGCCAAGCCACCGCTCGAACTGTTCATGCCCATGGTCATGGTGAACCCAACAGTCATGCCCGAACCCGAACCGTCGGCCATCCTTGAGGAAGGCTGCCTTTCATTCCCCGCGATCAGGGGTGACGTCGCACGGCCCGACGAGATCACAGCCTCCTATCAGGACGCCGACGGTCTGCCCCACCTGCTCCGCTGCAACGGCCTGCTCGCCCGCTGCATTCAGCATGAGGTTGACCATCTCAACGGCGTCCTCTTCATCGACCGCATGGAGCCGGACTCTCTCGCGGAAATCCAGGCCGACCTCAAAGCCCTCAAAAAGCGCACCCGCGAACGGGCCAAGGCGGCGTCCTGACATGGCCCGGTCCCGCCAGAGCCCGCGCCGCTCCATCGCCACCCGCACGGGCGACGACGGCAGCACTTCCCTCCTCTACGGACAGCGCGTTTCGAAGAGCCACCCGCAGGTCGAGGCTGTCGGCGCGCTTGACGAATTGAATGCCGCGCTCGGCCTCGCCAAGGCCACCCTGCCCCGCCGCGCGCGCCGCGCCGAGCTCGCGCGCATCCAGACCGAGCTGGTGGCATTGATGGGCGAAGTCGCCTGCGCCGAGCGCGACGCCGCGCGCCATGCCAAATCGAAGTTCGCCCGGCTCGGCGCGCCCGAACTCGCTGCGCTCGACGCCGCCGTGGCAGCCATCGAGGCCCGGCAACCGCCGTTCGCCGGCTGGGCCACGCCCGGTGCCACCCCGCACGCGGCGGCCCTTGACCTCGCCCGCACCAGCGCCCGCCGCTCCGAGCGACGGCTGGTCGGGCTCAAGGACCACGGCCGGACCGTTCGGCCTCTGCTGCTGCAATATGTTAACCGCCTCTCCGACCTGCTTTGGCTGATGGCGCGCGCGGCGGAGGCTTGATGCGGTTTTTTGCTTTGTCGCCGCGGAAGTTCGGTTTAACTCGCCCCATGCCCGTCGCCCTCCTGCTCATTGTCCTCGCCACGGTTTACCGGCTGCTGCCGACGATGGACCTGGCGCTGTCGAATCTCTCGCCGGTGATGGCGATCGCCTTTTGCGGCGCGGTATATTTCCGGAAGAAATGGATGTGGCTGGTGCCGTTCGCCGCGCTGAGTCTCTCGGATGTCTATATCAACAATTTCTACGCGCGCGAATACGGCTACACCTGGCCGGTGAGCGGGTTCATCGCCCGCACGGCCTGCTTCGCGGCGGCCATCGGCCTCGGCGCGTGGGTGGCGCGGCGCAAGTCGTGGCTCAACCTGCTCAACGGCGGGCTGCTCGGCGCGGTGCTGTTCTATTTCGTCACCAACACGCAGTCGTGGTGGGCGGATCTGTTTTACCAAAAAACGCTCGCGGGCTGGTGGCAGGCGCTGACGGTCGGCCATCCGGAATTTCCGCCGACCATCCTGTTCTTCCGCAACACGCTGTTCGGCGACCTGATGTTCACCGGCCTGTTCGCCGGGGTGATGGAATGGCTGGCACACCGCAAGGGCGAGCCCAGTCTGCTGGACGAGGAACCCGAACCGAAGGCAGCCGAGGCGCCCGTCGAGGAGTGAGGCCGCCCTGTGGCGCTAGTCGGCAGGGGCGCTTGCCCTCGAGCGCCCTACCAGCGTTGGCCTTCCGCACCTCTGCCCGCTCCGTGGCTCAGGGCGCGGAACTGATGGCGAGGCGGAAGCCGAGGGTATATGTTCTTAATTTGTAGGCGCTGCGCCGGGAGGAGGTGACAAATCTCTCGCCATCGCCGAAGGAACCACCACGGCGGACATGGCCGCGCCAGGAGCTCTGAGTGTTATTGGGATCGGTGGCACTGCCACCGGTATATTTGCCATACCAGTCGAGGCACCATTCGGCGACATTGCCGTGCATGTCGTGCAGTCCCCAGGCATTCGCCTGTTTGATACCCACGGGATTGGAATGGCCGTTGGCGACGTTGGCGATGGGGGCAAACCAGGCAATCGCATCGAGCTGGCCGGCGAAGTCGCCGGTGGTCCCGGCCCGGCAGGCATATTCCCACTGCGCTTCAGTCGGCAGGGTGTAGGCATAACCCGCTGACAATCGACCGGCCGCAAGCTCGCGTGCGGTCAGCTTCCGGCAGAATTCCATCGCTTCGTCCCAATTCACGTTCTCCACCGGGAGATCGGCGCCCTTGTGTTCACTGGGATTATTGCCCATCACCGCCTGCCATTGCGCCTGCGTCACCTCGGTTTTTCCGAGCCAGAACGGACGGGTCAGCGTCACCCGGGTGACCGGCTTCTCGTCACCGTCGCCACTCTCGCTGCCCATTGTGAAGGCGCCCGGTGCGATCGGCCGCAGCTCCAGATTGAGATCCAGCAGGAGCCAGGGCTGCCCCGGTTCCACGGTTTTCAGGACCAGCGCGGCATTCAACTGCAACTCCTCGTTGCGCACGACCTCGCCGGAAATGTCGGCGGTCTTGTAGCCGCGCGCCTGCACCCTGAAATGGACGGGACCGGTCGGAACCTTGTCGATCGTCTGCGGCAGCTTGCCCAGCCGGCGCGACTCATAGAACACCTCCGCGCCGGGAGTGCCGGTGAGGGTGACTTTCCCCAGACTGCGAACCAGAGGAATTTCCATCTGGGGAGTGATCCCCTCCGCCACCACAACTTCATTGGTCCACTCCTCATAACCCGGGAGCTGAACGCGCACCTGATGCCGGCCCAGTTTTTGCTTGCCCACGGTCAATGGCGTCCGCTCCGCGAGCAACTGCCCGTCGACGCGCACCTCCGCACCGTCGGGGTTGGTGTTGAGGAAAAATTCGCCCCGGTAAGCCGCCAGCCGCGCCGTCTCCCATCCGGCCTGCCGTTTCGCCCAAGCGGTAGTCACGGTGTTCTTGAAACGCTCGGGGGCTGAGCCCACGTAGGCCTGCACGGCTGAGCCCACCACGGCGAGCTGATCCCGCGGCGAGCCGTCGGCCGCGGTTCCGATTCGTTTCGTGATGGCCTCGTATTCTCTTTGCTCTCTCTCCTTCTCGAGGCGTATCCGCGCGGCCTCCCACGCGGACTGGCGCTTGTCCCAAGTCGCTGCCACCTCGGATTTGTAACGTTCCGGCGCGGTGGCGAGGTAGTGATGCACGGCTGAGCCGACGTTCATAAGGTCATCCCGCGGCGAACCATCGACCGCGGTTCCGATTCGTTTCAGGATGGCCTCGTAGCTGTTTTTCTCCTGTTCGGCTTTGGCCTGTTCGGCCGCGCGTCGCCGCTCGGCCTCCGCCGCCGCCTCCCAAGCCGATTTCCTCTTTGCCCAGGCGGCGTTCACTTCCGCCTGATTGTCTTTCGGCGCCACTGCCGCATAGTCCTTCACCGCGGCGGCGACTGCATCAAATACTTCCCGTGACGAGCCGTCGGGCAGGGCTGCGATCCGTTCCTTAATGTCAGCCAGAGCCTCTTTCTCTTTCAGAATTCTGGCGGCCTCCTCGGCAGCCTGTCTTTCCAATTTGGTGCGCTGCTGCGCGGTCTCCCACTTGAGCTGCTGTTTTTTCCAGGCCGCATCCACATGGGCCTTGTAGCCTTCGGGCACCATTGCGTTGGGGTCATCCGGCGCGCTCACCAAGTAGTCCCGCACCGCTTTGCCGATCGTGTCGACCTCGTCGCGCAGCATGCCATCCACGACACTTTCGATCCTGGCCTTGATGTTGGTGAAATCGTTCAGCTCCTTGGCATTCTTGGCCTTGATATTCTCGTCCACCTTGGCGGCTAACCATGCATTCTTGCGCTTCTCCCATTCTCCGTTCACCTCGGGCCGGTAGAGGACCGGCGCGTGTTCAACATAGGTCTTCACGGCGGATTCGATCTTGTTGAAGTCTTCCAAGGAGGAATTGTCGGACATGGACGCAATCTGCTGCAGGATGGCGGCGTATTCGATCTGCTCCTGCCGCACCTGGACCGGGATCCAGGGCCGGGGAATGGGCAAATAACCGAGCAGGTAGGCGGCCAGGCCCGCGATGGTTACGGCGCCCACCAGCCATTTGACCCACGCCCAAGGTCGGCTCTGTTTTGGGCCACCCCTTGACTGGTCGCCCGGTGCCGCCACGGGGGTCGGCTTTTTCCTGGCCGACTTCGGCAGCGAGAAGGGAGCAGCCGATACCGCCGCGTCCTGCACAGAGGAAAGCTGGAGCAGCCGCGCGACTTTGCCCGCGCTCGGAGGCCGCTGCTCCGGTTGTTTCGCGAGGCAGGCGGCGATCGTCTCCTCCCAGATGGCGGGAATGGGCGGGCCTTCAAATTCGAGTTCCGCCCGCATCTCGGACAGCCGCAGCGGTTCCACATTCGCGATCTGGTTCATCAGGCTGTAGGGATCGCCCCGATGAAACGGCGGCTTGCCCGTCAGCAATTCATAGAGCGTGGCCCCCAAGGCATAGATGTCGTCCGCGGCGGTCGGCTTGCGGCCATTCACCTGCTGCGGGCTCATGTAGGGCAGCGTGCCCGACGAGTCGCCCGCCCGGCCGGTCGCGCGGGTCGCCGTGTCGGCGATGCTCCGCGCGATGCCGAAATCGGTCACCTTGAGGACCCCCTCGCGGGTGAGCATCAGGTTGGCGGGCTTGAGATCGCGGTGCACTACCTTCGCCTCAAGGTGCGCGTAGTCCAGCGCCGCGCACAACTGCGTGACAAAGGGGGCCAGCGCCTCCACTGCAAACACCTTGTCCGGCTGTTCCAGCCGGAGATGCGACATCGTCTGGCCGTCGACAAACTCCATCGACACGGCGGTGTGCGCCATCTCGCGTTCAAAATTAAAAACACTGACGATGTTGCCGTGGCGGAGCCGGCGGGCGCGACGGGTCTCGTCCTTCAGCTCCTCGATGGCCGCAGGATCACGGGCCACGGCCTCCGGAAGGAATTTAAGCGCCACCGTTTCGTTCAGCTCCTCGTCCTGTGCGCGCCACACCACCCCCATGCCGCCTTTGCCGGCAATGGAGTGCAGCCGGTAGTGGCCAAAAACCAGCGCGCCGGGGGTCAACTGGTCAGTGCCGGCCGAAAGTTCTTTCGCCGGCAGGCGCACGGTTTCCCCGCTGTCCTGATATGGCTGCTGGTCGGAGTTCACGTTTGGTCAGGAGGTGTAAAACACAATCGCCCCCCCGTGCAATCCCTACGTTGGCCGGCGCCGGCCGGTAGGGGCGCTTGCCCCCAAGCGCCTTTTCCCCGGTTGTCGTTGGGCGGTTAAGTGCAACCGCCCCTGCCTTAGAATCCCGGCACAGTGCCAGGCGCGAGCAATGCCGAAATCGTCTGGTGGCAGTCGGACAGGTCAGAGCCCGATCCAGCGGCGCCAACCGGTAGAGGGGGTTGGGCTGGGGGCCGGTTTCCCGACCACCAGAACCAGCACGGCGGTGATGTTGTCGCGGCCCGAGGCCGCCTTGGCCGTGGCTACAAGACGCTGCACGGCGGGCCGCACTTCGGCGGGAGTGCGCACGCCGGCGAGCACCTCCTCGATTTCGCGATCCCACAGGCCGTCGCTCAAGCCGTCGGAACAAAGCAGGAAGACGTCGCCGGTCTCACAGGGCTCGGCACCCACTTCCGGGGTGAAGGGATTGGCGGGATCGCCGAAACTCTGGTCGATCTGGTTGCGGAGCGGATGGACACGGGCTTCGGCCTCGGAGATTTTTCCCTGCTGCCGCATCCGGCCCACAGGCGAATGGTCGTGGCTGATCTGTCGCAGCCGGCCTTGGCGGCAGACATAGATCCGGCTGTCGCCGACCTGCGCCCACCATACGGCATCTCCTCCGGTCAGGCAAAGCAGGGACAGGGTGGCGCCCATGCCCTCGCATTCCGGCTCGGCCGCCTTCGCCAGAATAGCCTGGTTGGCGGAAACGAGCGCGGCGCGGATGACCGCCTCGGCGGACTTCCGCTCCCGCATTTGCCTGGTGTGCCGCGCCAGCTCTTCGGCGACATGCTGCACCGCCATGCGACTGGCGACCTCGCCAGCGTTGGTGCCGCCGACGCCATCGCTGACGAGCAAGAGCGCGGGGGCGGATGCAGGATCAAGTTGGAGCGGCTCGGCCGCGGGCTCCATGAAACAGGTGGCCGTGGTTCCGGGCTGGCCGGCCCACCAGGCATCCTCGTTGTTTTTGCGGCGATTGCCGATGTCGGTCAGGCCATCAAGCCAGAATATCAGGGGAGTTTGCATGGGCCGCGGAGCACTGGAGTGGCAGGGATTCTTGGGGGGCCTCTAGACAGGCCGGGCCGGTCGAGAAGTAAAGCCCGCAATCACCAGCTTCGCCTCTGCCGGGGGCTTCTCCCTCGGCGGTATAACAATCTTGCGTCATCCGGCCACGCCACTAGCTGTTTTGGAGCAATCTCGACCCCCCATGACGCCCAAACCCAATTCCAACGCCAGTGCAGATTCCAACGCCACCCGCTTCGCCCTTTCCGGCCTCCTGGGTCTCTGGGTGGCGTTGTCCCTCGGGGGCTGCGTCAGCCAGGTCTCCGTCACCTCCAATCCCCCCGGCGCCAGTATCACGGCCAACGGGAAATTCCTTGGCGCCACACCCACGCAGGTAACCTTGGAAAGTGACAAGCCGGTGAACATGGAATTCCGCCTCAACGGCTATTTCACCGAGACGGCCTCGGTCAGTCCCGCCTCCGCCCAGCAGGGTGTCTTCGTCAAGCTGGAGCCGACCACTCTGACCAAAAGCTATGATTTCACCTCAACCCCCGAAGGCGCCACGGTTACCCTCGATGGCCAGCAGATCGGCAAGACACCCATGGCGGAATACAGCGTCGGCTACACGCGCAACGACAAATCCAGCAACTGGAGTCCGCGCACGCTCGTCGTCGCCCGGACCAATTACCAGACCGAGTCGGCCATTCTGACCTCCGCCACCGATAACGTGCCGAAATTTGAACTGGCGCTCCTGCGCGATGATCGCATCTACAATGTCACCGCCGCCACCCAGGATGGCCAGGAGCTCAATGCCGAGGTGACCCTGAACGGCAAAGCCGCGGGCCTGACACCGCTGAAATTGCCCATCAGCTTCCAGCGCCCGAACAAAGCGGCCGCCTGGCCCAGGTTCGAGCTCTCGGTCGAGTTGCCCGCCAAATACAAACGCGTGGCCGCCGTCATCGACTTTGCCCGCGGCACCACCATTCCGCTCCGGCTCGATCCCATCATCGAGATCCCCGCCGAGCTGGTCGGCCCCGCCCTCGTCATGACGCCCACCGGCGTCACCCTCAAAGCCGTGCGCACCTTCGCCAATGCCGTGCTCAACACGCGGGAAACCGCCGAGATCGTCAGCGAACTCAAGCCGGTCACCGACTACAAACGCAAAGACCTCAAGGACGCTCCCGTCACGCGCGCCGAAACCATCAATTCCTACTGCGTGTCGCCTGACGGGCAGAATGTGATCTACAGCCTCACCGAACACGATGATGACGGAAATCTCTTCGCCAACCTCTTCATCAAGCGTTCCGACGACGCGGCTGGCGGCATTGCGCGCCTGACGGATGGCAGCTTCTGGCACAGCCTGCCTTTCATCGCCAACGACGGCAGCAATTATCTTGTCTTCGTCTCCAATCGTTTTGATCGCAACAAGACCGATATTTACCGTGTCAATCTGGTCGACAACCGGCTGTCGGGCGGCATCTCCCGCCTGACCAATGACAACCGGTTCAACTACTCGCCCACCTACGGGGACAGCAACCGGCAGCTCTTCTACCTCTCCACCGAGCCCAATTTCCCCAAGGCGGAGGCGGTCGTCAGCAGCATCCGGATCGACGGCTCGCTGCCCACGCAGATGTCCGTCAGTGCGCTGGAGATCAACAATACTTTCCCCGACAAGGTCTTCTTCGTGAAAATCGACAACGATACGAAAAAGAAACAAATCTACTCCATCACCGCCGACGGCAAGTTGGAGACTGCGCTGCTCAGCCAGGAGGATTTCCGCAAGAGCAACTGCTATAATCCCACTGTCAGCCCCGACGGCACGCGCATCCTTTTTGTCTCCGACCAGGGCGTGGACACCCAGAGCCGCCACAACAACGATATCTACCTGAGCAATGCCGACGGCTCCAACCTCCACCGGCTCACCCTGAACGGTTCCGATGACATCATGCCCGCCTGGTCACCCGCCGAGGAGGGCGTGGTCTACTTCCTCTCCAACCGCGGCGGCGCCTACAACATCTGGCGCATGAAACTCAGCGCCGGCACAAAGTAGCGCTGCGCTCTTGTCCCCTGTTCGGGCCGGACCGTGCGCATCCATTGCTTCCCAGCGGGGAATCACCTTGAACCCGCGCTCATTCGGCGCTGCAATGGCAACGCATGGAAAATGAGGATCAGCCACCGGATCCGCCGAATCCAAGTGCCGTCTTAAACACGGCCTTGCTGCAGCTGTCCGGCGATATCCGCATCGCCCACCAGCCCTTCAATTGCCTGGTGGTAAAATACCAACCCGGACGCCGTTACCTGACCATCACAGCGGAGCAATGGCGGATTCTGCGGGAATTCCTGACCGCACAGAAGGTCCCGCAGGTTCTGCTGCAGTTGCTCGCGGAGCAACGCTGCCCCCCTCTGCGGGAATTCTACGACTTGGTCATCGCTGCACTGGCGCAGGGGATACTCCAAACCGAAGGCGTGGCGGTGCCGCCGCCCGAGTTTCCCAGTGCCTGGCGATTGCCCTTCCGCGCCAGCTGGGTGCGGCACATTTCCTCCGGCCTCCTCTTGGTCGCGACCGGGTTGCTCTTCTGGCGGCCGCCCGTAATGCCCGACTCACCTTGGGGCGCGCTGCTGGGTTGGGCACTGGCGGGTCTGGCCGTCAGCTTCGGCCAGGTGCTCGCGGCTTGTGTCGTGCGAGGCGGGGGGGGCGACATTTACCGGCTGCGTTGGGAATGGCGCAGTCCCTTCCCCGGCTTCCGCTCGGAACTTTCCGACGCGGTCATGGGCGGACGCGAGACCATGGCGGCGGCCGCGCTCGTGCAACTGGCCTTGCCAATGCTGGGCGCGGCAGTGGCGGCGTGCTGGTGGCCTTCGGCAGGGCTCGTCGGGTTCGGCTTGGGCTGGTTGCAGTTTTCCCCGCTGTGGCGGTCACCGGGACGGGAGTATCTGCGCGCCAAGTTCAGCGACCCCCGGTGGGAAGCAGCCAAGGGTTCCATTCCGACCTACCGGAACCTTTTCGCCCTGCTGGCGCGAAGCCGGCAACAGTTTGCCAATCGCGCCTTCCTGCTGGCCGGCGTCGTTGCCTCGCTGGGCTGGCTGCTGGTGTTTATTGTGGGTGGCAGCATCCTGTTCCGGATCCACCTTCCGGGCCTGCTTCAGCGCTTCGAGTCGGCCGGTGGCTGGCATTACGCCGGCGTGGGGTTGCTGGTCCTCGCTGTCAGCGCAGCTCTGGCCGGGAGTGGGTTTACCCTCTGGGAGATCTACCGGCGTGGAGTTGCCTGGTGGCGGGCCCGTGAAGAGCAGCGGCGGCATGCCGAACAAGTGTTTCAGTCGCCCGATGCCACCGCAGCCTGGCTCGGGCAGACCCCGCTCTTTCAGGGACTCGGGCCGGCTGATCTCCACGCCGTGGCCGCCGCCATGAAACGCGAGAATTTCAGCCCCCGCCGCTATGTGATGCGCGAGGGTGATCCGGGCGACCGACTCTATGTGGTGGTGGTCGGCCGGCTGGCCGTGCGGCGCAACTACGCCGCCGGGCGTTCCGAGCGGGTGGCCGAGATTTCCGCTGGCGATATCTTCGGCGAAATCGCCTTGCTCGAGTCGGGGGTGCGCACGCGATCCGTCCGCGCCCTGAACAAATGTTCGCTCCTTTCCCTTGATCGCACTGCCTTCGAGCAGTTGGTGCTTTCCCGCCTTTCCCGTGAGACCGTCCAGACGGCGGTGCAAAAGCTCGGCTTCCTCCATCATTTGGAATTCGCCCGGCAGTGGTCGCCCGCGGCACTGGCCGCCTTTGCCCGCCGCGCCAAATTCCAGGAGTTCAAGGAGAATGAGGTGATCATCCAGGAGGGCACAGCCAATCACTGGCTGTTTCTCGTCTATCGCGGGGAAGTTTCCGTCCGCAAGAAAGGCGGCGAAGTGCGCCGGCTGCGCCAGGGTGAAACCTTCGGGGAGACGAGCCTGCTGCGGGACGGCATCGCTTCCGCCACCGTCGTTGTGGTCAGCCGGAGTTCCACCTGCATGATGATGTCGCAGGCGGATTTCCTGGGATTCATCGCCCAGGATTACACCCACGGCCTGGCGTTTGAGCGGAAGCAGCGCCGAGCCTAGCGCTGGAGTCCGGCCGGCGCAGGCCGCGTAGCGCAAGTTTACTTCAACCCAGCGTCCTTGCTTTCCTTCACATGCAGGACGAGTCGGAAGCCGTTCTGATTGGATCCAAAGGCTTCGGTGCTGATCTGGTTGCGCCAAGTGATGCGGCAATTGGCGGCCTTGGACTGCCACGAGCCGCCACGCACGGAGCGATTCTGACACATTTCGGCGATATTGCCGTGCATATCGAACAACCCCCAGGCGTTGGGCTGGAATGAGCCCACCGGGCGCGGGCTGCCGTTGGCTGCCCGGTTATAATTGGCCAGAGCATCGAGCGCACTGTCGGTGTCGATGTTGGTGATGTTCCGGCCGTTATTGAACGACGACTGGGTGCCCGCCCGGGCGGCGTATTCCCAGTCATCCTCCGTCGGCAGATCCGCGAAGAGTGCGCCGCCGAGTTGGGCGTCGAGCTTGGCGTTCAAGCGGGCGAGAAATCCATTGCTCCCGGCGACGGACTGCCAGTCGACCTGGTCGACGGGCCAGCTCGGGTTGTTCCTCCAGTAACTGGGGTTGCGCGGCATCACGGCCATATACTGCGCCTGCGTGACCTCGTAGATGCCGATGTAGAATGGCCGGGTGATCGTGATCCGCTCGGACGCAGCCTCATTGGGCCGACGCCCCAACTCGTCCCGGGCCGAGCCGCGAATAAAACTGCCGGACTCCATGCGGAGCAAGCGGACCACCGTGGAATCGTTCAACAGCAGATCAATGGCCGGCGGAAGATTGCCTGGGTCGAGGACGGCGCCATCTTTCAGGCGGTAATCGTAGGCGGTGCGCGCCCGCCAGATGCCGGGGGTGATCTCGCGGCTCAGGAGGCGCTGCGCCAGGGTTTTCTCCGCATCATTGTTCTGCCCGGAGAGAATTCCGTGCAGCCACGCGGCTTCAGGCACGGTGACGATGCCGCCTCTGACAAGAGGCTCGAGCAGCTTGAGAATGGGATCCTTCTCTTCTTCTGGTGGTTTGCGGACGATGGGGGGTAGGGAGGATTCGGGAAAACGCTCCTTGCGCCACTGGGCGACGTCCAGGCTTCTCTCCTCCAGGAGCCGATGGGCCAGCGCCGCCTCCTTGCTGCCGTCGGTCCTGGCATGATCGGCCTTGAGCGTGTCGCCTTCCTGCGAGGTGATGGCGCCGGTGCTGATCAGCAGGTTGATCTTCTCGAGCAATGGATCGACAATCTTAACCCGGGCGTCCCGCCATTCTCCCGCATTGATGGTCCGTTCCAGCACCAGTTGTTTGGCGAGAACCTTGAGGGGACTGTCCTCCTTGCCGTCCAGATCCTTGGCCAGGATGTAGAACTCCTCCTCCTTGATCGCCTTTTGGGCCAGCAGGGGCCGCAGCTTGGCCTGATTCTCCGATTTCGGCGAGACCAGGGTGGAGAAATCTCGCCACGCCGCGGAATCGAGTGTCCGGGCGCTCAGGCGGGCGGCCAGCTGCCTTTCGTAGCCATCCGGTCCACGCAGCACATTGTTGAGTTTCTTGCCTTCCTCGGACGAGATTCGTCCGGTGGCAATGAGTTGCTCGACCTCGGGCAGGACGCGGAGATAATTCCCCCAGTAATAATAACCCCCGGCGGCGGCGAGGGCGAGCGCCGCCGTGAGAGCGAGGACGATCTTTTTCCATGCGCCGGACCCGGGCGAGCCACCTTTGCTTGGATCGGCCATGACGACGGGCGCGCGGCCCTCGAGCATTTCGCGCACGGCCCGGGCCGTGGCCGGCCGCGTCGAAGGATTCTCGCTGAGGCAAAGTTCGACTACCCGCTCCCACTCCGCGGGAATCTCCAACCCGGAACCCTTGGACTCCGTCCGTTTGCGCCACGCGGCCATCCGCGGCGGCTTTTCGTCAAACGGAAGGATCACCTGCCGGCCTTTGTAGCGGGGCGGGTGGCCCGAGAGCAGATCGTATATGGTCGCGCCAATGGCATAGATGTCGTCCTGCGGCGACGCCTTGTAGAATTCCCGTTGCTGGCGGCTCATGTAGGGGATGGTGCCCGCATTGTTCTGCGTGCGGCCGCTGGAGGTTTCCGCGACCGTCCGGCCGATGCCAAAATCGCACACCTTGATCGCCTTGTTCTCGTCGATCATCAGGTTGGCCGGCTTGATGTCGCGATGCACCAGCTTGCGCTCGTGCGCATAGTGGATGGCATCGCACATCTGCAGCACCCAGTCCCGCGCTTCCGCGACGTCGAAATAGTCGACCTTTTTATCCCGCCGCAGATCGCGGAGGTTCATGCCGCGGATATACTCCATCGAGATCGCGTAGCGCCGGGTGAGCAGTTGGGCCGCCTCGTCCACCTCGAAACGGTAAACCCGCAGGATGTTCTGGTGATTCAGCTTCAGGCTGTTCAGCACCTCCTGCTTCAATTCGTTCACGGCCTGCAGATCGGCGGCGAAATCCTCCTTCAGAAATTTTAACGCCGCCTCAGTGCCCTGGACATTGTCCCGGGCCAGCCAGACCTCGCCCATGCCACCCGCCGCCAGTTTGCGAAGCAGTTCATAGCGCTGAAACACCACCTCCCGGGCTGGGGGGGGCAGGCGCACCGTCTGGCTGGCGTCGTGCTCGACGCGTTTCGTTGGCAGATCGTCGTTCACAGGAAAATTCGACTCACACTGTCCGAACCCGGCAGTTACGCTGAAAATTCAGGCCGAGGCAAGCTGGCTTTTCACCCCCCGGACACCCCGTTTTTCCATTGCCTAGCCCGGACACTCCTGCGAAGAACCCTCACCCCGCGCCTGCCCATGAACGCTTGGATTGAAACCACCGAAGGCGGCCAGATCCCCCTCGAGATGAACTGCTATTTCGGCCGTTCCCATGTGAACACTGTCCAGCTCAAATCCCTCGCCGCCTCCCGCCGGCACGCCCTCATCCATCACCAGCACTCCGAGAACGGCGCCGAATACTGGCTCGTCGACCTCGGCAGCACCAACGGCACCCTCTGCAACTCCCGCCGCATCACCATCCCGTGCCGGCTCAAGGACGGCGACGCCATCAGCATTCTCGGAGAGAATTTCACCTTCCGCCGTTCCTCCGAATCCGAGTCGGGCGGCGGCAGCTTTCGCACGGCCGAGGCGATCGAGACGGTGAAGGTGCGCGCCCGCCAGTCCTGCTGGATGCTCATGCTCGACATCAAGCGCTTCACCGTCCTCAGCCAGCAGCTCGACGCCGACACCCTGGGTTTCAAGATCGGGCAATGGCTGCGGCAATCGCGCGACATCCTGGAAACCTCCGGTGGGGTGGTGGACAAATTCCTGGGCGACGCGATTTTCGCCTATTGGAAGGAAGAGCCCGGCGTAGCGGGCCGCGTCGTGGCTGCACTCCGCGAAGTCGCCGCCATGCAACAGGCACGCGATCCTGATTTCCGCCTCATCCTCCATCACGGCGAAGCTACCCTCGAGGGTGGCGCCGGGGGCGCGGACAATCTTTCCGGCCCCGACGTCATCCAGGTTTTCCGCATGGAGAAGGTCTGCTCGAAGCTGGAAGTCGACTCGCTCCTGAGCGAAAAGGCCGTCGCGGCCCTGGCCGGAACCCTTCCCTGTTCCTCCGTCGGCAGTTACCCGCTGGATGGCTTCTCGGGTGTTTTTAAGCTCTACCGGCTGGACCCATCCTGAGCGGGTGCAGCTCTCGTCCTCCTCCGTGATGAGCGCAGTTACTCCCACGTTTTTGGGGTTCGACTCGCGGGCCCCGCATCCGCGCCGATCAAATCCGAGAAATAATCTCTGCTGCCGATTGCAATGGCCCGCCCGGCTGGCGGCGGTTGCGCTGCTCGCCATCCAAAGCGCTCGCGCGGAACTTGCGGTGGACGCCGCCGAGCCGTTGACCGGCGAAGTGCGCCAATACTTCATCGCCGCCGACGAGATCGCCTGGAACTACGCCCCGGCGGGCAACGCGCTGGCCCAGATGCTCTGCGGCGGGAACGACTCCACCTGGCTCGTCCGCGGCACGGCCGGCCAGCCGCCGATTTTCCGCAAGGCCGTCTTCCGCGAATACACCGACGACACCTTCACCGTGCTCAAGCCGCGCACACCGGAGTGGGAGCACGCCGGGATCCTCGGCCCGATTCTCCGCGCCGAGGTGGGCGACCGCCTCGAGGTGACGGTGAAAAACAACACCCGTTTCCCCGTCAGCTTCCACGCCCACGGCGTCCACTACCTGAAGCCCTACGAGGGCGCGGGCTATCCCGACGGCACCACCGGCTCCGACAAGGCCGACGACGCCATCGCCCCCGGCGACACTTACACCTACCGCTGGGGCGTGCCGCTGCGCTCCGGCCCCGGGCCCAACGACCCCAGCTCGGTCGTCTGGCTCTACCACTCGCATGTCGACAGCCCGCGCGATGTGAACGCCGGCCTGATCGGCGCGCTCATCGTCACCCGCCACGGCGCCGCGCGCGCCGACGGCTCGCCCCGCGACGTCGACCGCGAGTTCGTGACGCTGTTCACGAACATCGATGAGAGCCTCAGCCGCTTCGCGCTGGAAAACCGCACGCTGCTGTCCGACGCCGGCGGCGAGGTGAACCGCTTCCACAGCATCAACGGCTACGTCTTCGGCAACCTGCCGATGATGCGCATGAAAAACGGCGAGCGCGTCCGCTGGTATCTTGTCGCGCTGGGCGGCGACACCGACCTGCACACGCCCCACTGGCACGGCAACACAGTCCTGCACGAGGGCCGCCGCACCGATGTCATCGAGCTGCTACCGGCGAGCATGAAGGTGGCCGACATGCGCGCCGACAATCCCGGCATCTGGCTCTTCCACTGCCACGTCAACGACCACATGCGCGCCGGCATGTGCGCGCGCTACGAAGTTGAGAAGTGACCGCTTTTTTCGTTACTTTCCCGCCGGCCCACGTATTAATCTCGTCGCCGCCGCCTTGGGAATTTGATGCCTGAACGGCGATCACCTGACTCTCCATTTTCCACGCCATCAGTCTCCCGTCCCGCCATGAAAATACTCCACCTCCTCGCAGTTTTTCTCACCTTCACGGTCGCCGCGCTGGCCTCTTCCAGCCCCCCTGCCCCGCCTTCGGGCGGCGGCAGTGGATCCAATGCCCCATCGTCCCGGGAAAAGGACGCCCCGGAACTTTCGTTCTACAACGACGGCGTGAAGTTGCTCTTCCAGAAGAAATGGGCCGAGGCGCAAAAGCAGTTCGAGGCCGCCGTGGCCATCAACGAGAAGATGGCTGAAGGGCACAACAACCTCGCCTATGTGCTGCGCAAGCAGGGTGCGCAGAATTTCGAAAAATCCCTCGCCCACTACAACCGCGCTCTCGAGCTGAAGCCGAAGATGGCCGAGGCCTACATGTATCGCGGCGTGCTCCACCTCTTCATGGGCCACCCCGACCTGGCCAAGGCCGACCACGAGACGCTGGTGAAGATGCGATCCAAGCTCGCCCCGCACCTGCAGAAGGTCCTCGACACCGGCAAGGAAGAGGAGCCCGAACAGTTTTACGGCGTGAACAAGAAGAAATAGCCGGCCGAACACTGTGAGGCCTTGGCCATGTCGTCACCGGACTATTAGCGGTTCATAGTTTTTTTGCTGCGGCAAATTACGCGGCGTTTTTCCCAAGAAACAGTTTCGATTCGGCATTGTGCTTTGCCGGAGGGGTTTCAATCCTCTTGGCATCGTCCTGCCGTCATGAGTGCCCATCCCTACGCGTTTCTCGCCCTCTTCCTCGCCGTGGCGCTCGCGTTTCCGCTCGTCATGCTGGCCGTGGCGCGCCTCTGGGCGAAAATCTTCCAGCCCGCCAAGCCCGGCGCCGACAAGAACGCCGTCTACGAGTGCGGCCTCGAGCCAACCGGCGATTCCTGGATCCAGTTCAAGGCCCACTATTATCTCTACGCGATCCTGTTCCTGATCTTCGACGTCGAGGTGCTCTTCCTGCTGCCCTTCGCCGTCGTTTTCACGGGCCTGCCGGCGGGCGCGCTCCTCGCCATGCTGGTGTTCATCCTCCTGCTGGCCGAGGGCCTGGTGTGGGCGTGGCACCGCGGCCACTTGGAATGGTCATGAGCGAAACTCCCTCCACGCCGCCCGCTTCGCCTGTGGTTCCTCCACAGGACGAACCTCGCCGTAGCCCACCGGGCCTCGGCGGGCCCGGCCCCTTCCCCGCCGCAGGAAACATCTCCGACGCCGAGCGCGACGAGCTCCGGCGCCACGGCATCCTGCTCACGAGCATGGAGGAACTCTACAATTGGGGCCGCAGCCACTCGGTCTGGCCGCTGCAGTTCGGCCTCGCCTGCTGCGCCATCGAGATGATCGCGGCCTCCATGGCGCGTTTCGACATCGCGCGGTTCGGCTCGGAGGTTTTCCGGCCGTCGCCGCGCCAGGCCGACCTGCTCATCGTCTCCGGCACTGTCACCAAGAAGATGGCCCCACAGGTCGTCCGGCTTTGGAACCAGATGCCCGAGCCGAAATACTGCATCGCCATGGGCGCTTGCGCCATCTCCGGCGGCCCCTTCAAGCAGGGTTACAATGTCCTCAAGGGCATCGACCGCTTCATCCCGGTCGACGTCTACATCCCCGGCTGCCCGCCGCGGCCCGAGGCGCTCCTCCACGGCCTCGTCCAGTTGCAGGCGAAAATCCGCGGCGAGACCATCGCCGGTCCCGACGCCCCGCGCTATTTCCAAAAGGACACCACCTGCGATTACCCCGCGCCGGAATTCGGTGAGCACGACCTCGAGCCGCCGCAAAACCCCGCGGTCTGGACGGCCCCGACCATCGTGCGCCCCGACAAGACCTGAGCATGGAAACCCCCGAGCAGATCCGCGACCGCCTCCTCGCCCGTTTTCCCGGCGCCGAGGTCACCATCGTCGCGAATCCCGCTCCCGCCGCGCAGCACTCGCTGCTTCTCGGCGCGGCGCACGCGCGCGACATTGCCACCTTCCTCCGCGACGACCCGGCGTTGCGCCTCGACTTCTGCTCCAACGTCACCGGCGTTGACTGGCCCGAGAAGAAAATCACCGAGACGGTCAAGACCACCGTGCCCGACCCCGCCGGCGGCCCCGCCAAGGTCGTCGAGCAGAAGACCGAGCGCCTGCAGCCCGGCTGCCTCGAGGTCGTCTATCACCTTTACTCGATGGCGCTGCGGCACGGTCCGGTCATCCTCCGTCTACACACCGGCGACCGCGCCGGCCGGACCACCCTGCCCTCGCTCACGCCCGTGTGGCGCTCGTGCGAATTCCAAGAGCGCGAGGTCTTCGACCTCTTTGGCGTGCGTTTCGAGGGGCATCCCGACCTGCGCCGCATCCTGATGTGGGACGAGTTCAAGGACCACCCGATGCGCAAGGACTACGTCGAGCCCGACGACTACGAGTGGGAACCCACCCCGCACGACGAAGTGCTCGCCAAGGCGAAAAAATATTATCCAACCCCGGCTCCCGCGGAAGGAGGCGCGTCGCCATGAGCGTCTCCGATCTCTCGCCGCTCTCTCCCCTCGCCGGCTCGCATGTCCACCCGGTGCACGACTCGTTCCACGGCGACCTGCTCGAGGTCTCGATGGGGCCGCACCACCCCTCGACCCACGGCGTCTTCCGCATGATGGTCACGCTCGACGGCGAGACCGTCGTGCGGCTCAAGCCCGTCTTCGGCTACCTCCACCGCAACCACGAAAAACTCGGCGAGAACACCACCTATCTCGGGTCGATGCCCTACACTGACCGGCTCGACTACCTCTGCTCGATGACGAACAACTGGGCCTACGCCCTCGCCGTCGAGAAACTCGCCGGCCAGCCCGTCCCCGAGCGCGCCGAGTATGTGCGCGTCATCCTCGCCGAGCTGACCCGCCTGCTCAACCATACCTGCCTCGCCGGCTTCCTTCTGCAGGACAGCGGTGCCAGCGGCACGCCGCTCATGTATGCGTTCCGCGAGCGCGAAAAAATCCTCGATCTCTTCGAATCGCTCAGCGGCTCCCGCATGATGTGCAACTACCAGCGCTTTGGCGGTTGCCGCGTCGATCCGACGCCCGCCTGGCTCGACGCCGCGCGCGCGCTGACCGACGGTTACGGCGCATTCCTCGACGAGTATGAAACCCTGCTCACCGGCAACGAAATCGTCATGGCGCGCACGCAGGGCGTCGGCCGCCTCCCGCCGCAGCTCGCGGTCAACGCCGGCATCACCGGCCCGATGCTTCGCGCCACGGGCGTCAACTACGATATTCGCAAGGTCGACGGCTACGGCGTCTACCCGCGCTTCGATTTCCGCGTCCCGCTCGGCGCGCACGGCGACACCTACGACCGCTACATGATCCGTGTCCTCGAGATGCGCGAATCGATAAAAATCCTCCAGCAGGCCCTGCGCGATCTCCCCGCCGGCCCGATCATGGACCCCAAGGCCAGGCTCCGCGGCTTCCGCCCGAAGCCCGGCGAGGCCTACGGCCGCATCGAGGGCCCGAAGGGCGAGATCGGTTTCTACCTCATCAGCGACGGCAGCCCCAACCCCTACCGCTACCGCGTCCGCCCGCCGTCCTTCATCAACCTCACCGTCCTCGAGGATCTCTGCCTCGGCCACACCGTCGCCGACGCCGTCATCATCCTCGGCTCGGTCGATATCGTCCTCGGCGAAGTGGACCGGTAATCAAATAATCCAATGAATCCAGAATCCAGAATCCAGAATTTTGCACGCGTGTCACTCCCTGTGTTTGGATCGTCCTTCTGGATTCTGGATTCTGGATTCTCAAATTCTTCCGCCTAACCCATGCTCGGCTCCGGATTACTGCAAGGCCTCGGCGTCACCGCGAAAAACTTCGCGGGCAGCTTCCACGATCCCAAGCGCTACACCACCGTCGAGTATCCGGAGGTGAAGGAGCCGCTGCCGGAGAACAACCGCAACTTTCCGTTCCTCGTCTCCGAAAACGCCACCGACCCGATGGGCACGCTTCGCTGCGTCGCCTGCCAGATCTGCGAGAAGGAGTGTCCGCCGCAGTGCATTTACATCGAGAAGAGCAAGGACAAGAAACCCGACGCCAATGGCCGGATGCAGCTCTACCCCGCCGTCTTCGACATCGACATCTCCGTCTGCATGAGCTGCCAGATCTGCGTCGAGGTCTGCCCCTTTGAGGCCATCAAAATGGACCAGGTCTTCGAGATTGCCACCGCCGACCGTTTCACCGGCCTGCTCCTCGACCGCGAACAGCTCGCCAAGCCCAACAGCTATTTCCACCAGATTCACCCAACCGACGCCGCCGAGGTCGACGCCCGCCTGGCCGCCGAACGCAAGGCCGCGGAGGAAAAAAACAGGGTCGCCGCCGCCGCGAAAGCCGCTGCTGCTGCCGCCAAACCCGCTGCTGCTCCCGCGGCGGCAGCACCCAAAGCCGCCGCGCCCAGCGCGGAGGCTCCGAAGCCGCCGCCCGCCGCATGATCCTCGCCGCCGTCACGCCGCCCGAACAGCTGCTTGAGCGCCTGCCGCTCGTCCTCCGCGATCTCGTGACCGGCTTCTTCCCGGAACCGTTGCGCTGGCTCGTGGCCAGCCTGCTCGCCATCGTCGCCATCCTCGCGGTGTTCGGCCTGCTCTTCGCCTTCCTCACGCTGGCCGAGCGGAAAATCCTCGGCCGCATCCAGAACCGCCCAGGCCCCAACCGCACCGGCTGGTTCGGCCTGCTCCAGCCGTTCGCCGACGGCATCAAGATGCTCACCAAGGAGGACATCGTGCCGCGCGCCGCCGACCAGCTGCTGCATTTCCTCGCGCCGGTCGTGCTCGTCGCTGCGGCGCTGATGACCTTCGCCGTCATTCCCTATGGCCGCCACCTCGTGCCGGTCGAGCTCGACGCCGCGGTGCTCTACTTCTTCGCCGCCGGCGCCGCCACCGAACTCGTGGTGTTCATGGCCGGCTGGGCCAGCCACAACAAATACGCGCTCCTCGCCGCCATGCGCGCGCTCGCCCAGTTCATCAGCTACGAACTGCCGCTGCTCCTCTCCCTCGTGCCCGTTGTCATGCTCACCGGCTCGCTCTCCACCACCGGCATTGTCGCCGCGCAGGCCGGCTGGAAATGGAGCCTGATCCCGCACTGGCACGTGTTCACTCCGTGGGGTTTCGCCGGCTTCGCCATCTTCATGGTCGCCGCACTGGCCGAGTCGAACCGCTCGCCCTTTGACCTGCCCGAAGCCGAGAGTGAACTCATCGCCGGCCACCTCACCGAATACTCCGGCTTCAAATACGCCCTCTTCTTCATGGCCGAGTATTTCGGCATGACCGCCCTCAGCGGCATGGCCGTGACTCTCTTCCTCGGCGGCTGGCAGGCGCCACTGCCTTTCCTCCAGTTCATCCCGTCCTACGCGTGGTTCGGGCTGAAGCTCCTCGCGCTCCTCACCGGCTTCATCTGGATCCGTGCGACCTTCCCGCGCCTGCGCATGGACCAGCTGATGCACTTCGCCTGGAAATTCCTCGTGCCGCTCGCCCTGCTCAACCTCGGCACCGCCGCCTTCTGGGAGTTCACCCATGACTGGTCCGGCCCGCTGCAGCTCGCCCGCTGGGCGCTCGCGCTCGCATTCGTCGCCGGGCCGTTCGTCGCCCTCGGCCGCCGGCTCACCGCCGGCCTCGGCCCGCGCCAATACACCTACGCCGCCGCATGAACGCCGTCCTGGTCCTCATCGCCCTCCTCATGGTCGCCAGCGCGGCGGTGGCGCTCTCGCTGCGCAACATCGTCCGGAGCACGTTGCTGTTTGTGGTAAACTGGTTCGGACTCGCGCTGTTCTACCTCTGGGCCGGCGCGGAATTTGTGGCCTTCGCCCAGGTGCTCGTCTACGTCGGCGCCGTTTCCATGGTCACCCTCTTCGCCGTGCTGCTGACGCGCCGCTCGCTGGATGAACCGGGAATCTCACCCGAGTCGCGTTCACGCGCCGCCGCCGGCATCATCACTGGTTGCGCCGTGGCCGGCGTGCTCGCCGGCGCCGTCCTCCGGACAAAATTTCCCGTGGCGTCGACCCCGGCTATTCCGACGGTGACCGTCCGTGATATCGGCCGCGAGCTGATGGGCCCGCAGGCGGCGGGTCTGCTGGTCGTCGGGGTGATCCTCACCGTCGCGCTCATCGGCGCGATCGTCCTCGCCGCCACCGACCGCCCCGCCAACCGGGAAGACGCGCCATGACCCCGCTGCAAGGTTGCCTGCTGCTCTCCTGCACGCTCTTCAGCGTCGGGCTCGCCGGAGCCCTCTCGCGCAGCAACGCCATCCTCGTGCTCCTCGGCATCGAGCTCATGCTCAACGCCGCCAATCTCAACTTCATCGCCTTCTGGCGCTACGGCCCGTCGCCGGCGCCCGGCTCCGTCAACGGCGTCATCTTTGTCGTTTTCTCCATCGCCGTCGCCGCCGCGGAGGCGGCCGTCGGCCTTGCCCTCGTCATCGCGGTCTACCGCCACCAGAAGAACATCCGCCTGCAGGAGGCCAACCGCCTGAAGGGCTGACGCATGAACGTGGCCGCCCAATCCCTCTGGCTCATCCCCGCCCTGCCGCTCGCCGCGGCGGGCATCGGTGCGCTCACGCCGCGGGGCGGGCGCATGCTCGCCGCCGGCTCCGCCATCACGGCGTTATTCGCCTCGCTGGTCCTTTCCTGCCTCGCGCTCAACACCGCACTGGCCAATCCCGCCGTGCACGCCGTCCACAATTTCGCGTGGTTCGACCTCGGCGCGGGCGCGGTGCGGCTCGGCTGGCTGCTCGACCCGCTGACGGCGTTCATGTGCGTGATGGTCACCCTCGTCGGCCTGCTGATCTTCATCTTCAGCCTCGGCTACATGAAGGAGGACGCCAACTTCACCCGCTTCTTCTGTTTCCTGAGCCTCTTTGCCGCGGCGATGCTCGGCCTGCTCGTGGCCAACAGCCTGCTGCTCCTCTTCATCTGCTGGGAACTCGTCGGTCTCGCCTCATATCTGCTCATCGGCTTCTGGTTCCACAAGCCCTCCGCCGCGGCCGCCGCGAAAAAGGCCTTCATCACCACGCGCATCGGCGACCTCGGCTTCCTCCTCGGTATCCTCTGGCTCTATGACGCGCGCGGCACGCTGCTTTTCTTCGACGGCGGCGCGGGCATCCTCGAACACGCCTCGCTTGCGGCGCTCTCTGGACAAACCGTCTGCTGCGGGCTCGCCGCCGCCACTGCCATCGGGCTGCTCGTCTTCTGCGGCGCAATCGGCAAATCAGGCCAGTTCCCGCTCCACGTTTGGCTGCCCGACGCGATGGAAGGCCCGACGCCCGTCTCCGCCCTCATCCACGCCGCCACGATGGTCGCCGCCGGCGTGTTCCTCATCGCCCGCGTCTACCCGCTGATGGAGGCCGACAAACTCCTGACCGCCGTTCCAGTGCACGCGCTGACGGTCGTCGCGTTCATCGGCGCGATTACAGCGCTGCTGGGTGCGGTCATCGCCGTCGGACAAAACGACATCAAGCGCATCCTCGCCTTCTCCACCGTGTCGCAGCTCGGCTACATGATGCTCGCGCTCGGCGTCGGCTCGTGGGTCGCGGCCATCTTCCACCTGCTCACGCACGCCTTCTTCAAGGCCCTGCTCTTCCTCGGCGCCGGCTCCGTCATCCACGCCGCCCACCACGAGCAGGACATCCGCCGGCTCGGCGGCCTGCGCGGGTCGATGAAGACCACCTTCGCCACCTTTGCCATCGGCATGATGGCGCTGGCGGGCGTGCCGTTCCTCTTCTCCGGCTTCTGGAGCAAAGAGGCTATCCTGCACGCCGCGCACGCTCTGGACGGCTCGCCTGCCCTTCGAAGCTTTGGCGTAGTAGGGCAACTGCCGCTGGCCATCGGTCTGGCGGGCGTCGTGCTCACCGCCTTCTACATGACCCGCCTAGTCGCCGAAACTTTCTTCGGTTCGGCGCGAACCGCGGAGGCCGGCGACGTGCACGAGAACTCCGCGGTCATGACCGTGCCGCTCGTCCTTCTCGCCGTCGGGTCCGTCGCGCTCGGGTTTCTCGGCACACCCGCTTTCCCATGGTTGCAGGCCAGACTCCTCGGCGAGGCCGAAGTCCACGGTCATTCGCTCCTCGAAGGTGGCGGACTCATGGCACTCTCGATCGTGCTGGTCGCGCTGGGCCTTGGCGCCGGCTGGGCGCTCTACGGCCGCCGCCCGCGCGCCGCCGCCGCCGCCATTGATCCGCTCGCCGCGCGTGCACCGGGCGTGGTCGCCGCGCTCGCCGACCGGCTCGGTTTCGACGAGCTCTATGCCGCCACTCTCGGCCGGTTGTCCGATCTACTCGCCATGCTCGCCGCCGGGCTCGACCGCTGGGTGTGGGGCGGCGCGGTTAATGTCCTCGCCGGGCTCGGCCGCGCGCTCGGCCTGATCAGCCAAGGCACGGACGAGAGCGTTATCAACGCGTCCTTCGACGACGCCGGCGCTGGCCTGCGCGGCACCGGTCAGGTCTACTCCCGCGCGCAGACGGGCGACGCCCACGGTTACCTGCGCGTCACCGCCATCGCCTTCGTGATCATCGTCCTCATTATTGTGCTGGGAGGTATCCGATGAGCGCGCTGCCGTGGCTCTCCTTGATCATCTTCACGCCGTGGGTCGGTGCGCTGCTGCTTGCGCTCTCATCCCGCGCCAGCGCCGCCGCCTGCCGCGCTGTGGCGCTCGGGTTCAGTCTCTCGACGCTTTTGATCGGCGCGGTTGCTTGGACGCACTTCGATTCCGCCGCGGGCGGCTACCAACTGGTCGAGCGCTACCCGTGGATCAGCGGCCTGAACGTCCATTACCACCTCGGGCTCGACGGCATGAGCCTGCTGCTCGTGCTGCTCACCGGCCTGGTCGCCCCCGCCGCCCTGCTGGCCTCGTGGCGCGTGGAGCGCGATGCACGGTTGTTCAACCTGCTCTTCCTGCTGCTGCAGGGCGCGGCGCTCGGCGTGTTCCTCGCCTTGGATTTCTTCCACTGGTTCGTGTTCTGGGAACTGAGCCTCGTGCCGGCGTTCTTCCTGATCCGGCTGTGGGGCGGGCCGGGCGCGGCGCCGGCGGCCTACCAGTTCGTCATCTATACCATCGCTGGCAGCGCGTTCATGCTCGCGGCCTTCGCCGCCATCTACGCGGCGACGGGCACGCTGGAATTCCCGCAGCTCGCCGACCTCGCCGCGAAGGGCTCGCTCGCCGTCAAGCTCGGCCCGGCGTGGGCCACGGCGGTCTTCCTCGGCGTCTTCCTCGGGCTGGCGGTCAAGGTGCCGCTGTTCCCCTTCCACACCTGGCTGCCGGCGGCCTACGCCGAGGCGCCAACCGGCGCGTCGATGTTTCTCACCGGCGTGATGTCGAAGATGGGCGTCTACGGTTTCCTGCGTATCCTCTGGCCGCTCTTCCCTGCGCAACTGCACGCCGCCTCCGGCGTGCTGCTCTGGCTCGCGCTCGGCGGCGTGGTGCTCGGGGCGTTCGCCGCGCTGAAGCAGACCGACCTCAAGCGGATGATCGCCTACTCCTCCATCAACCACGTCAGCTACTGCCTGCTGGCGCTCTTTGCCGTCGCCGGCGCCACCACGTCCGCACCGGCCGCCGCGGCTTCCGCGTTCAGCGGCGCGCTGCTGCAGATGTTCAACCACGGCTTGTCCGCCTCCGCGCTGTTCTTCTGCGTCGGTGTGCTCGAGGCGCGCTCGGGCGGCCGGCGCGGATTGGACGACTTCGGCGGCGCGCGCACGGCGGCGCCGGTCTTCGCCGGGCTGTGCGGCATCGCGATGTTCTCGTCGCTCGGCCTCCCGGGACTCAACGGCTTCGTCGGCGAATTCCTGATTTTCCGTGGTGTCTTCGGCCTCGCGCCGTGGGCCGCGGCGGTCGCGTGCCTCGGCCTGCTCGCCACGGCGCTGTTCCTCCTGACTTTCTGGCAGCGCGTCTTTCACGGTCCGGTCGCGAGCGGCGCGCGGAACTTCGCCGACCTCGCGCCCCTTGAAATCGCTACCCTGCTGCCGGGCGTCGTGCTGATGTTCCTGCTCGGTGTCATGCCGCAACTGCTCGTCGGCCTCATCAATCCGCTGGTCACCGCGTGGGCCGCCCACCTGCCATGAGCCTCCTGCCCCTCGCCATCTACGTCTCGTTCGCCGGCGCGTTGCTCGCGCTGGCCGCCGGCGCGCACTCGGCTGCGGCGGCGCGCTGGACCGCGCTGCTCGGCGCACTCGCCGGCTGGGGCCTCACACTGGCCGCGGCCGGCGGCTTCGTGCCGGCGGCCGGACTGCAGACGCTCACCGACGTCGCGTGGATTCCTCAACTGGGCATCCGCTACCACCTCGCGGCCGATGGCATCAGCCTGACGCTCGTGGTGTTGACGGGTCTGGCCGCGGTGGCCGGCATCCTGTTTTCCTGGAACATCGGGGAGCGCGCCGGCGAGTTCTTCGCGCTCTACCTCGCGCTGATCGGCGGCGTCTACGGCGTGTTCCTGAGCGCCGACGCCTTCGTGCTCTTCGTCTTCTACGAGATCGCGATCGTGCCGAAGTATTTCCTGATCGCAAACTGGGGCTCCACCAACCGCGAATACGGCGCGATGAAGCTTGTGCTCTACTCATTCGGTGGCAGCGCGCTGGTGCTGGCCGGCCTGCTCTGGGCCTACGCGGCCGGAGGCGGGCAGAGCTTCGCGCTCGACGACCTCGCGGCCACCGCGGCGCACTTTCCGCGCGGCCAGCAGGTGGGGATGTTTGCACTGGTGTTCCTGGGCTTCGCGGTGCTGGCGGGCCTTTTCCCCTTCCACACCTGGGCGCCGACCGGCCACGTGGCCGCGCCGACCGCCGCCTCGATGCTCCTCGCCGGCGTGGTGATGAAACTCGGCGCCTACGGCTGCCTGCGCGTCGCGATGCCGCTGTTTCCAATCGGGCTCGCCTACTGGCAGCCGGTCATCGCCTGGCTGGCCATCGCCGGCATCCTCTACGCGGGTTTCGTCGCGCTGGTGCAGGAAGACTTCAAGTTCGTCATCGCCTACTCGAGCGTCAGCCACATGGGCTTCGTGCTGCTCGGGCTCGCTGCCGCCAACGCCACCGCCGCCGCCGGCGCGGTGCTGCAGATGTTCTCGCACGGCGTGATCGCCGGGCTGCTCTTCGCCGTCGTCGGCCGGATGGTCTACGAGCGCACGCACACGCGGCAACTGGCCGACTTGCAGGTGCAGCCGCTGTTCCGGCTGCTGCCGTTCGCTGCGGTGACGTTCGTTCTCGCCGGCCTCGCCTCGATGGGCATGCCGGGCTTCAGCGGCTTCCCGGCCGAACTGACCATCCTCATCGGCACGTGGCGGGTCTCGCCCGTCTGGGCCATCGCCGCGGCGGGTGGCGTGCTGGTGGCGGCGGCGTTCACGCTGCGGGTCATCCAGCTCTCCTTCTTCGGCACCAATCCCGCGGGCGCGGCGGCTGCCCCGGAACATCCGCTGCCGCCACTCACGTTGGCTGAAAAATCCGGCGCGGTCCTGCTGCTCGCCGCGACCATCATCGTCGGCCTAAGGCCCGACCTGCTCCTCGACTGGATTACTCCTGCATTGCAGTCACCGCTCATGCAGGCGGTCTGGAAGGGAGGCACGCCATGAATCCCGATTACGCCCTGCTCGCCCAGGCGTTGCTGCCCGAGATCGCCCTCGTGGTCGGCGCGCTGCTCGTGCTCGGGCTGGACCTGGCCATTTTCCGCCGTCAGGAACCGGCGGCCCGCTATCGCCTGGTAATGAATTTCGGTGCGATGGCAGTGACGGTCGCGCTGATTTTCGCGTGCTCAACCGGCTTCAGCGGCCCGGTCTTCGGTGACGTGCTCTTCTTCGACACCCTCGCGTTGATCACCCGGCAGGGCGTGCTGATGCTCACCCTGTTCACGTTCGGCATCGCGTGCGACGCCCGCCGGCTCCGCCATCCGGCGGAATACGTCGCGGTGATCCTGTTTGCCGCCACGGGATTAATCCTGATGGCCGCGGCGCAGCAACTGTTGCTTGCTTTCCTCGCGCTGGAGCTGGCCAGCATTTCGCTCTACGTGCTCGCGGGCTTCGACAAGTCGCGACCCGAATCGGCGGAGGCCGCGCTGAAATATTTCCTGATTGGCGGCATGGCGGCGGCATTCCTGCTGTTCGGATTCAGTCTGCTCTACGGGCTGACGGGTTCGCTCATTCTGCCGCAGATCGGGATGATGCTCATGCCGCAGGGTCCGAGCCCCCTGCTGTTGATCGCGCTCGTCATGGTTCTGGTGGCATTCGGTTTCAAGACCGCCGCCGCGCCCTTTCACCTCTGGGCGCCCGACGCCTATCAAGGTGCGCCCACGCCCTCGGCGGCGCTGATTGCCTCGGCCTCCAAGCTCGCCGGGCTCGTCTTCTTTTATCGCCTGCTCTGGCCGGGACTCGGAATGTCCGCGGGTGATGCCGCGCGGCTGCCGTTCACGATCGGTTGGGTGCCCGTGGTGGCTCTGCTTTCCGGCGCGTCGCTCCTGCTGGGTAATATCGCCGCACTGGCGCAGACAAACATCCGCCGGCTGCTGGCCTACTCGGCGATCGCGCATGCGGGTGCGATGCTGCTCGGCGTGATCGCCGCCGGGGCCTCCGGCCCCGCACCGCTGTTCTACTACGCCTTCACCTACGCGATCGCCGCCATCGGGGCATTTGGCGTCATTGCACTTGTTGAGAACGCGGGCAGGTGCGAGAACCTCGCCGATCTCGCCGGCCTGCACCGCCGCTCGCCGCTGCTCGCGGGCTGCCTGCTCGTGTTCATCCTGTCGTTGGCTGGCATTCCGCCGCTGGCGGGATTCTTCGGCAAGTTTGTGATCTTTGCCGCGGCGCTGAAGCTCAACGGCCTCGGCGGCCCCGCCGGCTGGCTGGCCGTGGCCGCCATCCTCCTCAGCGCGGTGGCGCTCTACTATTACCTGCTCATCCTCAAGCAGGCTCTGGTGGTCCGCACCGACGGGCCGATCCGCCGGATCACCGTGCCGCCGGCCGCGACGGCCACGCTGCTGACGGCCGCCGGCCTGCTCGTGCTCTTCGGCCTGTTCCCCTCAGTGCTGCTCGGGCTGTTCCAGTAGAATCCGGGAGGAAAATGGGCGCCGGCCTGCTCTGCGCAGCACCTTACTTCGCCGTGCCGATGGTGTTCTTGTAGATTTTCCCGTCCTTCATGATGAGCGCCAGTGCAGTGTCGGGCGTCTCGAGGATGGAGATGTTCTTCAGTGGGTCGCCGTTGATGAGCAGGAGATCGGCGAGCGCACCCTCCTCGATGACGCCAAATTTGCCGTATTTGTTCAGGGGGCCGCACATGTTGATGACGGCGTAGCCCTCGCTCGTGGCCTGGCGCAGGATCTCGGCCGGGGTGAAGTGCGCGGCGCGCAGCGTGAACTCCTTGTTTTCGTAGTGCTGGTTGCCGACGAGGTCAGTGCCGAAGCCGGTGAGCACATGGTATTTCCTGATGTAGCCGGTGAGGTTGTTCATGCCGCGCTTCACCTCGAGCACCTTGGCCATGCTGGCCTCGGAGAGGCCTTTGGTCTTGCCGTATTCCTCCTCCTCCCAGACCCAGACGAGCTCGAACTCGATGACCGCGCCCTTCTCGGCGGCGAGTTTCACCGTGTCCTCATCGAGCAGGTGGCCGTGCATGATCTGCTTCACGCCGTTGTCGAGGAGGCGGCGGACGGACTTCACGTTGTAGGCGTGCGCCATCACGTAGGTGCCCCAGTCGGCGGCGGCGGCCACGGCGGCACGGATCTCCTCGGGAGTGAATTGGACGGTGAACAGCGGGTCGAACTGCGAGAGCACGCCGCCGCCTGCGAGGATCTTGATCTGGGTGGCGCCGTTCTTGAGGTTTTCGCGCGTGGCGCGCAGCACCTCGTCGGGGCCGTCGACGAGCCAGCTGAGTCCCTTCCCGGCGAGCGCCTCCCCAGTGCGCGAGAAATACGGATGCGTGGCGTAGGCCAGGCGACCGTCGCCGTGACCGCTGGTCTGCGAAAGCGCGGGACCGGAAGGGAAGAGCCGCGGACCGTTGACAATGCCGCGGTCGATAAGGTCGGTCATGCTGCCGTCGGCGCCGCCGGCGTCACGCACCGTCGTGAAGCCGCGCTGGAGCGTTTCCTCGAGCGAACGCGCCATGTAGACGCCGATCTGCCACGGCGAGGAAATCCGCAACTGCGCGCCCGGAACCCAGGCCGAGGCGTGGACGTGCACGTCCACGAAGCCCGGCGTGAGCGTGCGGCCGGCGGCGTCGATGACGATGGCGCCCGCTGGCACGTCGAACGGCTCCGCCGCGACGCGCGCAATTTTGTTGCCGACCACAAGAACACTCAGGCCGTCGGCCAGCGCATCGCCCTTGCCCTCGAAGATGCGGGCGTGGCGGATGAGGCAGGCCGGTGCGGCCTCGCCGGAGAATGCGGCGGGGGCGAAAAGGAGGGATGCGACGAACGCGGCGAGTTGACGCGGAAGTTTCATACGCCCGACAACATGACAGCCGCCGTCCCGGGGGACAACCTGCATCTGCGGCCGGCCCTCCAGCAGATTCAGACCTTGGATTCCCGTAATTGGCTTCGCAGGGGGATACGCTTGTGCTCGAGGTCGTGCTCGGCGCGGATGTAGCGCACGGTGCGCGAGCGGGCGCGCATGAGGATGGAGGTCGTGATGGCTTTGTGGCCAACAAGCTTCACCCCCGGCAGCAGCCAGCTGGAACTGATGCCGGTGGCGCAAAAGATGGCGCTGGGGCCGCTGACGAGTTCATCAGCGTGAAAAATGCGCCGGAGATGTTTCGCCATCGGATCCTTGGCGATGCGGGCTTTTTCCTCGTCGTCGCGGAGCCACATGCGGAGCTGCAGGTCGCCGCCGAGCGCCCGCAGGGCCGCGGCGGTGAGAACTCCCTCCGGCGAGCCACCGACGCCCAGGTAGAGATCGACGCTGCTGTCGGGCAGCGACGGGGCGATGGCGGCAGTGACATCGCCGTCAGAAATGAGCCGGAGCGCGGCGCCCATGCGGCGGACTTCACGGATGATGCTGTCGTGGCGCGGGCGGTCGAGCGCAACGACGACGATCTTCTGCACGTCCTTGCCGAGGATTTTGGCGGTCTTCGCGATCACCTCGGCCACGGGTGTATCGAGGTCGAAGCGCAGCGACTTGTCCCGTTGCAGCGCGGCGGCGACGGCCGGACCGTAGGCGAGTTTCTCCGCGTAAAACGTCGGGATGTTCAGCATCGCGGTGCCCTTCGCCGGAGCGAGCACGCCGGCCATGACGGAGATAGAATTGGGCAGGCCCTTGGAAATGTTGGTTGTGCCGTCGATGGGATCGAGGGCAATGTTGAATTTCGGCGCGCCCTTGCGCCAGGTGCCAAGCCGGTCACCGAGGAAAATGCCAGGAGCTTCGTCCTTGATGCCCTCGCCGATCACGACCTCGCCGCAGAGGTCGACGTGGTCGAAACTGCCATTGATGGCGTCGCACGCGGCGGCGTCGGCACCCTCCTTGTCGCCGCGGCCCATCCAATGGATGGCGTTGAGGGCGGCGTTCTCGGTGGCGCGGACGAACTCGAACTCGAGGCTGCGCTCGGGGTCGCGCTCGCCGGAACTGGAATGCGAAGGGGAAGTAGCCATGGGAATCGTTTCACCCTAAGCAAGGCAGACTTCCCCGCTGGGGCAATGCTGGGCTTCGGGCCGCGGTGGAATTATTAGCCGGGCGAGCGGGCCGTCCAACCATTGCTGCCACGGGAGAACGGCAGCCTAACCGCCCGGTTTTTCCTCGGGTGGTTTCATGCTCCGGAAGCCGCGCCAGAGCGCGAGGTCGTAGATGATCTTGAGTCCGCCCGCGACGAAGAACGGCGTGCTGGCGAGCGCCGCGGCCCCGAGCATCGGCCCGGTCAGCAACGGCGCCAACGCGGTGCCGAGCTGCCGCGCCGTGCCGGTGACGCCGTTGGCGGCCGAGCGCTCCCCGGCCGGCACGACCGCGTTCACGTAAGACTGCCGCGTCGGCACGTCCATCTGCGAGATAGTGTGCCGCAGCAGCAGCAGAACCACGGCCCAGCCGAACGTCGGCATGAGCGGCACGCACATCAGCAGCACGTTTGACGGCAGATGCGTCCACACCATCGTGTTTACCAGCCCGATGCGCCGCGCCAGCGGCACTGCCGCCAGCGCCGAGAGACCCGACAGCAGGTTGGCGCCAAAAAACACCCCGCCGAGCGCACCCTCCCCTACGCCGAATTTCCGGTGAAACCAGTAGGCAACGAAACTTTGCACGATGAATCCGCCGGCGAAGGCATCGAGGGAAAACAGCGTGCTGAGGCGCAGCACGATACCGCGCGAATGGTGCAGTCCGAACCAGGCCCGCAGCGGCCCGGCCGCCGCGCCGGATGCCACCGGCGCCTCGACGCGCTCGTCGAGCCGCCAGCTCATCACGCCGATCAGCACGCCCAGCACACCATAGCCGCAGAGCACGGCGCGGTGACTGGCCGGCGCGCTCCAGCCAGAGCGTTGCAACGTCTCCGCAAGCACACCCGCCGCCAGCGCGCCAAGCGCGGTCGCGAGGTAGCCCGTGACGTTATACCACGCAAACCAATGCGTGCGCTCGCGGTCGTCGATCACCTGTGCGAGGCACGCCTGCTCGACCGCGAGGAACGGCCCGACCTCGCCGCCCGTCGGGCTGATGACGCCGATGGTCGCGGCCAGCAGCAGTAGGAAAAAATCCCCCGTCGCCGCCATGCCGAGCCCGCCCGCCGCCATGAGCGCGGCGCCAGCCACCAGCATGCGGCGGCGGCCCCAACGGTCGGCACGCGTGCTCAGCGCCAGCGAAATGGCCGCGTCACCGAGGAAGGTCAGCGTCAGCAGCAGCCCGATGCGGGTCTCGTCCAGTCCGGTGCCGGCAAGATAAAGCACGAGGATGACGCCGAGCATCCCGTAGGCGAACATGCGCACGAAGCGCGTCGCAAACAGCAGCCGGACGCTCGCGGGCCAGTCATTCACGCGCCGATGGAGACGGAGCGTGCATTGGGCGGCAACGCTATTTGCCCGGGCTCACGGGTGGCGCGAGCGGTGACAGATTACCGCGCCAGAGCTCGCGGTAGAGCGGATTGCCGGGTGGAGGGAAGGCGGCCAAATCGAAATCCCGGGCCTGCACCGACTCGTAGCCATAGTGAAACACGGCGAGCAGGAGCGGATACGAGAACTTGTTCCGCTGGTGCAGCGCATGCCGGCACCACGCGAGATATTCGATGCCGGTGCGAAGGTTGACGTGCCAGTCCCAGACCAGCGACTCGTAGGGCTCGTGCGACACCGTTCGCCAGGCGCCGGGGGTGAGCTGAAGCAGACCCCGCGCCTCGCCCGAACGCGCCGCGGGGTCGAAGTTGCTCTCGGCGGCCACGAGCGCGTAAACAAGCGACGGCTCGATCCGGTAGGGCGCGCATTCAGCCACCACGGCCTGCCAGATCTCGGCGCGGGTTGGCGGCGGAATTTCCGCCGTAGGCCGGCCGCAACCGGCGAACAGGAGCAGCCCGAGCGCGGCGGAAAAAATAATCCTGCGGCGGGGTGGCAGATCAGAACTTGCGAAAGATGATCGCCGCATTCTGGCCGCCGAAACCAAGGTTGTTGCTCATGACGGTCCGGACGTCGGCGCGGCGCTTGACGTTCGGCACATAGTCGAGGTCGCATTCGGGATCGGGCGTTTCGTAGTTGATGGTCGGCGGGACTTCCCCGGACTGGAGAGTCTTTACGCTCACGATGGCCTCGATGCCGCCGGCAGCACCGAGCAGGTGGCCAGTCATCGACTTGGTGGAACTGACCATGAGCTGGCGGGCGTGATCGCCGAAGACTTTCTTGATCGCAAGGGTCTCGAACTTGTCGTTGTAGGGCGTGGAAGTGCCGTGCGCGTTGATGTAGTCGATCTCGCGGGGCTGGAGGCGGGCGTCGCTGAGCGCGCGGGACATGGCGAGAGAGAGGCCGCGGCCTTCGGGGTCGGGCGAGGTGATGTGGTAGGCGTCGCAGGTGGCGGCGTAGCCGGCCAACTCGCAGAGGATTGTCGCCCCGCGCGCGAGCGCATGCTCCAGGCTCTCGATGACGAGGATGCCGGCGCCCTCGCCCATGATGAAGCCGTCGCGGTTGAGGTCGAAGGGGCGGCAGGCCTTTTGCGGGTTGTCGTTGTTGGTGCTGACGGCTTTCATCGAACAGAAGCCAGCGTAGGCGAGCGGAGTAATGGCGGCCTCGGAGCCGCCGCAGACCATGACGTCGGCCTCGCCGCTGCGGATCATGCGGAAGGACTCGCCGATGGCGTGGGTGCCGGTGGCGCAGGCGCTCACGACGCAGAAATTCGGGCCACGCGCGCCGAGTTCGATGGCGACCATGCCGCTGCACATGTTGCTGATGAGGGCCGGAATCATGAACGGCGAAACCCGGCGAGGGCCGCGTTCGAGGAGGATCTTGTGCTGGGTCTCGATCGTGAGCATGCCGCCGATGCCTGAGCCGATGATAACGCCCACGCGGTCGGGATCCTCCTTCGCCATGTCGAGCCGGGCGTGGGCGACGGCCTGCTTGGCGGCGCAGAAGCCGAAGTGGGTGTAGCGGTCGTTGCGGCGGACCTCCTTGGGATCCATGTGCTGGGCGGGATCCCAGCCGCGCACTTCGGCGCCAATCCGGCAGGAGTAATCCTTGGCATCAAAGAGCGAGATCTGGTCGATGCCGCATTTGCCGGCGAGGAGGCTGGCCCAGAATTCGTCCACGGTGTGTCCGATCGAGGCGATGGCGCCCATGCCGGTGATGACAACGCGTTTGTGGGGGGAGACAGTTTCCATCGGAGGTGCGTGGAGGAAATGAAAAAGGCGCTCTACCGGGCCGGTTTAGAGCCAGACGGTAGAACGCCTACTGCGAATTTCAAATTACTTGTTGCCGGCCTTCTGCTCGATGTAGGTGATGACATCACCGACGGTCTGCAGCTTTTCGGCATCGGTCTCGGGAATCTCGCCCTTGATCTCGTTCTTGAACTCTTCCTCGAACGCCATGATGAGCTCGACGGTGTCAAGCGAGTCGGCCCCGAGGTCGTCGAGGAACGACGCCTCGCGCGTGATCTGCTCCTCGTTAACATTCAGCTGGTTAACAATGATTTCCTTGACGCGTTGCTCGATGGATTTCTGGTCGGACATGGTGGGAAAGGGCTGGGGTAAGAGACAGTCCAGAGGCATCACATCACCATGCCGCCGTCAACGGTAAAAACTTGCCCGGTGATGTAACCCGCTTCCTCTGAACAAAGAAAAACCACCATGTGGGCGACATCCGCCGCCTCGCCCAAGCGCCGGAGCGGGACCACGGCGGTGAGTTTCTCGGCCGCCTCGGGCGGCAGCGCAGCGGTCATGTCGGTCTTGATGAAGCCGGGGGCGACGGCGTTGGAGGTGACCTGGCGTGCCGCGAACTCCTTCGCGATGGCTTTGGTGAATCCGATCATGCCGGCCTTGGCTGCGCAATAGTTGGCCTGGCCGGCGTTGCCCATCAGGCCGACCACCGAGGTGATGTTGACGATCCGGCCCCAGCGCTTCTGCGTCATCGGCCGGCCGATGTATTTGGTCCAGTGGTAGCAACTGGTGAGATTGGTCGCGAGGACGCTGCTCCAATCGTCCCCGGACATGCGGAACAGCAGGCCATCCTTCGTGATGCCGGCGTTGTTGATGAGGATGTCGATGTGCCCGAACTCCGCGATGAGCTCGGCGCTGGCCTTGGCGACGGCGGCGCCGTCGGCCACGTCGACGGCGAGGGCCTTGGCCTTGCCGCCGGCCGCGGTGATTGCGGCGGCCACGGCACCGCAGCTCTCCGCCGACTTGCTCACGCAGATCACGGTCACGCCGTGCCGGGCGAGGAGCTCCGCGATGGCTTTGCCGATGCCGCGGCCCGCGCCGGTGACCAGCGCAACCCGGTTGTTGAAAGTCAGGCTCATGGTGCGCGACATGGGAGGCGGAAGCCCCCGGCGCGGCAAGCGCGAAAATCCAGCCGCCCGCCGGGCAACGCCGGTGCCAGGTCAGCGGGGATTTTGAATCTGGAACTGTGGTTCAACATGGGATGTTTGTTGTAATCTATTGGTTTAAAAAGTTGCCTTGGGCGCGTCGAGTGGGCTGCGCACGCCGAGGCCGGGCTTTTGCATGACATGGGTGTAGATCTGCGTCGTCTCGACACTCGCATGGCCGAGCAGCTCCTGCACCGTGCGGATGAGCGCCTGCTTAAGCTAGAGACTGATGAGGGCTCGGCCGGCGCAAAAGAAGGAGCCATCTATAATTCGAGAGCTATGGAGCTGGTTGCTGCTGCCTTGGAAGAACTCTGAGCCAGAGAGCCGATCAAGACCGCCAAGAGACAACGCGCGGGATGTGACCTGAATCGTATGTGCCTTCTGCGCTCTACTTTTCCAGTTTTTCAAAAGGGCTCACTCCACGCTCGCCCGCGCGTGTCTCATCGGTAACGTT
>JAHFTD010000005.1:0-23203 GCA_023269565.1 Opitutaceae bacterium | reverse complement strand
GAAGTGCGCGCCGCCCTTGAGCCACGCCCACAGCTCCGCCGCGGCCTCCCGCATGCGGTCCTGCACGTAGATTTTCTTCGGCTGGTCGCGCGAAAAGGCCAGGTCGACTCGGGCCAGCTTGCCCTCGGTGAGAAGCCGCTTCCATTCGCCGCCGTAGAGATAGTCCGTGGCTTCGTGCTGGTCGCCGAAAAAGAGCCAGTTGCGGCCGGTCGCGCCGGTGGCGATGCGCTCCTGCACGAAGGCGCGGAAGGGCGCGATGCCCGTGCCGGGGCCGATCATGATGACGTCCTTCGCCGGGTCGGCCGGCAGGCCGAAGTGCGACTCGGCCACGAACACCGGGATGAGCGTCTTGCGGCGCGTCACGCGGTCGGCGAGGAAGGTCGAGCAGACGCCGTAGCGGCGGCGGAAGTTGGACTCGTAGCGCACGGGCGCGACGGTGAGGTGCACCTGCCCGGGGAACGCCCGGGGCGAGGAGGCGATGGAGTAGAGCCGCGGCATCAGGCGCTTGAGATGGCTGACAAATTCCTGCGGCGTGAGCTTGGCGCCGGGGAATTCCTCCAGCAGGTCGATGAATTCGCGCTGACCGAGGAAAACCTCCAGGGTCTCCTTGGCGCCGGGGGCGAGCAGCTCGGCGAGCTGCGCCTTCTCCTGCGGGTCGGCGGTCTTCGCGGCGAGGGTCTCGAGAATCTTTTTCGACGGTTCGGCGAGGGAGAGCTTGGAGTTCAGCGCCTCGCGGAGGCTGACCGGGGCGGACATCCGCGGCAGGGTCACCGGCTCGTTGCCGGTGGCGCCGAGCAGCTCGATCATCTCCTCGACGAGCTGCGGGCGGTTGGTGGCGAAGACGCCAAGCGAGTCGCCCACGGTGTAGGTGAGGCCGCTGCCGGCGATATCGATGACGAGGTGGCGGACGTCCTTGCTCGACCCGTCCTTGTTGAGCACGCGGTTTTCCAGCAGCTTGGCGGCAAGCGGATTGTCCTTGGTGTAGAGATTGGTGGTCGGCGGTGCGGCGGTCATGGGCACGGGCTGGAAAGATGTGGAATGAACAAACCTGCCAGCTCCGCGACCCCGGTAGCAAGTCAGGATGCGGCTTCGCCGTGGTCAGTTTGCCCGTTATTCAACGCCAACTCGGATGCTAATGGCCGGCGCGGCTTGCCCGGCGCGGGGTGAATCTCGTTGCGCCATTCTGCGGCGCCTGCCATGCAGACCCTTCGCATGGAACCCGTCCGCATCCAGAAACTCATCGCCGAGGCCGGCCTCTGTTCGCGCCGCGCGGCGGAGACGTTGATCACAACGGGCGAGGTCTATGTGAACGGCACCCGTGCCACCCTCGGCCAGAAGGTCACGCCGGGCATCGACAAAATCTCCGTGCGCGGCAAGCCCCTGCACGCCGCCCCCCAGCCGCGGCTCACTCTCGCCATGCACAAGCCCCGCGGCGTCGTTTGCAGCAACAGCGATCCGCACGCCGAGGCCACCATCTTCGATCTCCTGCCGCGCCTCTGGGCCCGTCTGCGCCTCTTCTGCGCCGGCCGCCTCGACAAGGACAGCGAGGGCCTCGTCATTCTCACCACCGACGGCGACCTCGCCCACCGGCTCATGCATCCCTCCAGCGCCGTCGTGAAGCGCTACCACGTCTCGCTCGAGGAGCCCTTCCCCGCCGGCCGCCTGCGCCAGCTGCTCCGCGGCGTTGTCCTCGAGGGCGAACACCTCAAGGTCGAACACGCCACTCTGGTCAACCCCGGGGCCGCCAAAGCCTCCACGGAGCTCGATGTCCACCTTCACCACGGCAAGAAACGGGAGATCCGCCAGCTCTTCGCCGCCCTCGGCCACCCCGTCCGCCGCCTCCGCCGTTACCAGATCGGCGCCCTCCCTCTGCGCGGAATTCCTTTGCGCGGGGTGAAACAACTTTCTACCAAGGAAATCCAATCCCTCTTTGCCACTCCGCGCGCCCACTGGCGCACGCCGGTCGGCACCCTACCCGATGAAGACTAAACTCGCCCTCCTCGTCCTGGCCCTCACCGCCGTCCGCCTCGCCGCTGATGTCCTCCCGTCCGACACTGCTGTGTTCATACAGACCGACCCCCAGTCGCCCGTCCTTGTCCGCCTCAAAGCCGGCGCCACACTCGCCACCGTCGGCGAGGCCCCCGCCGGCTGGCGCCGCGTCGAGGTGCCCGGCCCGTTCGAACTTTACGTCCACAATCGCGACATCACCAAGGGCCTCGAAGTCCGCGAGGGCGCGAACATCCTCGCCGCCCCGCGCAAGGACGCCCCGGTCGTTACTGTCGCGCAGAAGGGCGACCGTTCCGAAATCACCGGCCTGCGCGGCGACTGGTCGCAGATCAGGCTCGAGAAAAAACTGCAGGGCTTCGTCGCCGTCGGCGAAACCGCCAATACTCCCGCCGGCACCCGCACCACCCCGGCTGCCACGCCGCCTCCACTTGTCGCCCCTGTCGCCTCCCCCTCGACCGCGCTCGGTCATCCGGTCGCGCTGACGGGCGACACCGCCGACATGCCGCGCCTGTTCACCGGCACGCTCGTCCTCGCAAGGCGCGCGATCTTCAATCCCAATCCGCCCTACGATTACCAGCTCACCGACTCCAACGGCCGCCGCTTCGCCTACCTCGATACCAAGCGCCTCGTCCTCACCGAAAAAATCGAGACCTTTCTCGACCGCGCCATCGTCATCACCGGCACCGTCCGCAACACCATCGACGGCAAGGATCTGGTCGTCGACGCGCAGGTGATGCAGTTGAAATAACCCCGCCGCCTCCGCCGACCCGCCGCGGCCGGCTTTTTTGTCCATGGAAATCATCGATGGAAACCAGATCGCCGCCTCGGTCACCGCCGACCTCAAGGCCGAGGTCGCCCGCTTCACCGGCCGCCGTCCCTGCATCACCCTCATCCGCGTAGGTGAGGACCCCGCTTCGGTCTCCTACGTCCGCAAAAAAGAGAAGACCGCCGCCGAGATCGGCCTCGAATCGCGCCTGATCCTCCTGCCTGTCACGATCACGCAGCCCGAGCTTTGCACCCTTGTCGACCAGCTCAACACCGACGACGGCGTCGATGGCATCCTCGTGCAGTCACCGCTGCCCAAGCCGCTCAGCGAAGTCGCCGTGTTTCGCCGCATCGCCGCGCACAAGGATGTCGACGGCTTCCACACCCTCAATCTCGGCAAGCTCGCGCAGGAGGACGACACCGGATTCGTCGCCTGCACGCCCGCCGGCATCATCGAGATGCTCCAGCGTTCCGGCGTCACCCTCTCGGGCAAGCACATCGTTGTGCTTGGCCGCAGCCTTATCGTCGGCAAGCCCGCCGCGCTCCTCGCCATGCAGCGCAAGCCCTGGGCCAACGCCACCGTCACCATCTGCCACTCCCAGACCGCCAACCTCCCCGCCCTCACCCGCCAGGCCGACATCCTCATCGCCGCCATCGGCAAACCCGAGTTCGTCACCGCCGACATGGTCAAGCCCGGCGCCGTGGTCATCGACGTTGGCGTCAACCGCGTCCCCGACTCCTCGCGGAAGACTGGCTACCGCCTCACCGGCGATGTCCACTTCGCCAGCGTGGCACCGCTCTGCGCGAAAATTTCTCCCGTCCCCGGCGGCGTCGGCCCGATGACCGTCGCCATGCTGATGAAAAACACCGTCAAGGCCTACCGGCAGAACCACGGGCTGGCCTGACCGCCCGCGCTTGCCAGATTCCGGCCAACCCGCTTCGCTCGCCGCCCCGCCGATGTCCGCCCCAAAAATCCTCGTGGTCGACGACCAGCCGATCAACGTCCAGCTGCTGAAACGCAAGCTGGAGCGCGAGGGCATGCACATCGCTACCGCTTTCTCCGGTCGCGAAGCCTTGGCCAAGGTCGCCGCTGACCGGCCCGACCTCATTCTCCTCGACGTCATGATGCCCGACATGGACGGCCTCGAGGTGTGCGCACGCCTCCAGGCCGAGGACGCCACCAAGTCGATCCCGGTGATCCTCATCACCGCCCGCACCTCGAAGGAGGGCAAGATCGAGGGCCTCGGCGCCGGCGCCGTCGATTATATCACCAAACCCATCGACCTCGACGAAACCCTCGCCCGCGTCCAGACCCAGCTGCGTTTCGCCGCCATCAACCACGAGCTCTTGGAACTCCAGCGCCGCCTCGGTGACGCCCGCCGCGCCGCCTCCCTCGGCGCCGTCACCCAAGGCATCGCGCATAACCTCAACAATCTCCTCGGCGTTGTCATCGGCTACCTCGACCTCATCAAAATCTATAGCGAAAAGCCCGAGCTCGTCCGCAAGAACGCCCAGCATCTCGAGGCCGCCGTCAACCGCATTGTCGCCATCATCAAGCAAGTCAGCAATCTCGCGGTGAAAAACCGCCCTGCGCTCGCCCGGATCTCCCTCGCCCGGCTGCTTGATACCGGGGTCAGCCTCTACCAGGCCGAGGTCCGGATCGACCAGCCCGTCACGATCGAAAATCCCCTCGGCGGGCAAATGCTCGACTCCAACGCCGAGCATTTCGAGCAAGCGCTCTCCCGGCTCCTCCACAACGCCTGGGAAAGCTACGGCGACGCCCCGGACGAGCAGCGCGCCATCACTCTCCGCACCGAGCTCACTGATCAGGGCGCGGACGGCCAGTTCGTGCTTATTCACATCGAGGACCGCGGCCGCGGCATCGATCCCGAGATCCGCGACCATGCCTTCGAGCCTTTCATCAGCAGCAAGCACACCGTCGGCGTGGGCATGGGCCTGACCATCGCCCGCCACTCCATCCGCAGCCTCGGCGGCGACGTCAGCCTGGCGAAGCGTTCGGGCGGCGGTGCCGTCGCCACCATCCGTCACCCACTCGAGAAAAAGTCGCGCGCCTGATCCGCCCGCTCGCCTCGCCACTTTCGTCATGCCCTCCCGCAGCATCGCGTTCCTCGGCGCCGGACACCTCGCCACCGCCCTCGTCCGGGGTCTTCTCGCCCAAAAAATCTGTCCGCCGGCCGACCTCGTCTGCACCAGCAAGTCCGGCGTCTCCGCGCAAAGGCTCGCCGCCGAAACCGGCATCGCCTTCGAGCCCGACCTGCCGCGCCTGCTCGCCACTGCCGACACCGTCGTCGTCGCCTTCAAGCCGCAGTCGCTCGCCACCGCCGACCCGCGCCTCGCCGCGCTCACCGTCGGCAAGCTCGTCATTTCCGTCCTCGCCGGCCGGCGCCTCGCCCGCCTCACGGAGACTTTTCCCCACGCCCGCAACCTTGTGCGCCTGCTGCCCAACACCCCCGCCGCCATCGGCGCCGGCATCACCGGCTGGTGCGCTGCGCAAAAACTCTCCGACTCCGACCACGTCACCGTCCGCCAAATCCTCGATGCCCTCGGCACGCACGCCGAGGTGCCTGAGGAGCAACTCGACGCCATCACCGCGCTCGGCGGCAGTGGCCCGGCGTTCGTCTACGAGTTCGTCGCCGCGCTGCGCGACGGCGGCGTCGCTGCCGGGCTGCCGGCCGAGACCGCCGCGAAATTCGCGCTCGAGACCGTGCTCGGCTCCGCCCGATTGCTCGCCCGCTCCGGCGCCACGCCCGAGCAGCTGCGCGACCAAGTCGCCTCCCCCAACGGCACCACCGCCGCCGGCCTGCAGGTCCTGGCCGCGCGCCAGTTCCGCGAGACCGTGCGGGAAACCATCCTTGCCGCCACCCGCCGCGCCGGCGAACTCGCGCGCGACGCCTAACCCTGAACGGCAGACCAACACCATGGGCATGATCTTCGGCTGGTGGACCAAGGACGACGACGGAAAGAAATGGCAGATCTCCGTCCGCTTTCACGGCCAGAACGTCACCTTCTGCCGCAAGCACGGGCACCACACCTCGTGGGAGGATTTTGTGCCTGCCGGGAGCGACTGGGACAAGCTCCTCTCCGAGGCGGAACGCCGGCTGCCGCGCCGGCTCATGAGCCAGAAACAATTCGACCGGCTCAAGGCGCAGCGCCCGGGCTGAGCCGCGTCCGCGCGCGCGGCCACAGGAGCAGAAACGCGCTCGCGAAGTCATCCGGTGTAGCCGCCACCCAGCGGTCGATCTCCTCCGGGGCAAACCAGTCGCCGCGCTCGATCTCGTCCGCTTGCAGCGTGAACGGTCCCTCCGCCGCGACACAATAGACCCAGACGAACTCCCAGCCGGTGTCCGGGCACGCCTCGATCCTGAACATCCGTTGGGGCGGCCGCACGGGCCTCACGCCCAGCTCCTCCTGCATCTCGCGCACTGCCGTGCCGTCGTAATCCTCGCCCGCCCCCACATGCCCGGCGCACGACGAATCCCACTTGCCGGGGAATAAATCCTTTTTCTTCGACCGCTGGTGCAGGAAAACCCGGCCGGCGCCGTTCATCACCAGCACATGCACCGCCCGGTGCCGCCAACCGCGCGCATGCACCCCGCGCCGCCGCGCCTGACCAGTCACGCGGTCCTGCTCGTCCACGACGTCGAAAAGCTCATTCAGATTCTGGGCCACGAATTAGCTTTGTCATCCCGCTGTGATGGTGTCCATCTGTCGTTTTCACTTTTCCCCCATGGCCAAAATCGAAATCAGTCAGGTCGCCGAGATCCTCAAGAAACACAAGATCGAGCCCTCGCTCCTCCGCCAAATCGTCGAGGAGCTGAACACCGCCACGCAGCCGTCCGCCGACGACGAGGCGAAGCCGCCGGTGAAGAAACAGTTCATCATCCTCCTGTCCGACCCGGCCGGCAAGCTGCCGCGGCAGGACCTCGTCGGCTGGGTCGTGCAGATCCCCGAGGACGCCAGCCCGCATTCGACCGCCGACCGCATTTTCAAGGGCGCCTACGACTTCAACGCCTCCAAGCGCGGCCGGCTGCTGCCCGTCAAGTCCGTCGGCGAGGCGCTCGAGAGCGCGTCGGTCAAGCATTTCAAGGAAGCCGAACTGTGGGTGAAGACCAAGATGCCTGTCGCCGTCATGGTCACCGACAACGTCCTCCCGCGCGACGAACTCACGGTCGAGAAAGTCGACCGCCGCCGCCGCGACGATTGATTGCCCTTCGGCTTACGGCCCGACCACGAGCACGCGGAACGAACCGGCCACCGGGGTCCGCGAGCCGGCGCCGAAGTTCGCCGTCGGCAAATAGAGACGCTGCGTGCGCTCATCGAGCGCCACCGTGCGCGCGCCGGGCTCAGTCGTAACCGGCGGCTCGGGTGCGTATTCGTCCGGCGTGACTTCGCGCACGACGCTGAGCGTGCCCTCGCGGTTGGAGGTGAACACCCGGCCGGTGGTGGGATCAAACGCCGCGCCATCCGGCCCACCACCAATCGGTGACGTCGAGATCACGCGGCCGGAGTCACTGTCGAGCACGACGAGCAGGTGGTTGCTGCAGGCCAGGAACAGCCGGTGGTGCACGGCGTCAATGGCGACGCCGGTCGGTTCCTCGCCCGGCGCCAGCGGCCATTGCGCGAGCACAGCGAGCGTGCGCGTGTCGACCACATGCACGGTGCCGCGGTCCTCCGCGGCGACAAAGAGCCGTCCGCGGCCGTCGAAAGCCATGCCCTCAAGCTTGCCGCCGAGCTCCACCGTCGCGATGATGTCACCCGTCGCCGCGTCAATCACCGTCAGGTCGCCGCCGAGCTTCGGGTCGCCGTTGGCGACGAAGACGCGGCGCGTTTCCGGGTCGAACTCGAGGGCGTCGGGCTTTACTCCGGTATATTTGATGACCTTGAGCGTCGCCAGGGTCCGGAGATCAAACATCGTGACCGAACGGTCGGTCCCGTTGGTGGTGAAGCCGTGGTTCTGCGCCGGGGCGAGAGCGATGCCGTGCACGCCGTTGGTCGGCGCGATTTCGCCGAGCTTCCGGCCGGTGGCGGCGTCCAACACCTCCACCTTTTTCCCGTGCGCCACGAAGAGCCGCGACGCACCGGGCTCGAAACGGATGTAATCGTAGCCGCCTTCGCCTCCTACCTCATAGCGTGTGAGCAAATGCAACGCCGGAGCATCCGCCGCGAAGAGGGGTGCGGCGAACAATAGAAAAAGCAAGGCAAGCGCGTGGTGTGTTTTCATGCCGGAGGAAATTATTTCAGCCCCGCCGACTCGGGCTTGAGTCCGCGGGCGCGGAGTGCCGCAGCGAGGGCTTTGAGGTCGAGCTTCGTGCCAGGCCTGACGCCGCGGTCCTTGAACCAGCCTTGGTTCATCTCGAGGCAGAACTGGATGCTGCGGCTATGCGACGCCACCGTGCGTTCGTCGAGCGGATACATCGGGTAGATCTCCTTCAACACACCGCCGGCGTCGAAGTAGCCGATGTCGAGCGGCAGCGTAGTGCTGCGCATCCAGAAACCCTGCGGTTGCGGCGAGGCGAAGACGAAGATCATGCCCTCGTCCCGGCCGAGCGCCTGGCGGAACATCAATCCGCGCTGCAGCTCCTCGGGCAGCGCCGCGATCTGCATCCGCACCGTCCGTTCGCCGACCTTGATCACGAAAAAATCCCCCGCCGTCTTGGGCGCGGTGGCTTGCGTCGCCTCGTTCCCTCCGCAGGCGGTCAGGGCGAGCACAGCGGTGGCGATCAGGCAGCGGGGCGGAGAGCAGGAAAACATTTTTGCGTTTTGGGGAGATTCATGGCTAATGCCCGTCCTCATCCGGTTCAACCCAACTCTTCCCGTGGCCAAAAAATTCCCCCCGCTCCTCTACACCGACACCCACACGAGCTCCGACATGCTCTATTTCAGCCGCGTGGAGGTGCACGACCCCTTCATCGCCTTCGCTCTGCGGGGGAAAAAATTCTCCGTGCAAAGCGCGCTCGAGTTCGGCCGCGTGAAGAAGGCGCGCACCTTCGACACGCTGCTGCCCCGCGAGGAGGTGCTGGCCCGCGCCCGGAAGCGCTTCGGCGGCGAGGCCGGCCCCGCCGAGATGATCGCCTGCCTCGCACGCGAATATGGCATCCGCGGCTTCCGCATCCCCGACGATTTTCCCGCCGCCCTCTACCTCCGGCTCCGCGCGCGCGGCCTGCGCCTGGAAACGGCCAACGGCCCGATGTTCCCCGAGCGCGAGATCAAGACCGACTGGGAGGCCGGCCAGATCCGCGAGGGCAACCGGCTCTGCTCCGCCGGCTACCGCACGGCCGAGCAAATCCTCCGCGCCGCCCGCATCCGGGGCCGTCGCCTCGCCTGGCAGGGCCGCCCGCTCACTTCCGAGCGTCTGCGCTTCGCCATTGAGAACACCATCCGCGAGCTGGGCGGCAACCCGCAGGACACCATCGTCGCCGGCGGCGACCAAGCCTGCGATCCGCACCAGCGCGGCTTCGGTCCGCTGCGCCCGCACGAGCTCATCATCATCGACATTTTCCCGCGCGTTAGTGCCACCGGCTACTTCGGCGACATGACCCGCACCTACCTGAAAGGCCGCGCCTCCGACGCGCAGAATAAACTCTGCGCCACCGTGCGCGCCGGCCAGCGCGCCGCGCTCCGGATGATCCGCGCCGGCGTCGACGGCCGCGATGTGCACGAGCTCGTGCAGCATGTCTTTGAACAGGCTGGTTACCGGACAATGCACCGGAAGAACGGCTCCGTCGGTTTCTTCCACGGCACGGGCCACGGACTCGGCCTCGCGGTCCACGACCACGGGCGCATCGGGCCGGTGTCGGCCATCCTGAAAAAGGGCGCCGTGCTGACGGTCGAACCCGGACTCTATTATCCCGGACTCGGCGGCTGCCGCTGGGAGGATGTCGTGCAGGTGACCGACGGTCCCGCCCGGATGCTCTCGCGCCATCCCTACAATTGGGAAATCCGCTGACTGTTTCCTTCACCATGCAAAACGCACCGTATCTGCTCGCGGCGACCCGTCCAAGAACATCTCCGACCTGCGCAAGGCCACCCACGTCTTCAAAGATGGCACCGGTTACGATTCTAAGAAAATCTTCGAGTCCGTGAAAGGCCTTGACGGAATTCAATAATCGGATGCCCGAACTGGCCGAGGTCGAATTTTTTCGCCGTCGCTGGAGCGCCGGACACGGCGCGCGCGTCCTCGCCGTGCATGCGCACGACCGCGCCCGCGTATTCCGCGAATGTGATGTCGCACGGTTGAAAAAGAAACTCACCGGTGCACGGCTGCTCGGCTCCGCGACCACTGCCAAGCAGATGCTCTTCCGCTTCAGCTCGGGCCGCTGGCTCGGCGTCCACCTCGGCATGAGCGGCGAACTCCGCGTCGAGCCTTCGGACTACGCCCCCGCGAAGCACGACCACCTCATCCTCGTGCAACGGCAGCGCCAGCTTGTCTTCAACGACCCCCGGATGTTCGGCGGCGTGCTCTTTTCCACTGGCAGGACCGCGCCGGACTGGTGGACGCGCATCGCGCCGGCGATTCTCTCGGATCAGTTCACCGGCAAGGCAGTGGCGGACTTCCTCCGCCGCCGCGCCCGTGCTCCGATCAAAGCCGTGCTGCTGATGCAGGAGCGCTTCCCCGGCATCGGCAACTGGATGGCCGACGAAATCCTCTGGCGCGCCGCCATCCATCCGGCACGGCCGGCCGGTTCACTCACGCCCACGGAGGTGCGCACGCTGCATCATGAATGCCGCATGGTCTGCCGGCTCGCCCTGCGCACCATCGCCGGCGTCGGCGGTCGCCTCCCGCCTAACCTGAACGTCCGCATCCCGAAAACCTGGCTTTTCTGGCACCGCTGGGAGGACGGCGGCCGCTGCCCGCGCACGCGCGTGCCGCTTGCCCGCGCCACCATCGGCGGCCGCACAACGTGCTGGTCGCCCGCCCGGCAAAAGCTACGCTGACGCCATGTCCGCCAAGTCACGTCTGGATGAACTGCTGGTCGCCCGCGGGCTGTGCGGTGCCCGCGCGCAGGCCAAGGCGCTCATCATGTCCGGTCGGGTGCGCCATGGCACTGAGCGGCTCGACAAACCCGGCAAGGAATATCCGACAGACTTCGAGCTGAACATCGACCAGCCACCGCGATTCGTCAGTCGCGGCGGCGAGAAACTCGCGGCGTTCCTGGAGAAATTCCCGTTCGCCCTTGCCGGCGCGCACGTGCTTGACGTCGGCGCCTCGACCGGTGGGTTCACCGATTGTGCGCTGCAGGCCGGCGCCGTCTCGGCGACCTGCATCGACGTCGGCCACGGCCAGCTGCATGAGAAACTACGCCGTGATCCACGTGTGACCAGCCTCGAAAAGCTCAACGCCCGCTCGCTAACGCCCGCCGACATGCCGCGCGCCAGCTACAACGCAATCGTGATGGACCTGTCGTTCATCTCGTTGAAAAGCGTGCTGCCCGCGGTGTGGCCGTTCCTGCGGTCCGGCGGCCGACTGGTCGCACTGGTGAAGCCACAGTTCGAGGCCGGCAAGGCCGAGGCCGACCGCGGCCGCGGCGTCATCCGCGACGACGCCGTGCGCGCGCGGATTCTCGCCGAGGTGCGCGACTTCGCGCTGCGCGAGCTGCCGGGCGCGGAAATCTTCGGTGAAATGGAGTCGCCCGTCCACGGCGCCGACGGCAACCGCGAGTTCCTACTCGGCCTCCGCCACAAGGAATAGGCTCGCGCTCCGCGCCGTCCCGCCGTTTTTTAGAGCAAAATGCAGCGTCTCCGCCGACTCGCTTTTGTTGTCAACCAGGAGAAACCCGGCGCCATGGAGTTGGCGCAGGAACTCATGGAGATCGCGCGCGCGACGGGCGCCCGGGTCCGGCAGCCGGTTGGCCGCAAACTCCCCCGAGGCCACCTCAAGGACTGCGACGCCTGCTGTGTCATCGGCGGCGACGGCACGCTGCTCGGCGCCGTCCGCGCCGCGGCGCGCGAGGACATTCCCCTCATCGGCGTCAACCACGGCGGTCTCGGCTTCCTCACCACGTTCTCGGCCGACGAGGCGCGCGCGCACTTCGCAACGCTGCTCGGCGGCGACTACCGCATCGCCCGCCGCGCCCTGCTCGACTGCCGGGCCGCCCCGGGGCACCATGACATCGCGCTCAACGACGTGGTGATCAAGAACGAGGAGAACTCCCGCCTCGTGCGGCTCGAGGTCCACGCCGACGGCGAGCTGGTCACCGACTACTATTGCGACGGTGTGATTTTCTCCACCCCGACAGGCTCCACCGCCTACAACCTGGCGGCGGGCGGCCCTATCGTCCACCCGGCCGCCGGTGTCATCGCCATGACGCCCATCTGCCCGCACACGCTAAGCGACCGCACCATCATTTTCCGCGAAAACGTGAAGCTGCAGGTCTTCAACCACACCGCCGGCTCGCGCCTCCTCGTGGCTATGGACGGTCAGCGCAACTCCTTCGTCACCGACGGCTCGCCGGTCGAGATCTCCATCTCGCCCCGCAAACTCGCGCTGGCGCAGCGCCGTGACTATTCCCATTTCCAAGTCATGCGCACCAAGCTGAAGTGGAGCGGCGGCTACGCGGAGAAAAAATAAAACCCCGGGCGGTTGGTCCCGGGGTCGTGGGAGAGGTGGCCGGTTCGCTCAGTCCTTTTTGCCTTCGCTGTCGTTGCCGTGCTTCCGGTCCTTGTGCCCGGCCTTGCGCTGCTCCGCCTCCGCCTTCCGGTCCGCCTGCATCTTTTCGCGTTCCTCGGGATCGAGTTTGCCATTCTTGTTGGCGTCATATTTCTCGAGCATCTTCTTCTCGTTCACCTCCCGTTTCTCCTTCGCGTGCTCCTTCGCGTCGGATTTCATCTTGGCGCGCTCCTCCTCGCTGAGTTTGCCGTCCTTGTCGGCATCATATTTTTCCTTCACATGGCGGCCCTTCGTCGCGTTTGTTGCGGCCGTCGCGGCGGCTTCGGCGCGGGCAATGGGGGCGGAGAAGCAAAGTGCCAGGATGACCAGACCGGGCACGAAGAGATGGCGGGAGAATTTGGCTTTCATGTGGGCAGACTAGCCGGCTGAGCGGCTTTGACAAGCCCGGGGTCACCCTAATGGCGGGCGGAATCAGGGCTTGACTACCAGTTGCGTCCGCGTCTCCGGTCGGAAATATTTTTGCGCAAAGGCCCGTAGGCTGTCCAGCGTCACGGCGTCGATGTGCGTGTCGTAGTTGCGCCAGTCGTTGACCGGCAGGCCGTAGACCGCGTTGTGCGCAGCGTGCTGGGCGCGGGCCGCGTTGGTCTGCAGGCCCATGCGGCAGCCGGCTTTCAGGCGCGACTGGCAGCGGCGCAACTCCCCGGCCTTCACGCCGCCCGACTGCACGCGCGCAATCTCGGCGTCGAGCTCGGCGAGAACCTCGGGGTAGCGCTGCGGACTGGTGCCGGCGTAGAAATAGAACATGGTGTCACGCAGGCCAACGACACGGCTGGAGCGCACGAAATACGCCAGGCTCTTCTGTTCGCGCACGCGCTCGAAAAGCTGGGACGACATGCCGCTGAACAATTCGTCAGCCACCTCGCTGACGTAATAGTCCGGCGCCAGCAGCCCGGGACCGGGAAATGCCTGGAACACCACGGCCTGCTGGCGCGGCTGGGTCTCCGTGAAATCACCGCCCCCGGCTGGCGCCGCCGTAGCCGGCTGCTTGGCTGCGCCAGCGGGCAACCGGGCGAGGAATGTCTTGAGCTTCGGGACAAGTTTCTTCGGATCGAAATCGCCCGCCACAGCCAGGATGGCGTTGCCCGCGACCACCAACCGGCGGTGCAGCGCGCGGAGGTCGTCCGTGTCGATCGCCTTGAGGCCGGGCTCGTCGCCGCTACTTTCGACGGCAAAGGGATGCGTGCCAAAGAATTTTTCGCGAAGTTTCTTGCGGCCGACAGTGACAACGTCATCAAGGCTCTCCTTCAAGACAGCCAGAGCGGATTCTCGTTCGACCTCGAGCCGCGCGGGCAGAAAGGCGGGGTGCAGCGCGGCGTCCGCCAGCAGAGCAAGAGCAAGGTCGGCGTCGCCGGGCAGCGTCTCGGCGGTCAACCCAAAACTGTTGTTGCCGGAGTAATCGACGAACGAGCCACCAACTTCCTCGATGGCGCGGGCCACTTCCTCGGCGGTGCGGCGCGCGGTGTCCTTGGTCAGCAAAGTGGCGAGCAGGGCGTTGACGCCGCGGTGGCCGGCGGGCTCGAACAGCAGGCCGCCCGCGAAGGCAAGCCGCAGGTGCAGGTTGGGCAGGTGGCGGTTTGGCTGCAGCAGCAAGCGTGCGCCGTTCGGGAGCGTGATTTCCTCGAAGTCGAGCGAAACCGGCGTCGCCGGCGCGCCCGCCGCCGCGACCGGAGCGGAATCCTTGGGGTTGGACGACACGACGGTCAGCCGTTCTGGCACGAGGTAGGTGCGGATCGCCCGGCGCAGGTCGGCCGACCGCAACGTGAAAAGCTGCTCGAAATATTTTTGGTTGTAATGCAAGTCGCCCACAACGACCTCGGCGGCGCCAAGCCGTGAGGCCTGGCCGGACATGGTCTTGCGGGCGCTGACCTCCGCGGTGACCGCTTGGCGGACGGCCTTCGCGAGAGCGCGCGGGCTGATACCCTTGGCGGCGACGCGGTCGAGTTCCCGCAGGACGGCGGCCTCGGCGGCGACGCGTTTATCAGGATCGGCGAGGAATGAGACATAGAAGAGTCCATTCGGGCCCGGGCTCCAGGTCATGGCGTCGATGGTGTGGACGAGGCGGGCTTTCTCGCGGATAGACTGCCAGAGGAGGGAGCTGTCGCCGTGCCCAAGCACCATCGCGAGAATGTCGAGCGCCGGGGCGTCGGGGTGCGTCAGCCCGGGTATCTGCCAGCCGAGGCCGGCGCGGGAGATCTGCACGTCCTCGAATAGGTGCTGCTCGCGGCGGGCGAGCTGCTGTGGCTCGTCGGGCACGTGCACGGGCGCGAGCCGCGCACGCGGGCATCTGCCAAAATGCTCCGCGATGGCGGCCCGAGTCGCCACGGGGTCGAAGTCGCCGACGACAACCACAACGAGGTTGTTCGGCACGTAGCGTGTGCGGTAGTAGCCGGTGAGGTCGTCGCGGGTGCTGGCGGCGAAGACCTCGCGGTGGCCGATAATCGGTTGGCGGTAGGGATGCGCGCGGAAAGCCGTCTCGAAGAGCGCCTGCCCCAGGCGCTGGTCGGGATCGTCGAGGCACATGTCGATCTCACGAAGGATAACCTCCTTTTCCTTCAACGCTTCCTCGGCGGGCAGCGTAGAGTGCAGCACCGCGTCGGCGAGCAGGTCGAGAGCAACGCCGGTGTGTTCCGCGGGAAGATCGATGTAGTAGACGGTGCGGTCGAAGGTGGTGTAGGCGTTGATGTAGCCGCCGTGCGCCTGCACGGTGGCGGAAATCTCGCGGCCGGTGCGGCGCTCCGTGCCCTTGAAAAGCATGTGCTCGAGGTAATGCGAGAGACCAGCGCCGAGGTGCGCGCCCTCGTGGATACTGCCGGTCTTCGCCCACACCTGCACGGAGCAGACGGGCGCGGCGGTGTCGCGCTTGAGCAGGACAGTCAGGCCGTTGGGGAGCGTATAGCGCCCGATGGCTTCGCGCCAGAGGTTCTGCAGCAGGACGGCATCGCGGGCGGACGAAGTGGATTTTTTAAGCATCAGGATAAAGGTCGGCGGCAGGCGATGCCGCGGCGGGCAAACAGACTCACGTTGAACCGGACGAGTGGCGGCGCGAGCGCGCGGGCGCGAAGGGTTTCACGAACGCCGTGTCGAAGTCGTAGAGATCGGTAAAGTCCTCGCGGCGGTCGTTCTCGGTTTTACTGAAAATATTATAGTCGATCAGATTGAATACAATGTCACCGAAATCCGGGCAGCCGCGGATCCCCCAAGTGTTGAGGACCGTCTTGGTGAGCGGACCAAACTGGTCGAGGGCATAAAGGCGGATGCCTTCCAGCAACTCAGCGGCGGTGACGTGCTGAGACTTTAAAGTGCGCGTGGGGTTCTGACGCTTCAAGTCCTTGACAGTGCTGTCTAGTGCTTGGCGGACAAAGATATATGCCTTGCGTTCAAAGCGATTATCCTCCTTGCAGATGAGCTCGATGATCTCGGCAAATTCCAAGTCTTGCATGTGATTTACGGGTGAACAGCTAGCACAGCCGGTGGCATCCGGCAACTACGCACGCCGCGACCTCCGCCAGGCCCGGCGAGGCGAAATCCCCAGGGCGCAGGCTGAAAAAACTTGCCCTCGCGTTTGGCCAAGGAATCTGCATCATACCCCGGAAAGTGATCGCTGCGACCCAGTCCAACCACCCGCTCGCCGCCGTCAGTAAACCGGGGGAGCCGATGACACTTGAGTCCGCCTGCATGCGCCTGCGCGCAGCCCAGATGCGGGTGACCAAGCCGCGCATCGCTATCCTCGGCACCCTCTTCCGGCATCAGTCACCGGTCAGCATCGAGCAAATGCATCAAGACCTCGCCAATAAATCCTGCGATCTTGTGACCGTCTATCGCTGCCTCGCGGCATTCGAGAGCATCGGCCTTGTGCGCCGCAGCTTCCTGCACAACGGCACCAGTCTCTACGAGCTCGCCACGGGCTGTGCGCCAAACTACCATGTCGTTTGCAAAACCTGCGGCAAGACGGAGCAGATCGAGGCTTTCTCCGTCACCGGCGTCGAGCAGACCCTCGTCGAACGCGGCTACACGCAGCTCAGTCACCTCGTGGAGTTTTTTGGTGTGTGTCCCCCGTGCCAGCAGACTTCCGCGCGCAACGCCACTCCGGCCATCCCGGATAACCGCGTCTAACGCCGGCCTGCGATAAAACTACCGGCGCGGTGCGAAAGCCGCGCTTTTTTCGGGTCCACACTTTGCCCACGATGGCTGCGCGGTCCCTCTGAAGATGCCGCCGCCGTAATTACTCGAAGCGGAGAGCCTCGATGGGATCGAGCGAGGCGGCCTTCCAGGCCGGGTAGAAACCGAAGCCGACGCCGATGCCGGAACAGACGAGCAGCCCGATGGCGGCCCAGTCCCACGGGAAGACGGCATCGGCCTTGAGGAACAGCGCGAGGCCGTTGCCGCCGAGCACACCGAGCAGGATGCCGAGCAACCCGCCCATCAGGGAAATCGTCACCGCCTCGATGAGGAACTGCATCAGGATGGTCTTTTTGCGCGCGCCAATGGACTTGCGGATGCCGATCTCCTTCGTGCGCTCGGTGACAGAGACGAGCATGATGTTCATGATGCCGACGCCGGCAGCCAGCAGTGCGATGCCACTGATGACGAATGAGCCGGCGGCGACGACGTCGGCGACCTTGGCGAAAATAGAGATGATCGAGTCGTTGGAGTAGATTTCAAAGTCGTTCTCCTGCTCGGGGCGAAGGCCGCGGACGACCCGCATGGCGGTGATGGCGCGGTCGAGGGTCTCGTTGTAGACGGTCTGGCTGAGGGCCTGGGTGGCGAGGTTGACGGTGTGACCCGCGGTGCCGTAGTCGTTAAAGAAGCGGGTAATGGGGATCATCGCAATGCTGTCGCCGCTGCGACCGAACTGGTTGCCCTTCGGGGCAAAGACGCCGACGATCGTGTAGGTGAGGTCGTTGAACTTGATGACCTTGTTGAGCGGATTTTCGGCGGGGAAGAGCCGCTTAACGACATCCTGACCGACGAGGATGATGGGACGGGCGAGGTCGATGTCGTCGGGGGTGAAGTTGCGGCCGAGCTCGATGGTAAACTGATTCGCGGAAAGAAAATGCTCGTTAGTGCCGCCAAAGGTGAGGCCGGGCGGGGTTTTGCGGCCGTTGTAGAAGGCCTGGCCGCCGCGATTCTGCTCGAAAGTCTTGAGGCAGACTTCGTCGGCGGAGCCTTCCATCAGCTGCTTGAAGCGCAGGCCCTGCTCCAGCGTGATGTCGCGCCGCAGCTCATATTTGCGGCGCCCCTGGGGCCCGCCGCCGTTAAGGGGATATTTCGCGAACTGGAAGATGTTCGAACCGAGGAAGCTGATGCCCTGCTCAATGGAGGTGCGCAGCGCCGACACCGCCGTCATAACCCCGATGACCGAGAATACGCCGATGGTGATACCGAGCATGGTCAGCGTGGAGCGGAGCTTGTTCACGCCCAGTGAACCAAGGGACATCTGCAGGATTTCGGAGAGTCTCATGATGGCGGTCTCTACTCGTAGCGCAACGCGACGACGGGATCAAGCCGCGAGGCGCCCCACGCCGGGGCGAAACCGGAGACGATGCCGGTGACGACGGCAACGAACATGCTGACGATCACGAGGTCGGGCGAGAACTCGACCGGGAAATTCGGTGCACCCGAGCGGATGCCGAGGAAGAGCAGGAACGACACCACCATGCCGGCGGCCCCGCCGATGAGGCAGATGGAAACGGCCTCGATGAGGAACTGCATCAGAATCGAGCGGCGGCGGGCACCTAGCGCCTTGCGGGTGCCGATCTCCTTGGTGCGCTCCTTCACGCTGACGAAGGTGATGTTCATGATGCCGATGGCGCCGACGAAGAGCGACAGGCCGGTGATGAAGAGCCCGGCCATGGCGATGCCCTGCTTGACGGGATCGAGCTGGGCCTTAAAGGCCTCCTGCTCGTTGACGGAGAAGTTGTCGCGCTCGCCCGGCTGCTGGCCGCGCACGCGGCGCATGGCGCCGATGAGCTCTTCCTTGGCTTCGGTCATGCGGGTCTTGTCCCTCACCTTCACGCGCAGCTCGACGCCCTGCCCGCGGGTGGAGAAATACTTGGCGAAGGCGGGCAGCGGCAGCACGGCCTGGTTGTCGAAGCTGAAGAGCCCAAGAAACTCGCCTTGTTTGGCGAAGACGCCGACGACGGTGAAGGGGTGGCCGTTAACCAGCACGGTCTGGCCGAGGGAGGAGCGGCCGGGGTAGAGCGCCTCGGCGACATCAAAGCCGAGCACACAGACCTCGCGGCCGGCGTTGGCCTCGGCGTCGTTGAAGAGGCGGCCCTCCTGGTATTCGGCGGCATTGAGGCGCGCGTAGTCGGCGGTGGTGCCGATGGTGAAAACGCCGGTGACCTTGGCGTCGCCGACCTTGATGCTGCTGCCGCGCGTGGCCACGGGCACGGCAACGTCGAGCAGGGAGTTGGGCGTGCCCGTGATGATGCGGTTGAGGCCGTCGGCATACGTGGTCCGGATGTTCGGGCGGTTGTTGTAATTCCACCAGTCCTCGACCGGGCCCCAGGGCCATTTCTGGACGTAGATCACGTCTTCGCCGAGCATGGCCAGGCTGTTCTGAAAGCCGACGTCGATGCCGCGGATGGCGGTGCCCATGAGGGTGACGGCGACGATGCCGATGATGACACCGAGCGCGGTGAGGATAGAGCGCAGCTTGTTCGCCCGGATCTGGGCCCAGGCGATGCGGAAGCACTCGGCAAATTCATAGAGAAAGCGTTTCATTGGGGGCGGGGATTTGTGGTGGTGTTCACGAGCTGCCCAGTTGTGGAAAAGGATTCAGGTTTGCCGGGTGTCGCTCTCGATGAGGCCGTCACGCAAGCGGACGATGCGGCGGGCGTGGCGGGCGATGTCCTCCTCGTGGGTAACGACGATGATGGTGTTGCCCTGCTCGTAGAGGTCCTCGAGGAGCTGCATGATTTCCTCGCCCGTGCGGGAGTCGAGATTGCCGGTGGGTTCGTCGGCGAGGATGATGGAGGGGCGGTTAACGAGGGCGCGGGCGATGGCGACGCGCTGGCGCTGGCCGCCGGAGAGTTCATTGGGTTTGTGGTCCATGCGGTCGCCAAGACCGACGTTGCGCAGGGTCTCCCGGGCGCGCTCGCGCCTCGCGTCGAGGGTCATGCCCGCGTAGATGAGGGGCAGCTCGACGTTGTGCAGGGCGTTGGAGCGCGGGAGGAGATTGAAGGTCTGGAAAACGAAGCCGATCTCGCGGTTGCGGATGTCGGCCAGTTCGTCGTCGGTCATGCTGGAGACATCCTTGCCGTTGAACTGGTAGTGCCCGGCGGTCGGCGTGTCCAAGCAGCCGAGCATGTTCATGAGCGTGGACTTGCCGCTGCCGGACGGGCCCATGATGGCGAGGTATTCGTTGCGGCGGATGGTGAGGGCGATGCCGCGGAGGGCGTGCACCGTCTCGGAGCCCATGTGGTAGAGCTTGGTGACGTCGTCGATCGCGATAACAATTTCTCCCGGCGGACGATAGATGCGCCGGACGGCGGGAGTGGCGGAAACGGGAGCGGCGGTCATGGCGGAGGCGCGGGGCGGTTACTTACTTTCGTCCGGCTTGGGCTTTTCGATCATGACCTTGCTGCCGTCCTTCAGCTTGCGACTGATGGCGGCATAACTGCCGGAAACGACCTCCTCGCCGGACTTGATGCCGCTCTTGACCTGAATGTGGGTGTTGTCGGTGAGACCGGTCTCGACGCGGCGCATTTTCACAGTATCACCCGTCTTTACGAAAACGACGCGCTGGAGGTCGTCGCGATTGCGCCGGGACTCCTCGCGCTCATCGGTGACCTCAAGGTCATTGCCGGAACGTTCTTTGGCCGCCTTGGCCCTCTGCAGCTGGATTTCCTCGGTGGTCTTGCCGCTGGCCGCGCGCACTGTGACGCTCTGGATGGGCACGGCGGTCACTTTGGCAACGGTCTCGGTCTCGATGTCGACGGTGGCGCTCATGCCGGGACGCAGGCGGTCAGCGCGGTCGCTGATGCTGATCTTGACGAGGAAGTTGGTGACTTCGTCGGAAGCGGAGGCGGCAAGCGCAGCCTGATTGTTGCCAGTCGCGCCGGTGGTGAGCGCGGAGCTGCTGATCTCGTGGACGGTGCCGTTAAACTTGTGGGCCGGGTAGGCGTCGACGCTGACGAGCACATGGTCGCCGAGCTTGACGTTGACGATGTCGTTCTCGTTCACCTTCACGCGAACCTCCATGTTGTCGAGATTGGCCAGGCGCATGATCTCAGTGCCGGCAAATTGCCCGGTGCCGACGACACGTTCGCCCACCTCGCTGGTAAGCGAGCTGATGGAACCATCCAAGGGAGCGTAGATGGTCGTCTTGTTGAGCTGGTCACGGAACTGGTTGAGCGAACCCTCGGTGCGGCGGATCTGGGCAAGGGCGTTGTCGTAATTAGCCTGGGCGACCTCCAGAGCGGTGCGGGCGGCGGTAATCTCGGAATCGGAGATGAGTTTCTTGGCGGCGAGATCGTCGCTGCGCTTGAAGTCCTCCTGTGCCTTCATGAGCTGCGACTTGGTCTGGACAGCAGAGGTGCGGGCGGCCACGAGGCCGGCCTCCTGCTGGTCAACCTGCGCCTGATAGAAGTCGGGCTTGATGCGCACGAGCAGGTCGCCCTTTTTGACCAGGTTGCCTTCCTTGACAGGCAGCTCGACAATTTCCCCGGCGACCTCGGGGGAAATCTTGACCTCAACTTCGGGCTGGACCTTGCCGGTGGCGGTGACGAGGTGGGTGATGGTTTTGACCACCGCTTTTTCGGTGGTAATCGCAATGGGTTTCTCTTTCTTGAAGCGAGTGGCGGCAAGGAGGGCGAGGACGAGGACAACGCCCAAGGCGGCCAGCACGAGATAGAGCGTGCGACGGGATTTCCTTTTCGGGACGGCGGGGGCAGGAACAGCAGTTGTAGCGGTAGCAGACATGGTGTTTCTAGTGGATTAGTGATTGGCCAAGGCTTGATGAGAGGAACCGCCGGGATGCAGCCGGCAAGACATTTTTCCCCCGGGCTGGAATCGGCTGGATGTGTCCCTGCACTTTCCTGCACGATCGATCCGGTTGTCGACCCCGGAAAAACACAGAGGGGCCCCGAACCGGGACCCCTCTGCAACACAACTGAATGCTACGAACGTGTGCAGGAAAAACAGGGTTCCGGGGATACGGAAACTGCATTGCGATGAATGGCACCTTCTTTGCGGCAAAACACAGGTGGAGAGGGGCAAGCAGCGGCGCAAGGGAAGGCAGCTTGGTCATGAAGTGAAAACACACAGGTTCGTCCCAAGTCGCAGCCTAAATCATGTTAAGCGGCCCACGGCCCAGATGGACGGCAGTAATACGCGCGCCAATACTGGTTCCCAAGCAGTCGTGCGGATGCCGGTGCTCTTGGGTCTGAGCAAGCCGAGGCGGAGAGAAAACCGACAAAACCAGGGCGGTGAGTCGGTCTGCCGGCGTCGCAGAAGGCCGCGGTATTGGTGAAAACCTGGGAGCGGGGCACTCCACCGTGCCCACAAACTTGCCCTTAAGTGCCCGAATGGCAGAATCCGGGTCTGCTGCCTGACTGAGCATCGGGTCCGCGATCGCACCGAGGCTCTGGCCTGCAGCCACCGGCAACCCTTGGGTGCATGACCTCAGCGCGCAGCTCTGTCGCCCCTATTTAAACTCAACAGCAAAGCAGCGGATGGTTCAACTTCAGCAGGGCAGCGGCAGTCCATTCCGGAAATACTTCCCCGCGCTGCACTTCCTGCTCTGTCCGGCCGGCCGGCCAGAAAAAAGCTCCACGCCGAACGGCGTGGAGCGAAGGGCTCTGGATTAGATCCCGCTTAACTTAGAATTTGTAGCTGCCGCTGAGGTAGACCACCCGGCCGTTGGTGGCCGCCGAGTAGGCGGTCGTATCGTAGTTAATGCCGGAGTTGACCGTCGTGCTGAGCGGCGGACCCTTGTCGAAGAGGTTGTTCGCTCCAGCCTTCAGGGTCAGCCCCTTCAGCATGCCCGAGCTGAAGTGGTAGCCGGCCCACGCATCGATCGAGGTGAAGGCCGACTGGTGGCCCACCACGTCGGGCTCGACGACCTCGTTCACGGCTCCGAGGTATTGGAGGCCGAGACCAAAGTTCATGTCGCCGCGGGTCAAATCGAGCGTGGCGTTGGTCAGCCAGTGCGGGATGGTGCCGTTGGTGGCCTCATTCTTGCCCACCGACTCGATTACCACATTACCGGGGAAGAATGTCTTGTAAGAGTGATACCAAGTGCCCCCCATTTGGTAGTGGAACTGGCCGAGGCTCTCCATCTTGAAGTCATACTTCACCATAAAATCGACGCCACTCTGTGTCTGTCTGGCAAAGTTCACCGCCAAGCCGGTGACGAAAAGGTCGTTGCCGCCAGGAGGATTTACCACCTGACCACGGGCCGTCACGGGGATGCTGCCCGGAGTGCCTGCGAAGGCACCGAACGCAATGTATTGGGCATACACCGAGGCCGCCCCGTTCAGCTCGACATCCTGCAGCATGGTCTGCGGGTTGTAGCCGCCGATGACGTCGGTCACCGTGAGATCGAAGTAGCTCAGCTCGAGTGAGAGGCCCTTGATCTTGCGCGGCGAGTAGACGAATCCGAAGTTATAGCCCTTCGAGTGCTGCGGGGCGAGGTTGGGATTGCTCTTCACCACGTAGGCCGGCTGGCCGAGTGTATCAGTCACGCCGCCGCCGAAATTGTTGATGTTGTTGATCGATCCGGTGACGCCGTAGTTGTCC
>JAHFTD010000136.1 GCA_023269565.1 Opitutaceae bacterium | reverse complement strand
ATTTGGAGACTTCTCGCTGGACGCGACACATGATCGATGCAAAGTGCATGATATTAAGGATATGCATCCATTCTCTCATAAAACTCCTGGCTGCGTTCCATCGTTCCATTCGTCCCTTCCGCGGAGGTGCGGCGCAGCATCCGCGCCGTGCCGGCGTTCGTTTCATCTCATCCCGCGCGCCCCTCCCCCCACCCACGCCGCCAAACGCGCTTTGGCGGACCCCACTAACCCAAGTTACGCTGTTCCCGAAAAATCTACCCGGCCGGGAGGCCGGATGCGAACGTAAGTCGAGGTGTGCCAACGCGCGGTTCGTCGCGGGGCGATGTAGTGAAGACCTACCCCCTTGAAGTGGGGGGTGGGAGTATGCGATCCTCGGGACCACCGCACGGATGGGGCCAGGGATCGGCATATGTTTCTGCGACGATGCGAGCGACGCAAGAACGGTAAGACGCACACCTACTGGGCGCTGGTCGAGTCGATGCGGACGGCGCAGGGCTCGCGGCAACGCGTCGTGGCCTATCTCGGCGAGCTGAAGCCGAGCGAGCAGGACGGCTGGGCTCAGCTCGGACGGCGGCTGGACGGCGCGGCCCAGCCGCAACCGTCGCTGTTCGACCCGCCGCACTTTGACGACCCGGTGTCCGACGACGAGCAGGTGCTGGTGCGGCTCAAGGACATCCGCTTGGAGCGGCTGCGTGATTTCGGCGGCGTCTGGCTGGCATTGGGGCTGTGGCGGCTGCTGGGACTGGACCGGTTGCTGTTGGGGGTGATGGAGCCGGGGCGTGAAGAGGTGCCGTGGCCGACGGTGGCGGCGATCCTGACGCTGGCGCGGTTCTGCCAGCCGGCCAGCGAGCTGCACATCGAGACCACCTGGTATCGCCGCACGGCGCTGGAGGACTTGCTGGGCGTGGCGGTCGAACAGGTGCACACCGATCGGCTGTACGCGGGGCTCGACGCCTTGCTGCCGCACAAGGAGGCGATCGAGAAGCACCTGAAGGAACGGCTCGGCGACCTGTTCGAGCTCGACTACGAGCTCTTGCTCTACGACATCACCAGCACCTACTTCGAGGGCGAATGCGCCCGCAACCCGATGGCGAAGCGCGGCTACTCGCGCGATAGTCGGCCCGATTGCCCGCAGGTGCTGATCGCCCTGGTCGTCACCAGCAACGGCATGCCGCTGGGCTACGAGGTCTTCGACGGCAACCGCCACGACAGCACCACGGTGGACGACATCGTCGCGGCCCTGGAGAAGAAGTATGGACGGGCCAACCGCGTCTGGGTCATGGATCGCGGCATGGTCAGCGAGAAGAACCTGGAGAAACTGCGTGCCAGGGGCGACCGCTACATCGTCGGCACGCCCAAGGCGATGCTGCGGCAGTTCGAGAAGCACCTGACGGAGCAGGATTGGCAAGAGGTGCAAGCCGGCGTCGCGGTCAAGCTGGTGCCGGGCCCGGACGGCGAAGAGAAGTTTGTCCTGGCCCGCAGCGCCGACCGCCGCGCGAAGGAAAAGGCGATGCATCAGCGTTTCCGCGAACGCCTGGAAAACGGGCTGACGAAACTGCAAGCCGCGGCGACGAGCGGCCGGCTCCGCGACGCCACCGTCGCCAACCAGCGGCTCGGCCGCCTGCTGCAAAAATACTGGCGGGCGGCCAAGGCGTTCGACGTCTCGATCGCGCCGCTGTCGCCACCCGAGGGCAAGGCCCGCCTGCGCATCACCTGGAAGACCAACGAGCGCTGGCAGCTGTGGGCCGATCTCTCCGAAGGCTGTTACCTGCTCCGCACCAACCTGTGCGAGACCGACCCGGCCACGCTCTGGAAACGCTACATCCAACTGACCGACGCCGAGTGGGCCTTTCGCATCACCAAGGACGAACTCCGCATCCGCCCGATCTGGCACCAGAAAGCCGACCGGGTCAAGGCCCACATCCTCGTCTGCTTCCTCGCCTACGTGCTCTGGAAGACGCTCGGCCAGTGGATGAACCGCGCCGGCCTCGGCGATGCCCCGCGCACGCTCGTCGACGAACTGGCCAAGATCCAAAGCGGCGACGTGGTCCTGCCCGCCGAAGCCCGCGACGGCCAACCGCGTCCCGTCTGCCTGCGCTGCGTCACCGAACCCGACCCGGCGCAGAAAGTCCTGCTGAACCGCCTGGGCCTGACCCTGCCGCGCCGCCTCCGCCGCCTGACCGAGCCCGCCGCGGCCCCGTTGTAGTGAAGACTTCGCCCCTCGACACCCCGAAATCCTCAGGAATTCGGGGTGTCGAGGGTCGTAACTGCGTAACTTGGGCTAATGCTCGGAAAATCGTAGGTCAGGCTTTCCAGCCTGACGCCAGCATCACTTGATAAGATTCACTTCCTTGCAATCGTCACGGTTGGTCAGGCTGGAAAGCCTGACCTACACAGAAAAGAGTGACGCATGCTCCTCTGTCCCCGCTGCCAGCGTGCCCATCCGGACGAAGCGGCGTTCTGCTACTTCGACGGCACGCCGCTGCGCGATGGCGGGGCAGGGGGGAGGCCCGGCGGGCTGCCGTTCGACTTTGTCTTCCCTTCGGGCCGGCGCTGCCGGACGTTTGACGAGCTGTCGGCGGGCTGCCAGGAGGAATGGGAGACGGCGCGGGAGCTGCTCCGGCAAGGGGCGCTGAGTCAGTACCTCACCGGGGCGGGCCGGCTCGACCTGGCGCGGGCGGCCGACGAGGCGGCGCGCGCGGCGGATGCGGATATCGGCCTGGCCACGTTTCTCGAAGGGCTGCCCGGCCTGCGGCCTGCGCGCCCCGAGCTCGACCTCGAGCCGCACAAGCTGCTGATCGGCAGCGTGCCGGTCGGTGAGCAGCGCACGGCGGCGCTGCGCGTGGTCAACCGGGGGACCGGCCTGCTGCACGGCACCCTGCAGGTTGTGGCCGACGGACCGTGGCTTCGCTTGGCCGGTGGCCAGACTATCTGCCCTCTCAAAATCCGGCGCGAACAGACCGTGGAGCTGGAGGTCGATACCCAGGGCCTAGTGCCGCCGCGGCACTGCGCGGCCCATCTGACGATCATCAGCAACGGCGGCGTGGTCGAGGTGCCGGTACGGCTGGAGGCGACGGCCCGGCCGTTTCCGCACGCGCCGTTCGCGGGCGCAACCAGCCCACGCGACCTGGCGGTGCGGATGCGCGACCAGCCGAAAGGTGCGGCGGCGCTGCTGGAGAGCGGGGAAGTGGCGCGTTGGTTCGAGGCCAACAGCTGGGCCTACCCGATCGTTGGCCGGCCCGCGCAGGGCGTGGCGGCGGTGCAGCAGTTCTTCGAAGGGCTCGGGCTGGCCAAGGCGCCGGCGGTTCGGCTGGCCGAGGCCGAAGTGCGGTTCGTTGGCGCCGAGCCGAAACCGCTTGTGGGGCAGGCGGAACTGATCACGCCCGACCGAAAGTGGATCTACGCCGAGGTGGAGAGCGACACGCCCTGGGTGCGGGTGACGACGCCGCAGGTTGGTGGGCCGCAAAAGGCCACGCTCGGCTTCGAGGTCGATCCGCGCGGCTTGCCGCCGGGGCAGACGCACGAAAGCAAGGTTCGCATCCGCGCCAACGGCCATCAGCTGCTGGTGCTCTCTATTTTCCTGGAGGTGCCACGGCCGAAAACGTCGGCTGCGGCCCGCATCGTTGCACCGCTCCTGGCCGGAGCGCTTGGCGGGCCGCTGCTGCGCCTGCTCGTGATTGGGCCGGCGGACCTGGCCGGCTTCGAGCCCGGCACTGCGGGCTTCCTGCGGCTCTGCGTTTGGGCGGGCGGAGGCGTGGGGGCGCTGGCCGGGGTTGCGCTGCTGGCACGGCGACGCAGCCGCTGGGCCGATCTGCCGAGCGGCGTGCTGGCAGGGGCGTGGGCGGGCGCGGCGCTGGGCGGGACCCTGGCATGCCTGGCGCCGTTGATCGAAGGGCCGCTGGTGACGACCGTTGGTC
>JAHFTD010000057.1 GCA_023269565.1 Opitutaceae bacterium | reverse complement strand
TATGCGGAGCCGGTCGGCCTCCTCGGCCCGCTGGCGGCTGGCTTCCTCGGTGCGTTTTTCATTTTCCAGTCGGGCGATCTCGGCGAGCCGGGCCCGCCCGGCGACAAGGCGCTCCTGCTCGGGTGCGTAGAAGCCGAAGTAGTAGCCGGCGGCGAGGGCAAGGCCAACGATGGCGAGGCGGGTGTAGAGCCGGGATTTGCCGGCAGGGGCGGGGGCCCTCAACCGCCCTGCGGATGGGCGCTCGGGGGCAAGCGCCACTATTACCGGTGGAACTGCCTCAGGGCCGTTGGGAGCAACGGCCGCTACCGGTGAAATCGCAGCCGGGTCGATTTGAGGGCGGTTGGGGGCAACCGCCCCTACCGGTGCAAAGACGGCCCCGACCGAGAGACCGAGCCGCTGGGCGACCTCGCCGGCGGTTTGCGGGCGGGCGGCCGGATCCTTGGCGAGGCATTGCAGGATGGTTTCCTCCCAAACCGCGGGAACGGGCGGCACCGTCAGAGCCGCCCGCCGGTCGTTCACGCCGCGCGGGGTCTGCTGGAGCACCTGGTGCGTCAGCGCCGCCGGATCGGGGGAGCGAAACGGCGGCTGGCCGGTGAGCATCTCGTAGAGCGTCGCGCCCAGGGCATAGAGGTCGTCCGCCGCGGACGGATCCTCCCCCCGCAGTTGCTGCGGGCTCATGTAGGGCAGTGTGCCGGAGGTGCCGCCGGCCCGCCCGGTCAGCCGGGTGTGGGTTTCCGACAGGCTGCGGGCGATGCCGAAATCGGTGACCTTGAGCTGGCCGTCGCGGCCGATGAGGAGATTGGCCGGCTTGAGGTCGCGGTGGACAATCCGGGCGGTGCCGTGCGCGTAGTCGAGCGCGGGGCAGAGCTGCGCCAGCAGCGGGATGAGTTTTTCCGGCGCGAAGACCTTGCCCGGCTGTTCCAGCCGCAACTGGGCCAGGGTCGTGCCATCGACAAATTCCATGGAGACGGCGGTGTGGGCCTCATCGCGCTCGAATTTGTGGATGCGCACGATGTGGGGATGCGTCAGCCGCCGGGCCTGGCGGGTCACCTCCTTCAATTCGTCAATGGCCACTGGATCGCGCGCCACCACTTCGGGCAGGAATTTGAGCGCCACGATCTCGCCCAAGTCCTCGTCGCGCGCGCGCCAGACGATGCCCATGCCACCCCTGCCGGCCACCGACTCGAGCACGTAACTGCCAAACACCTTGTGGCCCGCCGCCAGCCCGCGCACCGTCAGGTAATCGTCGGGATCAACCCGGCGGGTTGGGGTATCGTCGCTCATGGCGCGGGAAATCAAGCCGGTGTGTCCCCCGGCGGCAATGCGGAAGTCGGTGCGGGGCGGATTGAGGCAGGGGCATTTCGGTAGGGGCGCTTGCCTTCAAGCGCCTTTTTCTGTTGGGCGGTTGGGGCAACGCTCCTACCTGCGCAGCCGGCGGCCGGCTCAGCCCTTCTCCTTCATCTCGAAAACGCCGGCCCAGTCCTTGCCGGGCGGATGCTCCTGCATGTAGTGGCAGCGCTTGATCATTTGGAGCGACGGGTTGCTATCGATGGCGAGCTCCTTGCTCGGCTGGAACAGTTCAAGTTTCGCGCTATCCTCGAAAAGCTGGATGGCACCGGCCCAGTCCTGCAGCAGGTAGCGCTCGGTGGCCCGGGCATGCAGGCCCAGACAGTCAAAGGTCCGCTGGTCCACCTCGCTCTTGAAGCCCACCACCTCATGCACGCTGACGGGGTGCGTGCGGCCCTTCACGATGATCTTATCGAGGAAACGGAAGACGATCTTGTCGCCGGCATGTTTTTCGCATTCGGCGCGGGTGGTGTCGGTCACCATGGTGTAGACGCCGATGAGCTTGGCACCGGACTCCATGCGGGCGGCGAGATTCACGTTGTCGCCCATCATGGTGTAGCTGAACCGATTTCGGCTGCCCATGTTGCCGATGATGGCATCGCCGGTGTTGAGACCGAGCCGGGCGCGGAGCACATGGACAACAGAGGGCCACTTGGCCCCCTCGCTTTTCCATTTGGCCCGCAATTCGACGATCTTCTTCTGCGCGCGAATGGTAGCGGTGCAGGCACGGAAGGCGTGGTCGGGCAGCGGCAGGGGATCGCCGAACATGGCCACGACGGCATCGCCGATGTATTTGTCGAGCGTGCCGCCTTCTTCCTGGATCGTGTCGGTGCAGACGGTGAGATACTCGTTCATCAGCTCGACGAGCTGGGAGGCGGGCATCTGCTCGGAAAAAGAGGAGAAGGACTGGATGTCGGAAAAATAGGCGGTGATGACCGCCTTGTGGCCGCCGAGCTCGGGTTCCTTGCCGGATTCGATGAGGCTGTTGACGACCGCCGGCGCGAGGTAGGCGCTGAACATGCCCTTGATGCGGCCCTTCTGCTTCTCCTCGACGATGAGCTGCCAGACCGTGGCGATGAAGCTGGTGGAAAAGGCGGCGCCCACCGGGGCGGCCATGGGCAGCACCCAGTCGAACTGGGAAAAAAGGTAGATCGCGACCAGGCCAAATCCGACCAGGAGCACCACGGCGAGCACCTTGGTGAGAAGACCGCGGGAACCGCTCGAGACCGCCAGCCCGGCCACGCCGCCGGTCAGGCCGAAAACGCACGCCCACATGACCCAGAGCGGCGGCCGGTAAAGGTAACGCTCGGCCATGATGGTTTTGACGAGGTTGCCGTGGGCGCTGACCTTGGGCACGGGGAAACGGTCGAAGGGCGTGACCGCGAGATCCTGCAGCAGCACATCGGTCGGCCCGACCAGCACGACGGCGCCGGCGAACCGCTTGAAATAGTCGGCGGCCTCGGCGCGGTCACTCTCCTTCTCGGATTCGAGCATGGCGCCGGCCGTGAGCACATCGGCGAGGCTGGTGTGGGGATTCAAGTCGGCGTCATCCCACTGGGAAAACCAGTTGATCTGCAGCAGTTGCTGCGCGGTGGCGGGAATGCGGCGCAGCACCCGGCCATCGGGGGCAAAGATCTCCAGATGGTCGCCGTTCCGCCGGATGGAATTCACGGGAACTCCGAGCGCCGCACAGGTCAGCTGCAGACCCATGTGCCAGTAGGTGGGCACGGGTGTCTCGGCGAACAGTGCCGCCCAGCGCGGGGATTCATCGCCGCCAAAGGCGTAGTCGATGTCGATCAAACCGATGGTGCCCCAGGAGGAAGTCAGCGTCGAACCCATGATGGGATACTGGGGCAGCTCGGGGATGTCGTTCTTTTCGCGGTCGGTGTGGCCGCGGTAAAGCAAGGGGAATTCCCGGGCGCCCTGCTGCAAGGTGGCATCGCCGCTGGTGTATTGGCCGGCGAGGATGATCTCGGGGTGCTTGCGCCCGGCGCGGCCCAGCGCGAGGTTGCCAGCGGTGGCGTCGTCGTTGTTCACCAGCTGCGAATGCCCGAGGGCGGAAAAAACGAGATCGAAGCCCACCGTCCTGGCGCCACCCTGCTCAAGCAGCAGCAGCGCAGCCTGGGCAAAGCTCGCCCGGTTCCAGGGACGCTCGCCGATGGCCTGGATGGCCCGGGTGTCGACATCCACGTAATGCACCTTTATCGGCGCGGTGATGGCGCCGCGTAAACGGAATCGCCAGTCGAGGAGGTAATTTTCCGCACCCTGCAGGTAGCCGCCCTGCGCGAGCCAGCCCCAGAGCAGGGGAAGGGGCAGCAGCAGGAAGGCGCGCCAGTCGATCTTCGCTTTCATTTTGGCCACGCCGGGGGAGCGTAGTGGCGCGAATGCCGAATTAAAGCAGATTCACGCGACAAATGAGTCCGGGGCGCGTTAACCCAGCGCTGGGGCCCGAAGCGGGGCGGGTCACTTGATGAAGAGCATTTCCTCGTAGGTCGGCATCGGCCAGCTCTCGTCCGGGCACACGGCCTCGAGCGCGTCGACGCACCGGCGGATCTCCCCGAGCTGCGGGAGAACGGCGTGGCAGAGATGCGCGGCTTCCTCTTCGGGGTTCTTCGCGTGGTGGCCGCGGAGTTCTGCGAGCTTCGCCACTTCCGCGTGAAGATCGGCGATGAGTCCGGTGACTTTGCTGAGCAGGCGGGCGTCAGGCTTCACGCCGGCGGCCTTGAGGGCCGCGACGTTCTGCGCCAGCTCGGTCTGGTAGCGCATGGCCGTCGGCAGGTATTTGGTGCTCACGAGTTCGGCGACGATGTTGGCCTCGACCATGATCGCCTTCACATATTGTTCGATGACGATGTCGCGCCGCGCCTGCAGCTCGCGCTTGGTGAGCACGCCAAATTTCTCATAGGCATCGACCGTGGACCTGGCGGCAAGGACCGGGGCGCAGTCCACCGTGGTCTTGAGGTTGGGCAGGCCGCGCCGGGCGGCCTCCTGGTGCCACTCCTCGGAGTAGCCGTTGCCGTTGAAAATGACGGCACCGTGCGCCTTCGCGATCTCGGTCAGCACCCCGGCCACGGCCTCGTTGAATTTGCCGCGCGGCGCCTGCTCGAGCTTGGTCGCGATGTAGTCGAGCGACTCGGCCATGATGGTGTTCAGGGCGGCGAGCGGCGCGGCGATGGACTGGTTGGAGGCGACGGCGCGGTATTCGAATTTATTGCCGGTGAAGGCGAACGGCGAGGTGCGGTTGCGGTCGCCCGCGTCCTTCATGAGGACGGGCAGGGTATCGACGCCGAGGTGCATCGTGCCGGCGGCCTTGGAGGACCGGGCCTTGCCTTTCTTGAGCTGGTCGAAGACATCCGCGAGTTGCTCGCCGAGGAAGATGGAGATGATGGCCGGCGGCGCCTCGTTGGCGCCGAGCCGGTGGTCGTTTGACGCGGAAGCCACCATGGCGCGGAGGAGCGCACCGTGGCGGTGCACCGCGCGGACGACGGCGGCGCAGAACACGAGGAACTGCATGTTCGCGTGCGGCGTGTGGCCGGGCTCGAGCAGGTTGCCCTGCGTGCCGTTGCCGAGCGACCAGTTGAGGTGCTTGCCCGAACCGTTGACGCCCGCGAACGGTTTCTCGTGCAGGAGGCATTCGAGGCCGTATTTGCGGGCCACGCGCTTCAGCGTGATCATCATCAGCTGTTGGTGGTCGGCGGCAATGTTCGCATTCTCGTAGATGGGCGCGATCTCATACTGCGAGGGGGCGACCTCGTTGTGGCGGGTCTTCACCGGCACGCCGAGCGCGTAGAGTTCGGCCTCGGCCTCGTGCATGAACGCCAGCACGCGGTCCGGGATGACGCCGAAGTATTGGTCCTCGAATTCCTGGCCCTTCGGCGGCTTGGCACCGAAAAGCGTGCGGCCGGCCGTCAGCAGATCGGGGCGCGAGAGGTAGAAATTGCGGTCGATGAGGAAATATTCCTGCTCCGGTCCGGCGGTGGCCGTGACCATCGCGATGTTCGAGTGGCCGAAAAGCTTCAGGATGCGGCGCGCCTGCACATCGAGCGCCTTCATCGAGCGCAGCACCGGGGTTTTGAGGTCGAGCGCCTCGCCCGTCCACGACACAAAGGCCGTGGGGATGCACAACGTCACACCGTTGGCGTTCTCAATCAGGTAGCACGGGCTGGTGACGTCCCACGCCGTGTAGCCGCGGGCCTCGAAGGTCGCCCGGATGCCGCCGGAGGGGAAGGAGGACGCGTCGGGTTCGCCCTGCGCGAGTTGCTTGCCGGAGAATTCGGCGATGGCACCGCCGCGACCGTCGGGTTCAAGGAAGCTGTCGTGCTTTTCCGCGGTGATGCCGGTGAGCGGCTGGAAAACGTGCGCGTAGTGCGTGGCGCCGCGTTCGAGCGCCCAGTCCTTGATGGCAGTGGCGACAATGTCGAGCACGCCGGCCTCGAGCGTGGTCCCGGAGTCGATGGTCTTGCGCAGCGACTTGTAGGCCGCCTTGGGCAGGCGCTGCTGCATGATTTTGTCGTTGAAAACATTCTTGCCAAACAGGCCGGCCGAGTGGCTGCCGGCGAAATCAACGGTTTTCGTCGTGCGGTAGTTATTGGCGGCGGAGATCGCAGCGAGACGGGAAGGGCTGACGCTCATGGTGGGTGGAGGAGATGGTTAAAACCGCGTCCGCCCGGCACCGACAGGCACCGTCCGGACGCAGAAAAGGGTTGTCGGGAAAAAGCACGTCCCATGCCACGCTTTTGGCGTTTTCTGGCAATGTTTAACTTTTCAGCGCCGACTTGGGCACGCGCCGCACGGTCGTGAATTTTGCCCGGAAAAGTTCGTCAATCAACCCGCGGGTCGAGGCAGGAACGCGTTGCACCAAGTCCTCCAGAGGCGGCAGCTCGCCTTTCTCATCCACGGTGCTGCCGGCGGCGACCGACGGGGGCGCCTCGGCCGCCTCCGCGGCGCGCTGCTCGCTGAGAAAGGCCGCCTCGTCCTCAAGTGAAGGCCCCACTGGAGCACCGGCAACGGGGGTGCCCGTCGGGGGGGCTGCTTCCGGAGCCTGACTGCCGGAAGCGGGATTCGCGCTGCCGTCAGACGGTGACGTCAGTCGTTTTTTTTTGAGTCGTCCACGGGCAGTCCTTCGGCGAGTGCGGCGATGTCCTTGATCAGACTATCGATAGCGCGGGCCCGGCTGGCCTCGACCGCTTTCAAGAGAGTCACCTCAAAATTGATCCTCTCAGACAAACCGTGTTTCACGCCCGCCTCACCTTCGCGCAACCCGTCGAGCAGACGGGTGAGCTGCTCGGTGGTGAGAGGAGTGCCGAGAACCGTGCTGCGGCCGCCTTGAGCGATGGCATCGAGCAGGGCGGAGCGAATGGGCGCCTGCACGTCCACGAGCAGGCGGTAGAGATCCCGGCCGTTCTCGTCGCATTCGTCGACAACGCCGACGATTTTGCGGTGATCGCCGGCGGCGAGCGCGGCAGCGAGCGCGGCGATTTTCTCCGCGGAGACCAGGCCGTAGACGTCGAGGACGTCGGCCTCGGTGACCTCGGTGCCGCAGAAGGAAATCATCTGGTCGAAGGTGGACTGGGCGTCGCGCATGCCGCCGTCGGCCAGGCGGGCGATGCTCTGGAGGGCGGCGTCGGAAACCTTGATCTTTTCGGCGGTGGCGATTGTTGTCAGGCGCTGGACGATGAGCTCGGCCGGGATCGGCTTGAGATCGAAGCGCTGGCAGCGCGAGATGATGGTCGGCAGCACTTTCTGCACATCGGTGGTGGCGAAGATGAACTTCACGTGCGCAGGAGGCTCCTCGAGTGTTTTGAGCAGGGCGTTGAACGCCTGCGCCGAGAGCATGTGCACCTCGTCAATGATATAGACCTTGTAGCGGCCCTGCGCAGGGGCGTAGCGGACGGTTTCGCGCAGCTCGCGGACCTGTTCGACGCCGTTGTTCGAGGCGCCGTCGATCTCGATGACGTCGAGGCACGAGCCGTCGGCGATGGCCTGGCAAAGGGGATCGGCGGGATCGAAATCGGCCTTCGGGCCGCCGGTGCAGTTGAGGGCCTTGGCGAAGATGCGCGCGGTGCTCGTCTTGCCCGTGCCGCGCGGGCCGACGAGCAGGTAGGCGTGCGCGATGCGGTTGCGCCCGATGGCGTTCTTCAGCGTCCGCACCACGTGGTCCTGCCCCACGACATCGTCGAAGGTCTGCGGGCGCCACTTGCGGGCGATGACTTGGTAGGCGGAGGACACGCGTTGAAGTTGAAAGAGGAAAGTGAAGGGACTTCCAGCCGGAAGTGGCGCGCCGGTATCGGTCGCCGGCGATCAACCCCAAGCTTTCAACAGGCAAAAAAGTGGCCAGGCACTCCACGGCACTGGAAGAACGTCGTTACCGTTGCTGCCTTCCGGCCCTGGCGGGGTTCACGCGCCTGCCCATGCATGGCACCTGGCCAAGGCGCAACGTAGGTGCGCCCCCTCCCCTTTCAACAAAAAACCAAGCGCCGCCCGCGAGCGCCCCCCCGTGGTGCCTCCAGGGGGATCAGCCGCCCGGTGGCTTGTCCGCCGGTTTTTCAGGTGGCGGTCCGGAGGGCGGCCCAATCGGCGGCTCGCCGTGCCGGCCCCGCATCCCCCCGCCCGGTCCGAATTGCCGGCGAAGGCGCTCGCGCCATTCCTTGTTCATCTGCTCGAACTTGGCGTGCTGCTCGGGCGTCAGTTTATCGGAAATCTCCCGCTCCATCCGCTCGAGGATGCTCCCGGTCTCCTGGAAGGTGTAATTCCGCACGCGGGCCAGATCCTGCATGTTCCGACGGACGATCGGGCGGAGGGTTTCCTGCTGTTCCGGTGAAAGAGACAGCCGCTCGGCCAGCCGCCGCATCTGTTGCGGCGCCCATTGTCCGGGCAGGGGACGGCGCACCGCCATCTCCCGTCCAATCCGAATCATCACCAGCGCGCCGGAAACCATGCCGGCCAGGAAAATCCCCGCCAGCAGCAGCACGAGTTTCCACGGCCGGTCGGTCGCGCTCATGAGAGGTCGAGTAATTCGCCGACCGTGTCCGTCGCCACGAGGTCATCATCGTGATCCCCGGATGGCCCGGTGAAATTGTAGGCGGCGGCGGCGGCGGTGAGCGCGAAGGCGGCGAGCAGGCCGCGCAGTGCGAATCGCTCCAGCAAGGCCCACGGTGAAGGCACCGGGGCTGCGAACGCCAGCGCGGCCACGCGGGTGGCGAAGCCCGGCGAGGCCCCGGGGTCGCCCTCGCCAACAGGCGCCTGACGCGCGAGCGCGGCGAGTCGTTCCCAAGTCCGGTGCGTGTTCTTCATGATTTCTCCCGGGTTTGTAGCTCCAAAAACAGTTTTTGCAATTTCCGACGCGCCCGGAAGGCGCGCACCTTGACCAACGTCTGGTTCCAACCTGTCAACCGGCTGATTTCGGCGACGGTCTTCTGCTCCAAATCGAGCAATTGAAGGACGAGGCGGTCGCTGGGTTTGAGCTCGTCCAGCAGTCGGTGCACCAGCTCGCGGGCGGCGAGAGCGTCGCCCGGGGTGTCGGCACGCTCGTCACTGAGCACGTTGTCCAGCACCTCGGCTTCGGATTCCGACAGGTCGGCCCAGCGGAACTCCGGCCGGCGTTTCTGGGCGCGCAACTGGTCGATGCAGGTCGTGACCGCAATCCGCGAGACCCAGTGGGTGAAGGGCACGCTGCCTTGGTATTGTTCGAGCCGGGTGAACATTTTTAAAAAAATCTCCTGGATCAGGTCTTCCTCGGCGACACGCCGGGGCAGATGGGAGCGCACGATGCGGATGACCAGCGGGTAAAGGTGGCCGACCAGCTCGCGCGCGGCGGCTTGATCGCGCTGACCCACGCGCGCCACGCAGCCCGCCAAGTCGAAGGGCTCATCAGTTGGTTCCATACTGGAGAGTGCACAGGCACATGGGCTGAGACGGCACGTCACCGGGAAAGTTACGGCAGTGCGGTATTGTCATGCCCGGACAAGTGCCAATCGGGCAATGACAAACGCCGATGACCGGCATTAGCCGCTGAAGTTTCCCGCCTCGGCGGGGAACGGTGGCTTGCACCCACGTGACAAACTGCGATTGCATGACCCCGATGCCGAGCCTGGCTCTAGCCGACGATACGTGGCGCCGCGACCTTGCCTTGCTGGCGCTGTTGTTCGGCCTGCTGTATTTTTTCCAGTTGGGCGACGCGACGCTGGTGAATCCCGACGAGAGCCGCTACGCCGAGATTCCGCGCGAGATGGTCGCCACTGGCGACTACGTGCTGCCCCGGCTGAATGGGGTCTTCTATTTCGAGAAACCCCCGTTAATGTATTGGTGTCTGGCCGGCTTCCTGCGGATTTTTGGGCCGGATGAACTGGCCATGCGCGCCACCCCGGCGTTATTCGCTCTGGGCGGCGTGCTGCTGACCTATGCGGCCGCGCGGCGGCTCCACGGCCGGCAGGCCGGCCTGGCCGCCGCCATCGTGCTCGGCACGTCGCTGCTCTACTTCACCCTCGCGCGCATTCTCATCCTCGACATGGCCGTGTCGGTGCTGATGAGCATCACGCTCTTTTGCTTCCTTCTCGGCGTGCGCGAACCGCCGGGCTGGCGGCGCCGCTGGCTTTTCTACGGACTCTATGCCAGCGCCGGCCTCGCGACACTGACCAAGGGGCTTATCGGCTTCCTGATCACCGGGGCGGTCATGTTTCTGTGGCTGCTCGTCTTCAATCAATGGCGGCGGCTGCGCCCGTTCTATCTGCCGACCGGCGCAGTGCTGTTCCTCAGCATCGCCGCACCGTGGCACCTGCTCGCCGCGCAGCGTAACGACGCATGGGCGCACTTCTACTTCATCCGCGAGCACTGGGTGCGCTTCACGACCACCGAGCATGGCCGCTTCGAGCCGTGGTGGTATTTCATCCCGGTGGTGCTCGGCGGTCTGTTCCCCTGGATGGGTTTCCTCTGGCATGCGCTGCGCGACGCCCTCGCGGGTGGCTGGGCCCGCCGCCGGGAAAACGCCGACGCGTGGTTCCTCGTCACGTGGGCGGCCTTCGTCTTTCTTTTTTTCAGCAAATCGCAATCAAAGCTCATCCCCTACGTTCTGCCGGTCTTTCCGCCGCTGGCGGTGCTGCTTGGCGCCTGGCTCGCCCAGGCCGTGACCGAGGACGCCCGGCCGCGGCTGCGCCTCGGTGTCTGGGTGTTTTCCATCATCGCCGCGGCGCTGGGCCTCGGTATCGCCTGCGCCGTTCTGCGGCCCGGCCTCATCCGGCATGCCGCGCAAATGGAAGCCTTGCGGGCCGACGGCCTCTACAGTGCCTTCGCGCTTGTTGCGGGGGCGTTCGGCGTCCACTGGCTCTGGCGCCGCCGCAGCGCCCTAGCCGTCGTGACGACTATGGCCGTCTCGGTCAGCGTGCTGCTGCTCGCCCTCGCTCACGCCCAGGACGACATTGCCCGGCCCGGCACGCGTGAACTGGCCTACCACTTTAAGGCCTCCGTCGGGCCCGGTGACCGCATCTACCATTACGCCGAGTATTTCCACGATTTCAGTTTTTACGCTGGACGCGAGGTGGGCGTGGTCGGCGACACCGGGGAACTCGAGGTCGCGATCGATCCCGCCGCGCGCGCCAGCGGACGGTTCATCGACGAAGCGGAATTCCGCCGCCAGTGGGCCGGCCCCGCCCGCATCTGGGCCGTGGCCCGCAGGGACGCCACGGCGAAACTCTTCACCGACCCGTCATTCCATTATTATTTGATCGAAGACAGTCGCTCTCATTATCTCTTCAGCAACCAGCCCTGAAATGTCCACCGCCCTGCCCTACCTGCCCTTCACGCGCCCGTCCATCGACGAGGAGACCATCGCCGGCGTCGCCGAGGTCCTCCGCTCCGGTTGGCTCACCTCCGGGCCGAACGTCAAGGCCCTCGAGGCCCGGCTCTCGGAGTATTGCGGTGGCCGGCCCGTGCGTGCCTTTAATTCCGGCACCTGCACCATGGAGATCGCCCTGCGCATCGCGGGCATCGGCACCGGACATGAGGTCATCACCACGCCCTTGTCCTGGGTCGCGACCAGCAATGTCATCCTTGAGGTCGGCGCCCGGCCGGTCTTCGTCGACATCGACCCGGTGACGCGCAACATCGATCTCGCCCGCGTCGAGGCCGCCGTTACGCCCGCCACGCGCGCCATCCTCCCCGTCGACCTCGCCGGCTTGCCCGTCGATCGCGACCGCCTCCACGCCCTCGCGAAAAAACATCACCTGCGCGTCGTCGAGGACGCCGCGCAGTCGTTTGGCAGCACATGGCGCGGCCAGCGCATCGGTTCATTCGGCGACTTCGTGTCCTTCAGTTTCCATCCCAACAAGAACATCACGACCATCGAGGGCGGCTGTCTTGTCCTCAACCACGAGGCCGAGGCCAGGCTCGCCGAGCAATACCGCCTGCAGGGCGTCGTGCGCACCGGTTTCGACGGCATGGAGGTCGAGTTGGTCGGCGGCAAATACAACCTGACCGACGTCGCCGCGCGCGTTGGCCTCGGCCAGTTTCCGCATCTCAACGAGTTCAACACCCGCCGCCGCGAGCTCGCCCGCGCCTACTTCGAGCTGCTGCCCGCGGCCGGCCTCACCGCGCTCGGCCTCAGCCTGCCCGCCGCCGATTTCACTCAGAACAACTGGCACATGTTCCAGGTCCTGCTGCCCGAGGAGCGGCTGACGCTGAAGCGCGCCGACGTCATGGCGAAAATGCACGAGGCGGGCATCGGCACCGGCGTGCATTATCCGGTCATCCATCTCTTCAAGCTCTACCGCGCACTCGGTTGGAAACCCGGTGACTTCCCGCATGCCGAATACGCCGGCCGCAACCTCCTCACGCTGCCGCTCTTCCCCGCCATGACCCGCGCCGATGTCGCGCGCGTGGTCGACAACCTCGCCGCCATCCTCCAGGCTCACCAAAAATCATGAGCGCTACACCATCGATAATCCCATCTGGTTGTAGGGCGGGGGCGCCTGACCCCGCCGAAGCCCCCGCCTATCGTTTCGCCTGCGTTGCCCCCGTGGCGGCATCCGGCGATGCCGCCCTGCAATGAGCACCGCACCGGTCCGGCTTTCCATCGTTATCCCCGTCTTCAACGAGGAGCCCAACCTCCCCACGCTCTTCGCGCGCCTCTACCCGGTGCTCGACTCGCTCGGCCGCCGCTACGAGGTTATTTTCACCAACGACGGCAGCGCCGACCGCTCGTTCGCGCTGCTTTCCGCCCAGCACGCCGCCCGGCCCGACGTCACCCGTGTGATCGATTTCAACGCCAACTACGGCCAGCATATGGCCATTATGGCGGCGTTCGAGAAAGTCCGCGGCGAGGTGGTCGTCACCCTCGACGCCGACCTGCAGAACCCGCCGGAAGAAATCCCGAAGCTCCTCGCGCTCATCGACGCCGGGCACGACTACGTCGGCGGTTTCCGGCTGAAGCGCCAGGACTCGTTCTTCCGCACCTTCGCCTCGAAGCTCATCAACTACGTCCGCAGCCGGACCACCAGCATCGAAATGACCGACCAGGGCTGCATGCTCCGCGCCTACCGCCGGCCGATCATCGACGCCGTCGTGCGCAGCGGCGCCATCAACACCTTCATCCCCGCCCTCGCCTACACCTTCGCCAGCAATCCGGGCGAGGTCGGCGTGCAACACGACGAGCGCCTCGCCGGCGTCTCCAACTACTCGTTCTACAAACTCATCCGGCTCAACTTCGACCTCATCACCGGCTTCACGCTCGCGCCGCTGCAGCTGTTCACGATGCTCGCGCTGGCCTGCGCCGGCGGCAGTTTCCTCCTCGTGCTCGTGCTCGCCTACCGCCGCCTCTTCCTCGGCGCGGAGGCCGAGGGCCTCTTTACGCTCTTCGGCATCCTGTTCTTCCTCCTCAGCGTCTGCATGGTCGGCATCGGGCTCATCGGCGAATACGTCGGCCGCACCTACCTCGTCGTCCGCTCCCGCCAGCGCTACCACGTGCGCGAGGTGATCGAGGCGAAGGAATGAGCAAGCCGCGCATCCTCTTCTTCGGCTACAGCGAGGTGGGCTTCGAGTGCCTCTCGCTCCTCCTCGAACGCGGCGACCACGTCGTCGCCCTCATCACCCACGAGGACAACCCGCAGGAAAAGATCTGGTTCAAGACCCCCGCCCTGGCCGCCAGCGCGAAAGGCATCCCGGTTTTCTCGCCCGCGAGCGTCAATACCCCTCAGTGGATCGAGCGGATCACCATGTTTCGGCCCGACCTCATTCTGTCCGTCTATTACCGGAACATGATTTCCGAGAAAATCCTCGGGCTCGCCCGACTCGGCGCCTTTAACCTGCACGGCTCGCTGTTGCCAAAATACCGCGGCCGCGCACCCATCAACTGGGCCGTGCTCCACGGCGAGCCGCGCCTCGGCATGACGCTCCACCGCATGGTCAAGAAGGCCGACGCCGGCGCCATCGTTGATCAGGAGGGTGTCGACCTCGGCCCGCGCGACACCGCCGAGCAGGCCTTCCGCAAGGTCCTGCCCTGCGCCCGCCGCGTGCTCGGGCGCACGATCGACGCCCTTTTCGCCGGCACGGCGATAGAAACACCGCAGGACGAATCGCAGGCCACCTACTTCGGCGGACGCAAGCCCGAGGACGGCCGCATTGACTGGACGAAATCCTCCGCGCAGATCTTCAACCTCATCCGCGCCGTCACCGATCCGTATCCGGGCGCCTTCACCGAGTGCGGCGGCGGCTCGCGCCTGATGATCTGGTGGGCCGAACCCGACTCGTCCGCCACCCGCGGTCGGCGTGGCCAAGCGGGCGAGGTGCTTTCGATCTCACCCTTGGTCATCGCCAGCGGCGACGCCGCGCTTGAGCTGATCAAGACCGAGTGGCGCGGCGGGCCCGCCCCCGCTCTCCAAATCGGACAAATCCTCGCCTAAGCGCGAATATTCCTCCACCCTTTCCCCATGCCACTCAAGGTCCTCATCCTCGGCGCCAACGGTTTCATCGGCAGCTCGCTCACCCACGCGATTCTCAAGAAAAAGGACTGGGAGGTCTACGGCATGGACGTCGGCGACCACAAGCTCGGCCACTGCCTTGGCCACCCGCGCTTCAAGTTCGTCGAGGGCGACGTGATGATCTCGCGCGAATGGATCGAGTATCATGTCAAGAAGTGCGACGCGGTGCTCCCGCTCGTCGCTATCGCCAACCCCGCCCAATACGTCAAGGATCCCCTCCGCGTCTTCGAACTCGATTTCGAGTCCAACCTCGCCGTCGTCCGCCAGTGTGTGAAATACAGGAAGCGCATCATCTTCCCCTCAACCTCCGAGGTCTACGGCATGTCGCCCGATCGCGAACTCGACGAGCAGGCCAGCCACATGATCTACGGCCCGATCGAGAAACAGCGTTGGATTTACGCCTGCTCCAAGCAACTCCTCGACCGTGTCATCTACGCCTACGGTGTGCGCGACGGCGTCGACTACACCCTCTTCCGTCCGTTCAACTGGATCGGCCCCAAACTCGACAACGTCTTCGAGGCCAAGGAGGGCAGCTCGCGCCTTTTCACCCAGTTCATCTCGAACGTCATTTTCCAAAAACCCATCCAGCTCGTCGACGGCGGCAAGCAGAGCCGCTCCTTCACCTTCATTGACGACGGCGTCGACGCGCTCCTCCGCATCATCGAGAACAAGCACGGCCGCGCCTCGCGCCAGATCTTCAACCTCGGCAACCCGAAGAACGACGTCAGCGTCGCCCGGCTCGCCCAGCTCATTATCGCCGCCTTCCGGCATTACCCCGACTATCGCGAGCACGCCGCCAACGCGAAGGTCGTGAAGGTTACCTCGGGCAAATATTTCGGCAAATATTACCAGGACATCCAGAAGCGCGTCCCCTCCATCGCCAACGCCAGGAAGCAGCTCGGCTGGACGCCCAAGGTCGATCTCAAGACCGCCATCCGGCTCACGCTCGACTACCACCTCGCGAACAAGGACTACTCCCTGACGTGAGTCCACCGCCGGAATTGTAGGAGCGGCTTTACGCCGCGATACTGTCTTCCGGTCGCGTGATAAATCCGTTCCCACAACAGAATCTCCGCTGCCGCTTCACCCTTGTCCCTCGTCACCAGTCACACGTCACACCAGTCGTCCACTAGCGGCGTCCGCCTCGCCCTCAAAGTCGACGCCGACACCGACCGCGGCACGCGGATCGGCGTGCCCAACCTCGTGGCCGACTGCCGCGAGTTCGGCGTGCCCGCCTGTTTCCTGTTCTCGCTCGGCCCC
>JAHFTD010000056.1:2177-15663 GCA_023269565.1 Opitutaceae bacterium | reverse complement strand
GGTCCTCCGCCACGGGCAGCACGGCAGAGACGGAGCCGGCCGCGAGCAAACCGGATAGCATGAAGACCGGAGCGAACGCGTTCACGAGGCGGAAAGTTGGCGCACCTAGCGGGATATATCCAGATATGTTTCTGGTGGCTTGCCAAATTCCACCCCATCCCTTTAATGGCGACTGGCGATGGATTCCGCCTTCCCGTGAGGGTAAACCGCCGTGCGCTTGCACAGCTGATGATTCCTGTCCCAGTCTACCCTCCGACAGAATCATCCCATGCTCACTTATCTTCTGGTTGCCTTGGGGGGCGCGCTCGGCAGCGTGGCGCGCTTCTCCCTTTCCGGCCTCGTCGCCAATCTTTCCGACGGCACATTTCCGTGGGACACCCTTTTCGTAAACGTCACCGGCTCGTTCATCATCGGTTTCTACGCCACGCTGACCGGACCGGAAGGGCGCATCTTCGCCGGCAGCAATGCCCGCCAGTTTGTCATGTCCGGTGTGCTCGGCGGTTACACGACGTTCTCCTCATTCAGCCTGCAGACGCTCCATCTCGCCCGCGACAGCGAATGGCTGCGGGCTGGCGGCAATGCCCTGATGTCCCTCGCCTGCTGCCTGGTGGCCGTCTGGCTCGGCCACATGGCGGCGCTTTACCTCAATCACCTCAAGGGCTCCTGACCATGCACCTCCCCACCGAATCCCTGCTGCTGCGCATCTTCATCGGCGAGGCCGACCGCCACGACGGCAAGCCACTCCATGAGGCCATCGTGCTCAAGGCCCGCGAGCAGCATCTCGCCGGCGCCACCGTGCTGCGCGGAGCCATGGGCTTCGGCAAATCCAGCCGGCTGCACACGGCCAAGATCCTGCGCCTATCCTACGATTTGCCCATCGTCATCGAGATCATCGACAGCGAGGAGAAGATCAACTCCTTCCTGCCCACGCTCGATGGCATGATGGGCGGCGGCCTGGTCACCCTCGAGAAAGCTCGAGTGCTATATTACCGCTCGGGTCAAACCACGGCGCCGTGGGAACCGGCAGTCCGGCCTGAGCCAGATAGATTACCGTGAGGACGGCGCGGCGACCGCCGCGGCTTGCCGCTTCAGCAGCTGGGCGCGCAGGTAGAGATCGGGCACGGCCTGCTGCCAGGCGGTCAGCCAGATGTTCGCCAGCTGCTGGCCGCCAACCAGCAGCTGACCCTCGACGAAGGCAAGGCCCTCGGGTTGCACGGGCTCGTCCTTTTCGTGGCTGAACCTGCCGGCCTTCTCCAGTTGGTAGAGCGGTTCCACGAGCCGGTTTTGCGCGAGCAGGTAATCCATCACCGCGACAAACATCGGGTCGCGGGTGTCGGCGCGCAGGGCAAGCGAGATGGGCTGGGCGGGATGGATGCGCGCGACGAGCTGGCCGGTGTGGAGGCCGGCCTTGGCGATCAGGCCGCTGTCAATCCAGCTGTGCAGGCCCGGCCACGTCGAATAGGCACGGGGATTGGGGCCGACCCAGCCGTTGTGGTGCACGGTGGTGTGCAGCGGCTGGGAGCAGTCGCCGATATAGTGGCCCATCACGCCCATGACGTAGACGATGTTGGCACGCGCGCTGGATATCTCCTCGGAGGTGCCGAGTTCCTCGAAGACCTTGAGGTAGGAGAACGCCGAGCGGAGCCGGCCGAAATATTCTGTGATCGCCCACGGCGCGAAACCGGGCCACTCGCGCGTGTGGTCGGCGTTCTTCGCCGGGTCGAGGGACGGGAAGCGGTCGGCGTGCGCTGCGCGGCCGGCGGCGAACTGCACGGCGAAGTCGAAACGGAACGACGTCAGCGTGGCCGGATCGAGCCCCGCGTCGGGGAGCTGCTCAACGTCGAAAAAATGGTCGGTCCAGCTGCCGCCGGACTGGCGGAGGGGCAGGTCCGGGGCGTTGCGCCAGCGGTCGGGCTCGCTCGAGAGGAAGGCAATGCGTTCGGCATTGGCGGACTCGCGCACAAAGGCGGGAAAATCCGGCGGCAGCGCGGCGAGCGCGAGTTGGTTGACCATCCGGTGGCCCGGGTAGTCCCAGGCGGCGAGGCGCGCGGCGCCGGCGAACAGGACGACAGGCAATGCGGCGCGAAAGAGAAGACGGCGGAGTTTCATGGTTTGGCCGGGGGCGGCGGGGTTTCGGATTTCAGGCGAAGGGTGTCGAGCGCGGCGGCGTAGGCCGACACGCCGGTGGCGATGGACCGGGCGATCTTCTCGCGGAACTCGGGCGTGGCGATCCGTCGCGCCTCGGCGTCGTTGGAGAGATAGGCGGACTCGATGAGCACGCCGGGGCACGCGAGGAAGCGCAGCACGCCGAACCGCGCGCGCTTGTAGCCCCGGTCGAAGCCTTGCAGGCCGGCGAGCATCGCGCGGTGGACATGGTAGCCGAGAAAGATGTTCGCGTAGTCCTGCTTGTTGCCCGGGAAAGCGACGTCGGTCATCACGTCTTTCCTCTCGTCGGCGGTTGAGAACATGAACTGCGGGGTCATCGTGTAGGTCTCGGTGCCGGTGACATGGAGAGCGTCGCGCTCCACCGCGTTGAAATGGATGCTGATGAAAAGGTCGGCGTGGTTCTGGTTGGCGAAGTCGGCGCGGCGCTGGAGGTCGGTCGCCTGATCGGGGGCGAGCCTGATATCCTCGGCGCGCGTCAGCAGCACCTGCCGGCCCTGCGCCTCAAGGAGTTTTTTCAAACGAAGGGCAACGTCGAGCGTGGCCGTCTTTTCCTGGATGCCGATGAGCTTGTTCTCCTTGCCCGGATCGTTGCCGCCGTGACCGGCATCGAGCACGATGAGGCGCGGATCGCCGGGCAGCTGGTGGGCGTGGTCCGCAGGGCGGAAAAGCGGCGCGACTAGTTTAATGACGTCGAGCTTGCTGACCCACAGGCTGCCCCGGTCGGTGACGACCGGGGCGCCGAGGAAGACGCGCGTGCCGTCAAGGTGGAAGTCGCGGTTACGGTCCTCGAACACCAGGCGCACGCCGGCGGCGTCGCGCAGGCGCGCGATCTTGCCGGCCTTGGCCTGCTCGATAGTGAGGCCGTAGTGCGTGGCGAGGTCGCGCACGTCGATGTAGTCGATGTGGTAGAGGCGCCGGACCGGCCAGAGAAACGGCGCGAACGGACGCGTGGGAGCAACTCGGGCGGGCTGCGCCGGAGCAACGCTGAGGAGAGCGCCGGCTGCCGTGAGCGCGATCAGCCAACGGGGTGCGAACGGCCGCGCCATGGCGTCGGGAAGCGGATCAGCCTTGGGCCGGGGCCGGCTGCGCCGGAGCGGTCTCGCGAACGTGGAACTTGGGCTTGCGCTTGTTGGCTGGCAGCGGCGAAAGCATCACGTTGATCTGCTTGCCCGTGAGCTTGGCGGGGGAATCGGGGTGGCCCATCGTCTCGAGCTCGCCGAGTGCTTTCTTGACCACGTCGAAGCCCATCTCGGTGTGCGCCATCTCGCGGCCGCGGAACTTGAGGCGGAGCTTCACCTTGTTGCCGTGGTCGAGGAACTCCTCGGCGTGGCGGACCTTGGTGATGAAATCGTGGTGCTCGATGCGGACAGTGAACTCGATCTCCTTGATCTTGCCGGCGGCGGGCTTGTTGTGTGCGTGCTTCTTCTGCTCCTCGTAGACGTATTTGCCGAAATCCATGATACGGCAGACGGGCGGCACGGCATTGGGCGCCACCTCGACGAGGTCGAGATTGAACTGCATGGCGAGTTGGAGCGCCTTCGGGGTGTCGAGGATGCCGAGCTGGCGGCCCTCGGGGCTGATCACGCGGATCTGGGGGGACTTGATGCGGTGGTTGCGGCGGATGGCCGCGAACGGGTCGTTGTTCCGACGAAAATCGCGTTGCGGGGGTCGTCCGCCGGAGGCGGGAGAAGAGGATAGGGCCATTAAACGGAGTTTGCTTGCGGGAGGAGTGGGCGGGTGTTTTTGCGCGGAACGCCGGGGATGACAACACCTATTTGACGGAAGGGACGCAGGAGCGGCGGGATGCCGCACTCACACGCTGAAGCTCTCGCCGCACGAGCAGCTGGCCTTGGCGTTGGGATTGGTGAACTTGAAGCCGCCGCCGATCATGCGGCCGGAAAAATCCACCACCGTGCCCTTGAGGTAAAGCGCGGTCTTCGGGTCGACCACCACCTGCGCGCCGCCGGTGCGCACGAGGATGTCGCCCCGGCGCGGCGCGGGCGCGAAACGCAGCCGGTAGCTCAGGCCGTTGCATCCGCCGCCGGTGATGGCGATGCGCAGAAATTCCCCCTGCTGCTCGCGCACGCTCAACGCCGCCGCCTTGGCGCCGGCCTCCGACGTCAGGCGCACAAGGTTCTCGTTCCCCTCGCGGATGCCCTCGGGCAGAATTGCAGCAGTGGCGGTGGCAGGCATAGGGCAACACCTATGGGCGGAATTTCACCTTTGGCAAGCGGCGGCGTTTAACCGCGGAGGCCTGGTGCGCCAGCCGCAGCGCCACGCGCACCGCGTGCGTGAAGCTGCCGGCGTCGGCCCGCCCCTTCCCCGCGATGTCAAAGGCGGTTCCGTGGTCCGGGCTCGTGCGCACGAACGGCAGTCCCAGCGTGACGTTGACCGCCGAGTCGAACTCCAGCGCCTTGAGCGGTGCCAAGGCCTGGTCGTGATAGAGCGCAACGACCGCATCAAACTCGCCGCGCCAAGCGCGGCGGAAGACCGTGTCGCCCGGCAGGCAGGGCGAGAGCCCGCGGAACTCGTGCCGCAGTCGCGCGAGCAGCGGGTTGATCCAGTCGCGCTCCTCGTTGCCGAGCAGTCCGCCCTCGCCCGCGTGCGGGTTGAGCCCGCAAACCGCGAGGCGCGCGCGCGCGGCTGGGTGACCGGAAATGCGCGCCGCCGCCCGCACGGCCCGCTCCACGCAAGCCGGCGTCAGTTCGCGCGGCACGCGGCGCAGCGGCACGTGCCAGGTGGCGAGAGCGACGCGCAGTTTTTTGCCCACGAAGGCCATCACGGGCGTGCCGCCCCAGCGCGCCGCAAAAAATTCTGTCTGCCCGGGATACGGGAACCCAGCGCGGGCCAGCCGCTCCTTGCTCACCGGGCCGGTCACCACCGCATCCCAGCTGGCGGTGCCGCAGCCGGCGGCGGCCAGTTCCATCGCCGCGAGCGCCACGCGCGCGCCGGTCACGGTGGGCTTGCCCGGCTGCGCCCGGAAATCCGGTGCGCCGATGGGCGCAGGCCGCACGTTGCTGCGCTGCGGCAATGTCGCCAGCCAGCGCGCGGGTCCGAGGACGAAGAATTTTTCCGGAGATGAGCGCAGGCCGCGCAGCCAGCGCGCGATGATTTCCGGTCCGACGCCCGCCGGGTCGCCGCAAGTGATGGCAATCCGCGGCATGTCAGTCGGCCGGCTCGGCTTCCGCACCCAGGCCCCGCCGCGCGCGGGCGAAGCCGCGTTTGCCCTCAGTGAAGAACGTGAGGAACTGCCGCGCCTCGGCGGAGCGGAACGGGCCGCCGTCGAGCGCCGCGTGGGCGATGTCGCGGATGTTGCCGGGCGTGAAATAGACGGTGCGGAATGCGTCCTTCAGCTCGCGGATCGTCTCGCGTGGCAGACCGCGGCGCTTGAGCCCGACGAGATTGAGGCCCACAATCTCGTTGCGCTCGGCGGCCATGGCGAACGGCGGCACATCCTGCGCGACCCGGGCGAGGCCGCCGATGATGGCACCCTCGCCGATGCGGCAGTGCTGGTGGAAGCCCGCCCCGCCGCCGAGAAAACAATGGCTCCCGACCGTGACGTGGCCGGCGAGCATGACGTTGTTGGCCAGCACGACCTCGTCGCCGACGAGGCAGTCGTGCCCGACATGGGCGTTGGCCATGAGAACGCAGCGCGCGCCGACCACGGTGGCCTGGCCGGCGTGGATGGAGCGATTGACGGTCACGTGCTCGCGGATGACGGTGCCGGCGCCGATGCAGGCCTGCGAAACGGTGGCGGGGTCGAACTTGAGATACTGCGGGTCGCCGCCGACGACGGCGAAGGGATGCACCACCACGCCATCGCCGAGCACGGCGTGTTTTTTCACGACCGCGTAGGCGTGCAGCTCGCAGCCGGCGCCGAGCTGCGCGCCCTCCTCGACAATTGCAGTCGGGTGGCGGCTCATGACTTGGCGCGGCGGGCGGAGCCGCGCTCGGGCAGGAGGTCCATCTGCGTATCCTTCAGCAGGTCGTAATTCTTCAGGATGCGCATCACCTGGAGCGTGTCGCTCTTGGTGTAGTTCTGGTTGACCTCGATGCGGTCGAGCAGGTCGAGCAGCATCGCGCGAAAGGAGATGATGGCGTCGACGCCGCGCGCCTTCAGCAGCTCGACGCTCTGCGAGCGGAACGGCTCGGCGGTGGGCAGGCTGGGCAGGACGAGGATCTTGGTGAAGTTGCCGGCGGGATCGTCGCCGGTGTTGGCGGGGAAGAACCGGGTGACGTCCTTGAGCACCTTCTCCTCGAGGAAGCCGAAGATCTCGGGGCTGCTCTTGAGCATCGTGGGGGTGAAGACCCCGGTGTGCCAACCCTTGACGGCAACGACCGCCTGGCGGACATAGGGCAGTTCGTTGGAAAAAAGGAAAAAACCCGGCTTACGGGCGCCGCGTTGCCAGGCGGGGTTGAAGACCACGAGATCGACCTCCTCCTCGCCGGTCTTGCGGCGGGCCTGCACCTGGTATTTGTGCGGCTGGCGGACCAGGAAGCCGTATTGCTCGAAATATTCGCGGACAATGCCTTCGTCGATGGCTGACATGGAGAGGGAAGCTAGCCGCAAAAAACGGCAAAAGACAAAAATATTATCCGCGGGCGCCCAATTCGCGCCAAACCTCGTCCACCAGTGCGGGCCGCACGTCGGCGCGCACCACGGCGTGGCCGATCCGTTCCAACACGATAAAACGCGGCCGGCCGCCGCGGTTTTTCTTATCATGCTGCATGGCCCGGCGCAACACCGACAACGCCAGCGGTGTGCGCAGGCGCACCGGAAGATGTTGCGCGGTGAGCGTGCGCCGCACCCGCGCGACGTCACGTGAGGCGAGCAGCCCGAGCTTTTGCGAGAGCAGCGCGGCGCCGGCCAAGCCAATCGCGACGGCTTCGCCGTGTCGGTATTCCTTGAAACCGCTCGCCTGCTCGACCGCATGGCCGAAAGTGTGGCCGAGATTGAGCAATGCCCGCCCGCCGTCGGGCGCCGTCTCGCGCTCGTCGCGGGAAACAAGGCGCGCCTTCAGCGCGCAGCAACGCCGGATGACACCCGGCAGGTCCGCGCTACGCCGCGTGAGCGGCGCGCGCGCCAATCGCGCGAAAAGCCGCACGTCGCCGAGCAAGCCGCACTTGATGATCTCCGCTGTCCCCGCCGCGAATTCGCGCGCCGGCAGTGTGCGTAGGAAATCCGTCATCACAAAGACCGCGCGCGGCTGGTGGAACGCCCCGACAAGATTCTTGCCGGCGGCGAGGTTGATGCCCGTTTTGCCTCCGACCGCACTGTCGACCATCGCGAGAAGGGTCGTCGGCACTTGGATGCAATCGATGCCGCGCAAATAAGTCGCCGCGGCAAACCCGCCCACGTCGCCCACCACCCCGCCGCCGATAATCCACAGGAGACTGCCGCGATCCAATCGGCAGCGGGCCATGAATTCCAGCACCCGGCCGTAGGTGCGGAGCGATTTGCCTGTCTCCCCTGCCTGCACTTTCAGGCAAGGCATCCCGGCAAAAAATAGATCCAGCAGTCTCTTGTGACGGGCGCAGGCATTGGCATCCACCAGCACCGCAATTCGACGGCCTCCCGCAACAGCCAACTGAATTTCGTGGCGAATAGCCGGCTTCAAATTGGAACCAATAGAAATCCGGTAAGCGGCCGCTCCGATCGAGACATGCAGCAGCGATTGCACCCATGTCTTAAACTATAAGCACTTGTGAAGGTCAACCGCAGGGTTTGGATTAATATGAGATATGTTCTCAATACTCAATTGACATGCGAATCAGTCTCAGTTTCAAAATTACTCATCGCATATTACCATGCATAATCCACGAAAGCCCCGCCTCATGCTCTGGCCCCTCGGCTTGTCTGTCGCGCTGTTTTGCGCCTTGCCCGCCGCACTTCATGCCGACGAGGACAATCTTCTCGGTTACAGCGAAGACACTGAGATCGTCCCGGTCGGCAAATGGGAGATCTATCACTGGCTCACGCATCGCACTGGCAAGTCCGGTGGCTCCTACCAGGCGACGGATTATTTCGCGGAGTTTGAATACGGCCTTGCACCCCGCTCGCAGCTCTCGCTCTACCTCACGTCCAGCCGCTACCGGATCAAGTCCGTGCCGGGACTCGACGACAAGAATTACACCGGGTTCACCGGGATCCGGCTCGCCTTCAAGCACCTGCTGCGCGATCACGAGCGCGACGGTTACGGCCTGGCACTCTACCTCGAACCCGAGTTCGGCTCAGCCAGTCCGGCCGAGGGCGGACGCGTGCGCGAATACGCCCTCGAGGCCAAGCTCATCTACCAGCTTGAAAGTAAAAATGAGGATTACGTCTACCTCGCCAACCTCACGGTCGAACCTGAGCTGGAGCGCGAGCATGGCGTCACCAACCGCGAGATGAAATTCGAGTTTACCCACGGCGCCAGCATGCGCTTCGCCCCCGCCTGGCACCTTGGCCTCGAGAATCGCTGGGTGGCGGTGTTCGATCACTGGCAATGGCACCACGCCGAGACGCACGCTGGCTACCTCGGGCCCACGCTCCACTACGGCGGCTACCGTTGGTGGTTCACGGCCACCTGGCTGCGGCAGTTCGCCGGTTGGCCCGCGGGTGGAAGCGGCCTGGCGCTGGAGGAATTCGAGCGCCAGGAATTCCGGCTGAAGTTCGGCTACAGTTTCTGACCGCGCAGCGGCCGTTCACCGGAGACGGACCCCGGCGGCAACACCTCGAGCACCGCGGCCAGCCAGCGGTCGAAGTCAGCTTTGTATTTGGTGTCACATTCGACGCGCGGCCGCAGCCGCGTCGCGCCGCATTTTTCCAAAGCCTCGTCGATCCGCCGTCCGCCGCCGCAGAAATCCCCATAAGCGCGCGACCCGAGCGCCAGCACGGCGTAGCGCAGCCGCGGCAACGGTGCGTGGCCGGCCAGCGCCGCGCAGAATGCTTCCGCGTCCGGCGGCAGCGCGCCTTCGCCCCACGTGCTTGCGATGATCAGCACCGTCCGCTCCTCCGCCAGTCGCGCGGGCGGGTAGTCCGCCATGTTCAACGCCTCCGCCGTTTGGCCCGCCGCGCGCAGCTGTGTCACCACCGCAGCCGCCAGCGCCTCGGCGTTGCCCGAGACGGTGGCGTAAAGCACAGTAACGTGTGATGACATCGGTCTGATTGAGGTGTTTTGGGGTGGTTTGTCCATCCCCACCAGTTGACGTTCGCGACACCGGAGCCTTGAATGCCTGTCTTGTGCTCATGCGCTGCCGGTTCCTCGTCCTCTCCCTGCTCTTTCCCGTCGCGGTTCTAGCCGAGACGCCGGAGCGCCGGAGTGTTTCCGTCCTGATCGAAAACGACAAGTGGTTCGGCACCGACCGCTATTACACCAACGGCCTATCGCTCGCCTGGTCCGAGTCCCATGCCCCCGCGCAATGGCTCCTGCGCCTCGCGGACCGCATCGGCTATGACCGCAGCATCCGTCTTGAGACGCACGGTATCGAACTTGCCCAGCTCATTTCCACGCCGGCCAACACCCAAATCACCGCACCCCAGCCCGCCGACCGCCCGTGGGCCGGCCTGCTCTTTCTCGGCCCCACCCTCCAGCTCGATACCGGCCACCGCCTTGACATTCTCAAACTCTACGTCGGCGTCACCGGCTCGTCATCGCTCGCCGACCGCACCCAGGCCGAGTGGCACCGCTTCATCGGCGTCAATACCCCCAAGGGCTGGTCGCACCAGCTCCCCACCGAGCCCCAGCTCAATCTCGTCCTCGAGCGCCGCTGGCGCCGCGACCTCGCCGACTCCTCCGGGTCTTGGAACATCGATGCCGTGCCGCGCCTCGGCGTCCACCTCGGCACCATCAGCGACAAACTTGAGGCCGGCCTCACTCTCCGCGCCGGCTGGCGCATCCCCCGCGACTACGGCTCCCCGCTTATCGGCACCAGCGGTAACCTCCCCCCGCCCCGCGAGACCGACGCTTTCACCGGCCGCCGTCGCGGGCTCGGCGCCCATTTCTTCGTCGGTGTCAGCGGCGCCGCCATCGCCCGCGACGTCCTGCTCGACGGCACACTTTTCCACGACAGCCCCCGCGTCACCAAGGAGCCTCTCACCGCCCTCTGGTCATGGGGCTTCGCGGTCACTCACGCCCGCTTCCGCGCCGCCGTCACCAACATCGACCAGACCCGCGAATTCACCCGCCAGCTCTCCCGCCAGAAATACACCTCCATCAGTCTCGCCTTTTTTTGGTGAACCGGGTCGGCCGCATCTTTGCGCCGGCCTATTTCTTACCCACGCGCCGTTCCTGATTATCTGGCTTGCAGATTCACTCTCTGCCCATCGCCCGTTCGTTTCCGCCCCGGACGCATTATCACCTATAAAGCGGCCATTGCCCCGCCGTCCGTTCCGATTTCCCGGAGTTCGGGATTTTCTCAGCTAAAAGACAAAAGCACCCTGCGTCTCCGCGCAGGGCGCTCTGCCCCTGTGATCACTGCACCCCGAAAAAGATCGGGGCTCGCGTGCGCCACGGGCCAGTGAGCGGACGCGAGCCCCTTTTGGTCACCTCTCGCAACCGTTGCCGGCTGCAAAGAGGAACGGGCCGCAGTTAACCACCGTCGCCCCTTTTTCTGGATGAATTAAACCGCCTCTTATCAGGTGTCTGTTTTTTCGCCCTTCTCGCTTTTTTCCCCGGCTTCATCTCGCTCGCGGCATTTCACGCCCAACTTCCCTCGTCCCAAGTTTTTTCCGCCCGCTCCCCCTGCGCGCTTGCCCTCCGCGTGTTTCCCCGTCGGAATGCGCGCCTTGCCCCAATGACCACCCCCATCCTCACCTCCACCCCTTCGCCCGCCGAGATGGATACCGGCGGGATCGGCGGCCAACCCCGCGGCCTGACCAACCTGTTCCTCACTGAACTCTGGGAGCGCTTCGGCTACTATGGCATGCGCGCCCTGCTCGTCCTCTTCATGGTCGCGCCGGCCCTGCGCGGCGGGCTGGAATTCAACACGAAGGCCGCGGGCCTGATCTACGGCACCTACACGATGAGCGTCTACATGCTCTCCATCCCCGGTGGGTTCATCGCCGACAATTTCCTCGGCGCCCGCGCCGCCGTATTCTGGGGCGGCATCATCATCGCCTGCGGCTACTTCACCCTCGCGATCCACTCGATGACGGCGTTCTACACCGGCCTCGTGCTCGTGGCGTGCGGCACCGGCCTGCTCAAGCCCAACATCAGCTGTATGGTCGGCTCGCTCTATTCCCGCGAGGATCCCCGCCGCGACGCCGGTTTCTCGATTTTCTACATGGGCATCAACATCGGCGCCTTCCTCGCCCCGCTCCTCACCGGCTGGCTGGCGCAAAGCGATGCCTTCAAGGAAATGCTCCGTGGCTGGGGTTTCGATCCCGTCCGCTCGTGGCACTGGGGTTTCGGCGCCGCCGGCGTCGGCATGGTGATCGGTCTGGTTGTATTTCTGATCATGAAGCACCGGCTGGCCCACGTCGGCCACGCGCCGGCTGCGGACGTGCCGCGCCCGTGGGGCCGGCTGCTCGGCGTGCTCGCGGGCGCCGGCGTGCTCTTCGCGCTGGTGCGGCTCTCCGACACGAACCCGGCGTTCTCTTGGATCAGCTACGGCTATGTCATCCTCCCGATCCTCGCCATCCTCTGGTTCGGCACGCGCAACGACCCGACCTTGAAACGCATGGCGGCCATCTTCGTGTTCGCGCTCGCGGCGATCATCTTCTGGGCGATCTTCGAGCAGGCCGGCTCCACCATCCAGCTCTTCGGCGACCAGCTCACCCGCACCGAGATTTTCGGATTCAAGTTCCCCTCCGCGTGGTTCCAGTCCGTCAACTCCATCTGGGTTATCACGCTGTCCCCGGTCTTCGCCTGGATTTGGGTCAGGCTCGGCGACCGGCAGCCGTCGAGCCCGATGAAATTCACGATCGGCCTCTTCTTCCTCACGCTCTCGTTCATGGTCATGGTGCCCGCGGCCAAGCTCACGGCCGACGGCAAGGTCAGCCCGCTCTGGATCGTCGGGGTGTTTTTCCTCCAAACGGTCGGGGAACTCTGCCTCAGCCCCGTCGGCCTCAGCACCATGACCAAGCTCGCCCCCGGCAACCTCGTCGGCCTCGTGATGGGCGTCTGGTTCCTCGCCGCCGCGCTGGGCAACAAACTCGCGGGCGTGCTCGCCGGCGAATTCACCGCCACCGACGCGCCGGCCCTCGCCGCCTTCTTCCAGCAGCAGGTCATCTGGGTCGGCGTCGCGACGGTCGCCCTCCTCGCCATCGTCCCCTGGGTCCGCAAGCTCATGGGCGGCGTCCGCTGACCCCGCAGCGACGGCTCCCGCTCCTCTCCTGCTTCCCTGAGTTCCCGATTCTGAGCTTCCCGATTCTCAGCTCTCCAGCCCGCCGCCCGGCGGGCTTTTTGTTTTCCCCACCCCAGCCGCCATTGTCACTTAATAGGTGACAATCGGTTTTCCCCGAGCGGGCAATGTCACCTATTAAGTGACAATCGATTTTCGCCCCTGCCTGGATTTTCTCCCTCTTGCATGTTCCTGGCTCGCTCTGGGCGCAGCCGGGCCGCGCTCCTTTCAGATCACACGGCCCATCTCACCCGTCACCTTTCCCTCTCACTTGATCCTTACCACCCGCACCCAGCCCACGCCCTCGTAATAGAGCCGCCAGCCACCATACATTTTCTCCAGCAGCACCGGCGGCGACATCACCGCCCGCACATACACGAGGCCCGGCTCGTTCTGCCGCCACACCTGCCCGTTCTCCAGCGGGAACACCGTGCGCCCGTCCCACCCGTCGAACTTCCCCGCGATCTTGCTCAGGATCCGCACCTCCGCCATCCGCTGCTCGTCCACCTCCTTGCGCACCTCGGCCTTGGCCTCCGCCTTCACCTCGGCTTTCACCTCCGCCCGCAACTCCTTCCGCACCTCCTCGCGCCGCCGCTTCTCCCCCGCCGCCTGGTCGCCCGCCACCAGCGCGTCCAGCGCCGCCCGTTGCTCCGGCGACAACTGGTCCAGCCCCGCCGCCTTCCGCTGCTCCGGCGTCAGCCGCTCGGAGAAACGCTCCTGCGCCCCGCCCGTCGCCCCCGCCGCCAGCACCACCACGGCCAGAAAAACTTTCTTCATGCCCGCGAGATTTTCCCCGCCGCCTTTCCATCGCAACCCGATTTTTTTTGCCCCGGCAAATTTCCCCATCCGCCACTCGGAAAATCAGGCGCCAATCCGCCCCCCCCGAACCATCCTCCTCCCCCCAGCCATTGTCACTTAATAGGTGACAATCGGTTTTCCCCGAGCGGGCAATGTCACCTATTAAGTGACAATCGATTTTGCGGAGCCGGCCGGCCTT
>JAHFTD010000056.1:0-2167 GCA_023269565.1 Opitutaceae bacterium | reverse complement strand
TCGGCTCCGCTGAGGACGGGCCGCTTCCTCGCGCCCTCACAATCCGGTTTCCCTCCGCCGGGATTTTGTTTCAACCTGACTCATGCCCAACCCGCCTTCGCCTGTGCGCCTGCCGTTTTTCGCGGGCCGCCATGCGGGCCGCTGGGCCGCCGCCGCCGTCTTCCTCGCGGCCGTGCTGGCCTACGCCAACAGCCTGTCCGCACCCTTCATCTTTGATGATTCTCCCGGCATCATTTTCAATGTCACCATCCGGCGGCTCTGGTCGTGGGATGTCCTCTCGCCGCCCGGAGGCGGCAGCGGCGTGCAAAGCCGGCCGCTGATCAATCTCTCGCTCGCGCTCAACTACGCGCTCGGCGGTGCCGAGGTCTGGGGCTATCATCTCTTCAACGTCCTCGTCCACGCCGCCGCGGGCCTCGTGCTGTTCGGCCTCGTCCGCCGCACGCTGCTGCAGCCGCCGCTCGCCGCGCGGTGGGGCCCCGCCGCGCTTCCGCTCGCCTTCACCGTCGCCGCGCTCTGGACCGTGCATCCGCTGCAGACCGAGTCGGTCACCTGCGTCATGCAGCGGACGGAGTCCCTCATGGGATTTTTCTATCTGCTCACGCTCTATCTTTTTGTCCGCGGCACCGATCCCGCCGCCGCGCACCCCGGCCGCTGGTGCGCGCTCTCGATTTTCTCCTGCCTGCTCGGCATGGCCTCCAAGGAGGTGATGGTCACCGCCCCGCTCCTCGTGCTGCTCTACGACCGCACCTTTGTCGCCGGCACCTTTCGCGCGGCCTGGCAACGCCGCCGGCCGTTCTACCTCGGGCTCGCCGCCACGTGGCTGCTGCTGGCGTTCCTCGTCTGGGATTCCGGCGGGCAGCGCGGACCCGCCGCGGGTTTCGGCCTGGGCATGACCCCATGGACCTACCTCCTCACGCAATGCGAGGCCATCGTCCATTATCTGCGCCTCGTGATCTGGCCGCACCCGCTGATCCTGGATTACGGCTGGCCGTTCGTGCAAAGCCCGCTCGAGGTCGCGCCGCAGGCGCTGCTTCTCCTCGCGCTGGCCGGCGGCACGCTGCTCGCCCTCCGCCGCCACTCCGCCCTGGGTTTCGCCGGCGCGTGGTTCTTCCTCATCCTCGCGCCGAGCTCGAGCGTGGTGCCGCTCGTGGCCCAGACCATCGCCGAGCACCGCATGTATCTGCCGCTGGCCGCCGTGCTGGCCGTCACCGTGTGCGGCCTGCACACGCTGCTCGGCCGCCGCAGTTATCAGCTTTTTTTCGTCCTGGCGCTCGTGCTGGGCGGGGTGACCGTGCGGCGCAATCTCGACTACCGCAGCGAACTTTCCATCTGCGAGGTCACCGTCCGCGACCGCCCCGGCAACGCGCGCATGCATCATAACCTCGCCATTTTCTATGAGCAGATCCCCGGCCGCGAGTCCGACGCGATTGCCGAATACGAGACCGCCCTCCGGCTCCTGCCCTCCTACGCCGAGGCCAACTACGATCTCGCCTGTCTGCTCGCGAAGCTCCCCGGCCGCGCCGCCGGCGCCGAACGGCGTTTCGCCGAGGCCCTCCGGCTCCGGCCCGGCTACCCGGCCGCCCGCAACGAATTCGGCCTCTTCCTCGCCCGCGCCGGCCGCCCCGCCGAGGCCCTCCCGCACTTCGCCGCCGCCTGCCGCCTCGACCCCGATTACACTGCCGCGCGCACCAATCTCGGCAACACCCTCATGATGCTCGACCGCGCCCCCGAGGCCATCCTCCACTACGAGCGCGTCCTCCGCCTCCAGCCCGGCTTCGCCCCCGCCCACAACAATCTCGGCATCGCCTTCTTCAAGGCCGGCCGCCTCCCCGAGGCCGTCGCCTCCTACCGCCGCGCCCTCCAGCTCAACCCCCGCCTCGCCGACGCCCACGCCAACCTCGGCGAGGCCCTCCTCCAGCTGCACGACACCCCCGCGGCCCGCTTCCACCTCGAGGCCGCGCTCCGCCTCAACCCCGCCCTCACCGAGGTTCGCGACAGCCTCGCCAAGCTCCCCGCGGCCGCTTCCTTCAAAAATTAGATCTGGATCCGGAACCCGGGGAAACCGGCAGCCCCGCCCGGGCCGCCCTTCCGCCACCCGGACCATTGTCACTTAATAGGTGACATTCCCCTCTCGGAGAAAAAGCCATTGTCACCTATTAAGTGACAA
>JAHFTD010000055.1 GCA_023269565.1 Opitutaceae bacterium | reverse complement strand
TCCAGAAGCTCCGGGTGCGCTCCAGCCAGATCTCAAGCTCGTCGAGTCCGTCTGGGTTCAGCGTCTGGATGCGCGACTGGCCCTCGACGCGAGTGACGACGAGCCCGGCCTTGCGCAGCACATTCAAGTGTTGCGAAATGGCGGGGGCGCTCAGGTCAAACTCCGCCACCAGCTCGCCGACGGTGTGCTCGCCCTGCGCGAGCAGCTCCACGATGCGGCGGCGGGTCGGGTCGGCGATGGCGAGGAGGCTTTGCATGGCCGGTAGTAATTAAGCATGAACTTAATTAAGCAAGCACTAAATTATTCTGCATTAATTTTTCTCCGCCCTGGTGCGCGCCGATTTCCAAACTTCAAGACGGCCCAGCAATGGCTCGGGCCCCGACGTGGCGACGTCGGTCGCAGGCTCAAGCTTGCTCTCAGGGTCCGAGCCGGAGTGCGACTTCGCGGACAGAGATATTTTCTCCGCGCGGCGTTGTCTTCGATCTGGTCTTTGCCCGGCTTCGCGCCTAGCTAGACCGCCATGAAAGACGCCAAAACGAAGAAGGATTTGTCGTCAGCGCAACGCGAGGAACTGCTCGGCGTGTTGCAGGGCCGGTTCGAGAAAAACCTGAAGCGCCATGCCGGCCTCGAATGGACCAAGGTTAAAGCAAGGCTGGAAGCCAGTCCCGGAAAGCTCTGGTCGCTCCTTGAAATGGAACGCACCGGCGGCGAACCGGATGTCGTGGGCTTGGACAAGAAGACCGGCGGATTTCTCTTCGTGGATTGCGCGGCGCAGAGTCCGGAGGCGCGCGCCAGCCTGTGCTACGACCGGGAGGCGCTGGATTCCCGCAAAAAATTTCCGCCCAAGGGCTGTGCCACCGAGCTGGCCGTGAGCATGGGCGTCGAGCTGCTGACGGAAGAGCAGTATCGCGACTTGCAGCAACTGGGCGAGTTCGACACGAAGTCGTCGAGCTGGCTGAAAACACCGTCCGAAATTCGGAAACTCGGCGGCGCCATCTTCGGCGACCGCCGCTTCGGCCGGGTTTTTGTGTATCACAACGGCGCGGAGTCCTACTACAGCGGCCGGGGCTTCCGCGGCGGGCTCAGGGTCTAGCCGTCGGCGTGGGTCTTAACACGTCCTTAGATTTTGACTGGCCGGTGCAGGTGTGAAGCGGACCGGCACGCACAACGGTAGTGTCATCGGCAGCAAAGATCACCAAGGCAACAGCAGAGGCTAGTCGGCCAACCTTCGCACCTTGGAATCTGTGCTCGAGACCGACCGCACCAACTTCGAGTCAAAGTAACTGTTTGCGCCTTGTGGGTAAAAATCTTCGCCCAGACGCGGGCCTTGGTTTCCGGCGGGTTCATGGAGTGGGGTGGCCGGCACGCTGCCGCGGACCCGCCTGGTTGTCTATTCCTTAGTTCAATGTGTGCGTTCTGTTTTCGGCTGATGAAAACGGCGAGGTGCTCGACTGCATGATGCGTAGGCACCGCGCTAGCCTTGAGCGGGTGGGCGATGGTTGACCTGATCCGAAGAATGTTACTCTCTCTCGGGAAACCATGAACCGGACCTGTTATTCCTGCTGGGTAATAATGGCGTTGATTGTCTTGAGTTGCATTGGTGTTTCCATCGGAGCGGAGCGGCAGCAACCGGCACCTTGGAGACTGATCTATGGACGCTACGGTGCGGCCGTGGTATCTGACGGGAAATTTCTTTACGTCATCGGGGGTGGTGATCGTTCCCCTCAGCGTCTCGCCGGTGGTCATTCCCATGAGCGTCTTGTATTAGGTGGCATCGAAAAGATCGATCTGGCGACGGGACTTTCCAAGGTAATCGCCTCTCGCGTCATTCCTCGACGATTTCACTCGGCGGTTCTTGTCGGGCGGACAGTTTTTATTCTCGGCGGTGAAGCGGAAACTGGAATTGTCCAGCTGGTGCAGGCGTTGGACTTGGATAGCCTGCAAGTGCGCACAATAGGTGAGATGCCTTTCCCGCGCCGGGCGCTCAGCGCGATCGGGGTGGAAGATCTGATTTTCACGGTCGGGGGATCGGCGGCCGGTGATACGGATTTGATTCCGCGAGCGCCCACCATGGATGTTTATGACTGGGCGAAGAATCAGTGGTTTGTTGCTCCCGCGATGCCGGAGCCGAAGGAGGTGCCGGTTGTTTTCCATGGCCACCACCTTTACGCGTTGGGTGGCTACGCAGGCGGCGATAAGGCCGTGACGACCGCGGTTCGCTACGACCTGACTACCGGGCGATGGGAGAAATTGGCACCTACGCCGTTTACGTTGAGTGGTTACAGCGCAGTTAACATCGGTCGGGCTATCGTCTGCTTTGGGGACTATGTCGCGACGGGTCGGGTCGCCGCTTATTTGCCGGAGACGGACACATGGAGGGTATTGGACGTTCCTTTCATGCCACGCCGGAATTCCTGCGCCTGCATAGTGGGCGGTTACATTTACGTGGTCGGCGGCAACAGCATGAAATTGGCTGTAGATCAGATAGAACGCTTTTCTGTCAGTGATCTGGAGGCAGCCATCGCTCGAACAAATAAATGAGCAGGCCGCACTGGGCGGCCGTAGCGAGGGCGGCGCTTGCGCGGCAGCGAGCAGGTCGAAGAGGGTGCGCTTCTCGGTGTGGTCGGGGCAGGCGGGGTAGCCGGGCGCAGGGGTAGATTCCGGTTTGCGCTTGCGTGGCGGGCGGGCGCGGGGGTTGGCTGGCGGGGCCTGAGGTTCTTTCCGATTCTTCCGTGGATCCAGGGAAGGCCGTGCAATCCGGCCACAGTTGCGCTGCGGTAACGCATCACAGACCCCCACCGGCGGCAGGCGCCGGGCACAGCCAGTCGGGCAACCGATGAAGGCGGGGGCGAGGCGAAATGCGGAGTCCGAACATCTGCCCACGGCAACTCACCGCGCCGGCGCGTGTGCGCGCCCCGGCGAAAACTTCATCGCACAATGAAGGGTGGGAGTGGATGCGCGCGGCTTCGCGGCCGCGGCGGTCTGCTCTTGCCTGCGACCAGGGCAGATCATGAACAACTCCACACCGGCGTCGGTCCGACGCCTTCTCCTCCTCCTCGGCGGCCTGCTGGCCGCCGCCCCGCTCGCCGCGCAGCCGGCCGGGCCCGTCAGACTCGAACCCTACATCACCACGGCCACCCGGACGCCCGCGGCGGTCAACACCCTCGGCAGCGCGGTCGACACCCTCGGCGCCGACGAGCTGGCACGCATGCAACTGCCGTTGCTGCGCGGCGCGCTGGCCGCCATCCCCGGCGCGCCGGCGTTCGCCAGCGGACAGACCGGCGCGGTGACCTCGCTCTTTCTCCGCGGCGCGAACTCGAACCAGGCGCTCTTCCTCGTCGACGGCGTCCGGTTCAACGATCCCAACACCGACTACGCCGTGGCGCTCGGCGGGGCGTGCGCGAGCGCATGCGACAGCCTCGAGGTGGCACATGGCCCGCAGAGCACGCTCTACGGTGGCGAGGCCATCGGCGGCGTGGTGTCGCTCCGCAGCCAGCGCGGCAGCGGCCCGCGGCGGGGGTCCGTGGCGGCCGAGGCCGGCTCGTTCGGCACCGTGCAGGGCGCGGTCAGCGCGCAGGCCGGCGACAGGGATTCGGCCTGGAATTTCTCCGCGGCCGGCGGACACACCGACAACGCGCGGCCGCACAATTCCTTCGACAGTGCCACCTACGCGCTCCGGCTCGACCGCCGGATTTCCGACGCGGTGGCGGTCGGTGCCACGCTCCGCGGATTCGCGGGCCGTTACGGCGATCCCGGCGACCGGTTCACCAACGACCCCGACAACCAGGACCGCGAGGACAGCCAGCTCGCGACCGTGTTCGCCGACTTCACTCCCTCGCCCGATCTGACGAGCCGCGTCGTGCTCGGCGGGCAGAACCGGCGCTTCGTCTCGGAGAACCCCGGATCGTTCGGCACGCAGACGACCGTCGTGACCAACCGCCGCGCCGTGCTCGACTGGCAGGGCACCTACGCGGCGAACGCCCGGCACCGGCTCACCGGCGGGCTGACCGCCGAGGCCAACCACACCGTCAACACCGGGTTCGGCGCCATCAACCGTCACCAGCAGCTCCTCGCTGTGTTCGCCCAGGACGAGTGGACGCCGGTCGAGCGCATCTACCTGACCGCCGGGCTGCGCAGCGACGACTTCGACACCTTCGGCCGCGCCACCACCGGCCGCGTGACGGCGGCGTGGCTGAGCCGCGACTCGCACCTGAAACTCCGCGCGAGCTACGGCACTGGATTCCGCGCGCCCTCCTTCCTCGATCTCTACGGGCAGAGCGCCTTCTACGTCGGCAACCCGAATCTCCAGCCCGAGTCCGCGCGCGGCTGGGATGCCGGCGCGGACTTCTACCTCGCCGACAAACGCGGCACGCTCAGCGCGACGTGGTTCCAGACTGATCTGCGCGACCTCATCACGTTCGATTTCTCGGCGTTCCCCGGCACGGTGGTCAACGTCGAGCGCGCCCGCACCCGCGGGCTGGAGCTAGCGGGCAAGTTCATGCTGCCCGGCGCGGTCGAGGCGCGGCTGGCCTACACCTACCTCGAGGCCGACAACCTCTCGCAGCGCAGCCGGCTGCTCCGCCGGCCGCGACACAGCGGCTCGCTCGACCTTTGGCATGATTTCGGGCGCGGCTTCAGCGCCGGGGCGGGCGCGGTCTTCGCCGCGCAGCGCGAGGACATCAACGCGGCCACCTTCGCGCGCATCGACGCCGAGGACTTTGCGGTCGTGCGCCTTTACGCCGCGTGGCAGGCCTCGCCGCGGCTCGCGTTGAAGGCGCGCGTCGAGAATCTCCTTAACGAAAAATACGAGGAGGTGCATGGCTATCCGGCGGCCGGCCGTGGTGTGTTCGGCGGCGTGGAGTGGAAGTTCTGAAAATGCAGGGCGGGGTCGCCGGACCCCGCCGCGAACGTGGCATCGCGTTTGAACGTAGGCGGGGTGAGCGACCCCGCCCTACAGTTGCCGGAGCGCGGCGGGGATCTGCGATCCTGCCCTACATCAATCCACTGCAGGCACTCCGCGCTTGCGGCTTTTCCCTCGGTGGTGAGACTGCCCGGACGCTTTACCCCACCATGATCCTCCGCGCCCGCCTCTTCGTCGCCGCCTCCCTTCTTGCCACCGCCGCTGCGTTTGCGGCGGACGATTTCCGCCATGGCCAGCCGCCGCAGTCGCAGCGCGACGCCGCGCTCTACGTGCCCGACCTTGCGAAGATGACGCAGCCGGTGTCGAGCGAGCTGCGCGAGCTGGTCGAGCGTTTCACCAAGGACCGCGAGGGACTGCTCAGCGTCTACTCCGTGCCCAACTCGACGCTGCAGCTCCGGCGCCTGAAGGAATTCTACCAGGCGTGGGCGGCGAAGCTCGAGACGATGCCCTACGAGCAGCTCGGCGTCGAGGGCCGCATCGACTGGCAGCTCATGCGCGGCGAGATGAAATACCAGGCGGCCCTGGTCGAGCGGGCGCAGAAGCGCCGCGCGGAGATGGCGCCGTTGCTGCCGTTCTTCGACGCGCTGGCCGGTTTGCAGGAGAAGCGGCGCGAGTTCGGGAAACCCGACGGCCCGGCCGTCGCCGCCGAGCTCGCGCTGGCGCGGACGGGTCTGGAGGCGGCGCGCAAGGCCCTCGAGGCCGGACTGGGCGACAAGCCCGCGGACGGCGCGCTCCACCCGAGCAAGATCGTGGCGCTGCGCGCGGCCAGCCAGCTCGGCGACCTGGGCAAGCAGCTTCAGAACTGGTTCGACCACTACAACAGCTACGACCCGCAGTTCGGCTGGTGGACGCGCGAACCCTACAAGAAGCTAACGACGGCGATGGAGGATTACACGAAGTTCCTCCGCGAGAAAATCGTGGGCGCCAAGCCCGGCGAGGACGAGCCCATCGTCGGCGACCCCGTCGGCGCCGACGGGCTGACCGGCGAGCTGGAGCACGAGATGATGCCCTACACGCCCGAGGAGCTGATCGCCGTCGCCGAGAAGGAATTCGCCTGGTGCGAGGTCGAATGGAAGAAGGTCGCGCACGACCTCGGCCTCGGCGACGACTGGAAGGCCGCGCTGGAGAAAATGAAGCAGGACTACGTCGCGCCCGGCGACCAACCACAGCTCATCGCCCGGCAGGCGTATGAGGCGGTGGAGTTCATCACCAAGCGCGACCTCATCACCGTGCCACCGCAGCTGATCGACGACTGGTTCATGACCATGATGTCGCCCGAGCGGCAGAAAACGAATCCGTTCTTCCTCGGCGGCGACCGCATCATTGTGTCGTTCCCCACCGACACGATGGACCACCCGGACAAGTTGAACAGCCTCCGCGCGAACAACACGCACGTCTGCCACGCCACGGTCTTCCACGAGCTCATCCCCGGCCACCACATGCAGGGCTGGTATGCCGAACGCTACAACCCGCAGCGGCTGCTCTTCTACACGCCGTTCCTCGTCGAGGGCTGGGCACTGTGGTGGGAATTCCACCTCTGGGACCTCGGCTTCCAGCAGACACCGCTCGACCGCGCCGGCGCGCTCTTCTGGCGGACGCACCGCTGCGCCCGCATCATCTTCTCGCTCAATTTTCACCTCGGCAAATGGACGCCGCAACAGTGCATCGACTTCCTCGTCGATCGCGTCGGGCACGACCGCCACACGGCAACCGGCGAGGTGCGCCGCTCGTTCAACGGTGACTACTCGCCGCTCTACCAGGTCGGCTACATGATGGGCGCGATCCAGCTCCGCGCGCTCTACGCCGAGACGGTGAAGTCCGGCCGGATGACGGAAAAACATTTCCACGACACCGTCCTGCAGGGCGGCACCATCCCGATCGAGATGATGCGCGCCCACGTGCTCGGGCTGAAACTCCCGCGCGATTACCGCGCCTCGTGGAAATTCGTCGGCGAGAAGCCGTGATTCAGCCGACGCGCTGCAGGTGCAACGCACGCAACCGCTCAAGCAGCTCGGCATCATCGAGGCCGGCCGGCCAACTGTAGGCGGCGGCGACCGCGGGGTCGATGGCGGCGACTTCGCCGCTGCGCGCCGCGCGCGCGAGGGCATGGCGCTGTTCCTCCTGCGCGGCGGTGAGCGCACTGAGCAGCGTGCCGGGCGGCCAGGGAAAGGGGAAGGACTCGCAAGCGAATGCCGGCGTGCGGCGCGAGTGGTATTCGCGCCACCAGAGAGCGAAGAGGTGCGATAGCAGCACGCCGTGCGTGAAGTCGTCGTCGCGGGCCACGACCACCAGCGAGCTGTCGGGCAGCAGGGTGGCGTCGAGCCAGACAAAGCCGGGCGGTTCGGCGCCGAGCGGACTGGCGAGGTAGCGGTCGTGCCGGGCCAGCGCGGCGCGCAGGGCGGGCCGGGCGTGCTGGTTGAACCACCAGCGGCCGTGCCTCCGGTTGATGGTGCGGATCAGATGCTGAAAGGGATATTCGTAGAGGGCGGCCTCGGGTTCGGACATTTCCTGAGGGAAATCGATCTGCCACCCGCGCAACAGGCGCTGCACGCCGGGCGCGGACACGGTCTCGCGCAGGACGTCGGCGTTGGGTTTGCCGTGGGGATTGCGGGAGCCCAGCATCTGCGCCGCAAGCTTGGCCGGGACGCCGAATGCGGGGTCGATGCGCTCGCCGGGAAAAGCGAGGCCGGAGTTTTCCGCGAGCGGCCGGGGTTGCAGGAGGGACATCGGACTGGAGGATTGCCTAAACCACGGCCCGCGCCAAGCGTGCAGCGAAATATTTTTCCATGAGAACCAGACATCTCGCCACCGTTGGTTTACTAATGCTCCTGGCACTCGTGGCCCCGGCGCAAAACCTCCAGGAGAAAGTCCGCGCGCACCGCCTCGCGCACGAGCAGGAGTTGATGAAGGAATATCTGGAGTTTCTCGCGCTCCCCAACGTGTCGCGCGACCATGCGAACGTGCGGCGCAACGCGGAGTTCATCGCCGGGATGATGCGGCGGCGCGGCCTCGCCGCGGAATTGCTTGAGGGCAGGACGCGCGAGACCAACCCGGCGGTGTTCGCCGAGGTGCGCGTGCCGGGCGCGACGAGGACGGTGGTGTTCTATGCGCATTACGACGGCCAGCCGGTCAACCCGAAGCAGTGGGCCGCGGGCCTCGAGCCGTTCCAGCCGGTGTTCCTCACCGCGCCGGTCGAGCGCGGCGGCCAGATCATCACCAGCTGGAAACCCGGCGACGCGATCAACCCCGACTGGCGCATCAGCGGCCGGGCGAGCGCGGACGACAAGGCGGGGGTATTTGCCATCCTCAACGCCTACGATGCGCTGGTGCGGAGCGGCGCGGCGCCGACGGTGAATGTGAAGTTTTTCTTCGAGGGCGAGGAGGAGATCGGCTCGACCCACCTCGGCGAACTGCTGCAGCTGCACCGGGCGAAACTGCAGGGCGACCTGTGGATCATCTGCGACGGGCCGCGGCATGTGTCGGGGCGCAAGATGGTGGTGTTCGGCGTGCGCGGCGACGTGAACGTGGCGCTGACCGCCTACGGCGCCCGCCGGCCGCTGCACAGCGGCAATTACGGCAACTGGGCGCCGAACCCCGCGCTGCGGCTCGTGACGCTGATCGCGAGCATGAAGGACGACAACGGACGCGTGCTGGTAAAGGGATTTTACGACGACTATGCGCAGTTCTCCGAAACCGAGAAGCTGGCGGTGAAAGAGGCGTCGTTCACCGACGCGGAACTGCTGCGCGAACTGGGCCTGAAGGAGTCCGAGGTGCCGGGGCGGTCGCTGCTCGAGGGCTTCGAGCTGCCCACGCTCAACCTCAATGGCATCAGCAGCGCGAATGTTGGCCGCGAGGCGGCGAACGTTATCCCCACCGTGGCGCGGGCGACGCTCGATCTGCGGCAGGTGCTCGGCACGGACTGGCAGCGGCAAGTTGGCCGCGTGGTTGACCACATCAAGGCGCGGGGCTGGCACGTCATCGACCACGAGCCGACCGACGAGGAGCGCGCGCAGTTCGCCAAACTGATCAAGGTTGAGGTGGGAGATGGTTACAACGCGCAGCGCACGCCGATGAACCTGCCGCTGGCACAGGCGGTGGTCGCCGCGGTGCAGTCGACGACGAGCGAACCGGTCATCAAGCTGCCGACGGCGGGCGGCAGCCTGCCGCTCATCATCATCGAGCAGGAGCTCGGGGCGAAGGTCATCACGGTGCCGGCGGTGAACTATGACAACAACCAGCACGCCGAGAATGAGAATGTGCTGGTGCGCTCTCTCTGGGACAGCATCGAGACGTTCGCGGCGCTGATGACGATGCCGTAAGGCTCAGCGGCGGAGGCCGAGGAAGCGGGCGAGTTCGGCCACGGCCGGGGCGACGCGGTGCCCGCGGCGGACGAAGCGGGCCATGACGCGCAGCCGGCGCGCGGGGCGGTCGGCCTTCGGGTCGACATGGCCGACGATTTCGGTGCCGGCGAGGATGGGCAGGGCGTAATAGCCGCGCTGCCGTTTGTGCTCCGGCGTGTAGACCTCCCAGGTGTAGTGGAAATTCCAAAGCACCGAGGTGAGCCGGCGGTCGTAGATGAGCGGATCGAGCGGAGCGAGGAGGAGCGGAGAATTTTCGATTTTCGATTCCTGATTCCCGATTTGGGCAAATAACGGGACATCCTCGCGGAGGCAATGGAGCGGGGGCAGCCCGGCGATGGCGACGGGTTGAACCAGATCCTCGATCAGGGGCAGCTCGTCGCGTTTGAGGATGACGAGCCGGCGCTGGCGGAGACGGAGGAGCGCGGTCCAGCGGGCGATCTCAGCGGCGGATTTGGGCGGGGCGTCGAGCAACGAGCGGGGGAGGACGCGCTCGGGCAGATCATAGACGCGGCGGAAGCTGCGCCGGGCGGTGATGAGCACCCGGCCGTGCACGAAGAGGACCTCGAGAAGGTTTTTCACCAGCCGCCCCGGCGAGCCCCAGCCGGTTACGGAGCGGCCCTCGTGCTCGATGTCGTCGGAGGTCAGCGGGCCGCGTGCAGTAATCTCACCGAGGATGTGCTGCGCGAGCTGCTCGTGCTTGGGGCTCAGCTTGCGGCGATAGGCCGGACTGCGGCGCAGCCGGCGGGCGTGGAGCAGTGGCACCAGACAGGCCCAGGCCTCGGCGGGGTAGGCGACGAGAATGCCGGCGGTGGGGAGGTAATGCTCGAAACCGGGCCGGGCGGGCGAGTGAAGGTGCGTGTGCAGGTCGCCCTCGCGGTAGCCGGTCACGCGGTTGCGGAGAATGAGGTCGTGCATGCGTCCGCAGACGTTGATGGGATCGATCTGGATGTAGCCGTGATGGGCGAGGGCGGTGGCCACGTCGGGAGCGGGGGCGTCGAGCAGGAGCGCACGGCGCAGGAAGCGGCGGGCGTGGGCGGCGGTGACGCGGAGCGGGGGCATGCGGGGGAAAATTGATGGCAAGAAAAAGGCCGCGCATCCAGCGCGGCCTTCAAAAAAGCGGGACAGCCGGAGATTATTTCTTCGGCACCTTGGCCTGCATTTCGTCGAGGCGCTTTTGGAGGGCGTTCATGTCGGAGATGAGACGCTCCTCCATTTTCTTGCGGTCGGAGCTGTTGACGATGCTCATGCTGGCGGCGTCCTTCACGACGTTGGCGGGCAGCGCGAGGAGGCGGGTGATGAGTCCCTGGTCCTTGAAGCTGCTGAGGTAGAGCGCGGTGATCTCGTGCGAGAGCTTGAGGGAGTCCTGCGCGATGGTCTGGGATTCCATCAGGTTGTTGTGGAGGGTCTGGTTGCGCGACATCTCGGAGGCGAGGACGACGCTGATCTGCTCGGAGATGCGCTGGCTGTATTGATTGATGGAATCGCGGGTCAGGTTCTGGTCCTTGGCCATCTCAGTGAGGATGGGCGAAATCTTCTCGGCCATACGTGAGGAGACCTTGTCGACCTGCTCGTTCTGGAGCTTCTCGGCCTCCTCGGGGGTCTTGGGGAGGGGGTTGAGCGGCAGGATTTTCTGGGCAATGGCGGTGGCAAGCTTGTCGATCTTCTCGGCATTGACCTTGGCGAATTCCTCGTCGGTCATCAGGGCATCCGCCTGGCGCTTGGCGATGGCGTCTTTCAGCAACTGGTTGACCGCCTCGATCTGGCGGCGGGTCTCCTCGGCCGAGGCTTTCATCTCGGCGTTGGTTTGCTCGCGCAGCGCCGCGATTTCGGATTTTTGCTTGGCCGCAAGTTCAGCCACCGTCTTTTGGTAGAACCAAAAGGCAGCGCCAATAATGAGAAGCGCGGTCAGGAGGATCGCGGGGAATTGTTCTTTAAGCTTTTGCCACATAGTGTGTGTCGGGTTGAGTGCTAAGTGACACGCATAGCAGCAATGAGTTCAAAAGCAATTCCACCCTTTTCCCGTTTTTTTGTAAAAACATTCCCGCCAATGAGCCTCAATAAATACGAACTGGCAATCTACGATTATTGGGGTCGCAGCCCGGAGGAGCAGCGTCACTGGCGGATGAAAGTGCGCGAGCTGGGAGCAACGGGCAACTCCCGGACGGAAACAGCGTGTCAGCTGGAGCGCGAGCTCTGGGCATATCTTATGGAACGCAGTCCGCATGTGCCCGCACTGTGTCCGAGCGCGGCTGGGCCGCTGCCCCGGGTCAGTCTCCTCAATCTGGCCGAACATATCCTGCGCCTCTGGGGGCCACCGACACCACTAAAACCGCAGTCACTGGACTAAGTTCTTTGGCTCGTTCAGGGGCACCGGCTAATTCTTCACTATCGGCGTATTCTTGTATTTACAAAGCGGCCAGAGGGATGCATTGGTTCTTCACAAGTTATCCACATCGATGGAAAGCCCCAGTGGCGCGGTCCACCTTCAACCGCAACACCAGGTCAGTGTCAGGGTAAAGACATACGTGCTCGACACGAATGTTCTCCTGCACGACCCGCAGTCGATTTTCAAATTCGAGGACAACAACCTCGCGATTCCCGTCGAAGTGCTCGAGGAGCTCGACGCAATCAAGAGCGAACAGTCCACCGAGCGTGGCCGCAACGCCCGGCGCGTGCACCGAATCCTGCAGGAACTGCTGCCCGATTCGCGCTCGATGCACGAGGGCGTGAAGCTCCCCAGCGGCGGCACGCTCTCCGTCATCATCAACCGCTACCTCGTCGAGAACAACTGGTCGTCGCCCGCCATGCAGCGGCTGCGCGCCACCCTCGCGGATTTCACCAAGAAGGACAACCGCATCATCGCCAGCGCCCTCTTCGTGCAGGAAACCTACCCGCCGCCGACCATCCTCGTGACGAAGGACGTCAACGTGCAGCTCAAGGCCCGCGCAGTCGGGCTTGAGGCGCAGGACTACCTCAACGACAAGGTCCCCGAGGCGCCCGAGACCGACTCCTACCCGACACTCACCCTCGACGTTTACGAGATGCAACGCTTCTGTTCCGAGGGCGAGTTCGAGCTGCCCGCCGACGCGGCGGACCGGCTTTATTTGAACGAATACGTCCTGCTCATGACCCCGGAGGGCAAGACGATGCCCGGCCGCTATTTCGGCCGCAACACCGTGCGGCGCCTCCGCCTCCCCGAATTCGTGAAGGCCCCCGGCGGCATCCCCATCCGCGCCCGCAACCTCGAGCAGCAGTTCTTCATGGATGCATTGCTCGACGAGAGCATCTCGCTCATCACCTGCTTCGGCAAGGCGGGCACCGGCAAGACCCTCCTCTCGACCGCCTGTGCGCTTTACCAGACCTGTAACGACAACTCCTGCTACGACGGCCTTTCCATCTCCCGTCCCGTCATCGCCCTCGGCAAGGACATCGGTTTTCTCCCCGGCTCACTCGAGGAAAAGATGAAACCCTGGCTCCAGCCCTACCACGACGCCCTTGAGGTGCTCATGCCCTCCAAGCCCCCGAAGGAGCTCCAGTTTGCCAACAAAAAGACCGGCAAGAAGAAGAAAAAACACGACGACAGCCCGTCGGCAGGTTCGTCGTCCTACCACGGCGGCAACGGCAACGGCGGCGGCCTGCCCCCCATGAAGCCCTACGAGCGTCTCATCAAGAACGGCATTGTCGAGATCGAGGCCCTCTGCTTCATCCGCGGCCGCTCCATCGCCCGCCGCTTTTTCATCCTCGACGAGGCGCAGCAGCTCACCCCGCACGAGGTCAAGACCGTCATCACCCGCATCTCCGAAAGCTCCAAGCTCGTGCTCATCGGCGACCCCGCGCAGATCGACAACCCCTACGTCGACTCCCGCAGCAACGGCCTCGTCTACTGCCACAACCGCATGAAGGGCCACTCGCTCGCCGCGCATGTCATGCTCTCCAAGGGCGAGCGCTCCCGCCTCGCCGAGCTCGCCGCCGACCTGCTTTGAGCCTTCGCCCACCCGCGGCGAATTCAGCTTGCGCGCCGGTTGTTATTTCCGGAACACTTGCGGGCTGTGCAAAACGTCGTTCCAGCAGGCGAACCGCCGGTCGTCCCGCTTCCGGGCGATGCGCTCCATGAAGCGCAGACTGAGATCCGGCACCTGAAGAACACCATCGCCGCCCTCCGCGTCAAACTCGAGGAGGTGCAGGCCGGCCGCGACGAAGCCGTGCAGGCCGCCGTCGCCGCCGCCCAGGACGAGGTCCGTCAGCTCCGCAACACCGCGTCCGTCCTCCGCGACGAGTTGCAGGCGATTCAGGCGACCGGCCAGGAGGCCGTGCAGGCCGCCACCGCTGCCGGCCAGGACGAGGCACGCCAATTGCACGCCACCGTCGCCACCCTGCGCACCGAGCTGGAGAACCAGGCCTTCGCCCACGCCGCGCAGCTCGAACAGCAACAGCAGGCGGCCAACGACGAACTCCGCCAGTTGCGCGCCACCATCGCCGAGCTCCGCGCCCAGCTGGAGAAACCCCATGGCCACTGAACGCCCGAAACGCCCCGCCGCCGGCCGCGAGAGCCTCCCGGTCCTCCGCGCGAAATACCGCCGCAGCGAGATGCTGCTCAAGCTCTCCCAGCGCGTGGCCGCCATCGAGAACCTCGACGAGCTGCTCGCCACCCTCATCGAGATTGTCGCCGCCGAGACCAACGCCGAGCGCGGCACGCTCTTCCTCAACGACCCCGCTACGCACGAGCTCTATTCCCGCATCGCCCAGGGCACTTTCAACCGCGACATCCGTCTCTCCAACAGCACCGGCATTGCTGGCGCCGTCTTCCAGTCGGGCAAGGGCGAGATTGTGTTCAACGCCTACACCGATGCGCGCTTCAACCCCGAGATCGACCAGAAGACCGGCTTCCAGACCAAGTCCATCCTCTGCGCTCCGATCAAAACCGCTCGCGGCGAGGTGATCGGCGTCGTCCAGACCCTCAACAAGCGCGAAGGACGCTTCACTCTTGACGACCTTGATCTGCTCGAGGCCATGGCCACGCAGGCCTCGGTTGCGCTGCAGAGCACGCAGTTCGTCGAGCGGATGAAAAAGACGCGCCAGCAGGAGCGCGAGTTCCTCGACCTCGTCGCCGACATCACCAGTTCGCTCGAGTTGTCCGTCCTGCTCCGCCGCGTGATGAGCGAGGCGACCCGCATGCTCAAGGCTGACCGCTCGACGCTATTCCTCAACAACGAGAAGACCAACGAGCTCTGGTCTGAGGTGGGCGAGGGGCTCAGCGCCGTGCAGATCCGCCTCCCGAACCACGTGGGCATCGCCGGCGCCGTCTTCCAATCGGGCAAGACGATCAACATCCCGCACGCCTACGCCGACCTCCGCTTCAACCCCGCCTTCGACAAGAAGACCGGCTATTTCACCCGCTCCATCCTCTGCGTCCCCGTCGTCAACAAGAACGGCAAGGTCATCGGCGTCACCCAGGCACTCAACCGGCGCGGCGGCCCGTTCACCGAGGAGGACGAGGCCCGCCTCAAGGCCTTCACCGCCCAGGTCTCCATCGCCCTCGAGAACGCCAAGCTCTTCGACGAAGTGCAGAACATGAAGAATTACAACCAGTCCGTGCTGGAGAGCATGTCGAGTGGCGTCGTCACCCTCAGCGAGGACGGACGAATCCAGACCTGCAACGCCGCCGGTTACCGCATCCTGCACATCACCGAGAAGGAGCTCCTCAGTCGCCCCGCCGCCGAGTTCTTCACCGGCGCCAACCAGTTCATCGCCGACCACCTCAAGCAGGTCGCCGAGACCGGCCGGAGCGACCTCCTGATGGACGCCACGGCCGAATTCGGCGGGGAGAAGCTCAATCTCAACGTCACGTTCCAGCCGCTCGTCAGCCTCAAAGGCAAGCGCCTCGGCACGATGCTCATGCTCGAGGACATTTCCACCGAGAAGCGCATGAAGTCCACCATGTCGCGCTACATGGACCCCGGACTCGCCGACCAGCTTCTCTCCGCCGGCGGCGACCTCCTCGGCGGCGCGAGCGTCGAGGCCACCGTGCTCTTCTCCGACATCCGCTCCTTCACCACGCTCACCGAGGAGCTCGGCGCGCAGGGCACCGTCGCGCTGCTCAACGAGTATTTCACCCTCATGGTGCAATGCATCACCGAGGAGGGCGGCATGCTCGACAAGTTCATCGGCGACGCGCTGATGGCCGAGTTCGGCATCCCGCTGAAACATGACGATGATCCCGACCGCGCCATGCGCGCCGCGATCAAGATGATCAACGAACTCAACGCGCTCAACCGCCTCCGCCACACTCGCGGCCAGAAGCCCATCCTCATGGGCATCGGTCTCAACACCGACACCATCGTGTCCGGCAACATCGGTTCGCCGAAGCGCATGGACTACACCGTCATTGGCGACGGCGTGAACCTCGCCTCGCGCCTCGAGAGCGCGTGCAAGGAATACTCCGCCCAGATCCTCTGCAGCGTCAGCACCTACAAGAAACTCAAGGGCAGCTACCGCGCCCGTGAGATCGACCTCGTCGTCGTCA
>JAHFTD010000054.1 GCA_023269565.1 Opitutaceae bacterium | reverse complement strand
AACAGCAGGGTGATGACTCCGCCGAGAATGACGCTCCGGACCGTGAGTTCGCGAATACCTTGGTCTTTTTGCATAGTGGATTTGGAGGGCGAGAGTTCAGGCCATCACGCCGGGCATGGTGTCGCCGGGAGTGCAGGGTCGAACTTTGAGGTGGGTAACCAAGGAGATTGTCGGATTACCAGATATTGACGCGCTCGGCGGCGGGCCGGCGCATCGGCGCGCCCTCGGGCACGCCGAAGGCGGCGAAGAACTCGTCGAGATTGGAGAGCGGGCCGTTGACGCGGAACTTGGGCGGCGAATGCGGATCAGTCTGCAATTGCAGACGGAGCGCCTCCGGGCGGTAAATCCGGCGCCAGATGCTGGCGTAACTCAGGAAGAACCGCTGCTCGGGCGTGAAGCCGTCGAGCAGCACGCGGGGCCGGTCGGCGATGGCCCGGCGCAGGGCGGCGTAGGCGAGTTTCATACCCCCGAGATCGGCGAGGTTCTCCCCCTGCGTCAACTCACCGTTGATGTGCAGGCCGTCGAGGACGCTGTAGCCGGAGAACTGCCGGACGATGGCGGTGGAGCGTTCGAGAAAGCGCTGGGCGGATTCGGGCGTCCACCAGTCGGTGAGCGTGCCGTCGGCACCGTAGCGGCGGCCCCGATCATCGAAAGCGTGCATCATTTCATGGCCGATGATCGCGCCGATGGCGCCGTAGTTGACCGCGTCGTCCGCCTGCGGATCGAAGAACGGCGGCTGGAGGATGCCGGCCGGGAAGACGATCTCGTTCAACGTGCGGCTGTAGTGGGCGTCGGTCGTCAGGGTCAGGTTCCATTCTTCGCGGTCGACGGGCCGGCCGAGCTTGGCGAGCTGGCGGCGGAACTCAAACTGGAGCGCACGCCGGACGTTGCCGGCGTAGGAAGTGCGGTCAAACTTGAGCGTGGAGTAGTCGATCCATTTGTCGGGGTAGCCAATCTTGACCGTGAAGGCCTCGAGCTTGGCCAGCGCCCGGGCGCGGGTGGCATCGTCCATCCAGGGGAGGGTTTGCAGGCTTGTGCGCAGGGCCACCTGGAGGTGGCCAACAAGCTCCAGCATGCGGGCCTTGGCCGCCGGAGGGAAATGCTCCACGACGTAGAGCTGCGCGAGCGCCTCGCCCACGCAGAAGTCGGCGCTGTCGAGGACGTGCTGCCAGCGCTCCTTCAGCGCGGTGGTGCCGGTGAGGGTCCGGCCATAAAACGCGAAATCCTCCTCGACGAACGGTGCGCTCAGGAACGGTGCGTAGCCGTGGACAAGCTGCCAGCGGAGATAATCGGCCCAGTCCTTCTTGTCCGCTCCGGCAAAGAGCGAGTCGAATTTCTCGAAAAACTCGGGCTGACGGACGTCGATTTCCGCAGGCCGCGCCGTGCCGATCACGGCGAAGAAGCCTTCCCAGCCGAACCGGGGCGAGAGTTTCACCAGCCCGGCGGATGGCAGCTTGTGGTAATTGGCCACGGGGTCGCGCAGCGCGACCAGGGGGCGGGAAGCCTCGGCGATTCTGGTCTCGAGACGCAGCACTGCCTCCGCGGCCGTGCGGGCGCGCCGGGGCTTGTCGCCGGCCAGCTCGAGCATGCGCGCGATGTGCGCGGCGTATTGGACGAGAGTTTTCCGGGAGCGCTCGTCCGTGCGGAAATAATAGTCGCGATCCGGCAGACCGAGCCCGCCCTGACCGACGGCCGCGATCATCATGGCGGGGTTTTTCGGATCCTGTTCGGGCCCGAAGGAAAAGCCCACCGGCACACCCAGCGCCTGCAGGCGCGCGAAGGCGGCGCGCAGGTCGGAGTCGGTCCGCAATCGGGTGAGCAGCTTTAGCTCATCCTGCAGCGGAGCGAGGCCGGCGGCATTGACGGCCGCCTCGTTGATCCCGGCGGCGTAGAAATCGCCGACCAGCCGCTCGACACCTGCAGCCCGGTCGCCTTTCGCCGCGGCCCGCTCGGCGAGGAGGCGCAGGGCAGCCTCGTTGCGCTCAAAGACCTCCCGCCCCGCCCCGTAGGAACCGAAGATCGGCGGAACCGGTGTGCGTTTGAGCCAGCCGCCGTTGACGTATTGGTAGAAGTCGTCTTCGGGCCGCGCCGAGAGGTCGAAGTTCTGCGGTTGCACCTCCGCACGCAGGAGCAGCGACCCGGCCAGAGTGGCGATGACCAAGAAGAAGAACCCGAATCGCATGCGCAGAAGTTTTTTCGGATTGGCTGGGCCGGGCAAGCGTGATGTGGGCCGCCGGCGGATGATTCAGCGCGCTCGGGCGGCCGGCCGCCGCGCCGCATCGCGGCCGGCCAGCAGGCGTTTAATCAGCCAGTAGAGCATCTCGAGGCGCGGCACGGGTGCGCCGACCGCCTTGGCGCGGCGCACCGGCTCGCCCCAGATTTCCTCAAGCTCCACCTCGCGGCCTTCCCGGAAATCAACGAGGCTCGACGGATAATAGGGGCCAATTTTCGCCGTGCGCTCGAACTGCAGTTCCATGAACGAGCGCGGGATGTTATGGCCGACCTTGGCCGCGGCCTCGAGGATCTCCTCCATCAGCCGGTGGGCGAGCGTGCGCATGCCTTCGTCGGCAAGGAGCACGTCGGTGGTGACGCCGCCGGCGACGATGGCGAGGCCGTTGAAGGGAACATTCCAGACGAGCTTGCGCCAGCGCTGCTCCTCCAGGTTGTCGTGCACCTCGCATTTCACGCCGGCCTTTTGAAACAGTGCCGCGACCGCACGGGTGCGGTCCTCCGCCGGCCGGCCGAACTCGCCGAGCATCATCAGCCCGGGAAACGAACAGCGGACCACGCCGGGGGCCGTGCGTGTGCAGCCGATGTAGCAGATGGCGCCGAGCACGCGTCCGCCCCCGGCCACTTCCGCCACTGGTTCCTCCACGCCCAGTCCGTTTTGCAGCGTGAGCACCATGGTGTTCGGCCCCAGCAACGGCGGCAAAAGTTTTTTCAACTGATCGTTGGCCGTGGCCTTAAGGGCAACGATGACGAGATCGCAGGGGCCGATTTCTTCCGACGAACCGTGCGCCTGGATGCGTTTCAATTGCAGCCGCTCGGTTAGGGTCTGGAGGCGGAGGCCGCGCGCCAGGATGGCCGCGCGGCCGGAGCGGACGAGAAAACGGACGTCCTCACCGGCCTTGACGAGCCGCCCGCCATAATAGCAGCCGAGCGCGCCGGATCCGACAATCGCAATGCGGGGTTTGACAGGAAACGGGGTGGTCACGCAACCCATGATTTTTGCCGGTATGCGGAAAAATTCAATCCTTCCGTGCAAAAGGTTTTTTGCTGCAGGCGTTTAACTGCGGCGCTTTCTTCACATCTGTCTTTTTTGCAAATTCACTTCAGGAATTGATGGAAATGCCTAGCCGGTCTTCTAGCTGGAACCAGCGACAGTGCGTTTAACAGTGAATGTCGCTGGCCGGATCTGGTTGCAGGAATTTCTTGATCTCCACCGCGGCCGGGCGGAATATCAAACAGGCTTATCTTTGCTCTGCAGCAAGATGGCCGACTTTACGATTACTATCCCGTCGCGCAGCAATCGCGCGGCAATCGCCCGTCCAATGGAACGATAAGGCAATCGCCGTGGAGCACACCATCCAGCGCTGGGTCTTCTCGGAACAACCCCAAATTTCTACCGAGAGGCCATCTACCTGGCAAAAATCGCCCCCTATCGACAAGTTATTCACTGTCCGCCTACCGGACGGTTTCAGTGTTTATCCGCGGGCAGAAGGGTAATCGCACGGTCGGCGATTTCGCCGATGGCCTCGCCCAGCAACCGGGCAAGTTTGGCGTAATCTTTGCCGTCCCATGGCACCGGCTGGGCGGAGATCACATGGTGCGCAGTCGGAGGCGTATCCGGGCCGACGCCGGTAATTTCCACCGCGGCCGTGACCAGCACCTGTCCGCCGGCCGCCGTCGCACCCTCGCATTGCAGGAAATGAAAGGAAAGATCGTAGCTGCGTTTCACCTCGGCGGGGAAAGGATACGGTAGCACGGTGACCCTCAGCGCCAGACGTTCGCGCAGCACCCGTGCCGCCGCCGCCTCGAGCGGCTCGGCCCAGCGGGCGTCGTCAAGAAACTTCAGCTCGTTGTCCCCGGCCCGCACCGCCAGTTGCCGGCCGCGGAGATACGCCGCTGCCTCGACCCGTTTCAAGCCAATGACAGTTCCCGAAGTCGCGCCGTGCTCCGCGGGGGAGCCACCCAGAACGTAGTAGCGGGTGGTATCGGGCTTGGCGGGCTCAATCGGCAGCGAGCAACCTCCGAGCAACAGCAGGACGGTGGAAAGAAAACCCGGGGATATTTTGGTTGGCATGGCGGGCTGAGATCAGGGTTTCTTCTTGCCCACAATGAGGGCGTTGGGGTTGCGCTCGATGAAGTCGGCGAGCCGCTCGAGCGTCGCGGCCGCGTCGGCGATCTGCTGCAGCGTGTGCGTCACTTCCTCGCCCACTCCGCTCTGGGTCTGGATAAAATTCCGCGTCGTGGTCGCGGCGGCCTCGAGCGACTTAAGCGCGGCCTGCGCGTCGGTGAGCGTTTTCTTGAATTCCTCACCCACCGGTCCGACCTGGGTGTCAATCTTGGCCAGGAGCGTGCGGGTATCGGTGATGGTCGCGTTGAGATTCTTGAATACCTCCCGCGCCTCGGGTGTATTGACAAAGCTCGCAACGGCATCGGCTGCGCGGCCCACGCGTTCGCTCAGCGCCTTCACCTCGAGATCGTTAACCTTCTGGTTGGTGCTGGCCAGAAGGGTCTTTAATTCTTTCGCCAAGGCGGCGAAGTCCACCTTCCGGATGTTGGCTACAATCTCGACGATGCTCTGCTGCACTTCCGAAATGGGCGACGGAATCGAGGGCACCACGGGCAGCACCTCGGCCATGAACCGGGGATTCGCCGGATATTTGCGCGTATCCTCGAAATTCATTTCGACAAACAGCAACCCGGTGATGCCGGTGAGTGACAAACGCGCGCGCAGGCCGCGGTCGATGAGGCTCTGCAGCTCAACCGGACTGGTGAGATCGATGAGGCGGCCCGAGGGATCGGTGAGGATGTTGCGGTCAACCTCGCAGACGACCTGCACGAGGGACTCCTTGGTGGCGGCATCGAAGCGGACGTTGATCGCCGCCACCCGGCCCACCCGCACGCCGGTGAGCTTGAGCGAGGCCCCAGGGTCGAGGCCGCTCACCGATTCGCTGAAATACACATAAAAGCGCGTCGGCTTGGCAAAGACGTTGGCGCCGCCAAATGACAGATAGGAGACGATCCCGAGCACCAGTGCGCCGATGACGAACATGCCGACCGCCGAAGAGCTAAGTTTGGCTTTCACAATTTACTTGCTCCCTTCTGCGGGAACGGCGCCGCTGCGTCTATTCAAAAACTCCCGCACCCGCGGATTATCGCTACCGTCGCGCAGCGCACACGGGTCGCCCTCGGCAATGACGCCGCGCGCGTCGCGGTCGAGCATCACCACCCGGTGGGCGATGCCAAAGATGCTGGCCAGCTCGTGCGACACGATGACGATGGTGGTGCCAAGAGTCGCGTGAATCTGCTGCACCAGTTCGTCCAGCTTGAGCGAGGTGACGGGGTCCAGACCGGCCGACGGCTCGTCGAAGAACACGATGTCCGGGTCGAGCGCGAGGGCGCGGGCCAGGCCCGCGCGCCGCTGCATCCCGCCGCTGAGTTCGCCGGGAAAGTAGTCGCCGTAGCCCGCGAGGCCGACCTGCGCGAGTTTCAGCGCCACCACCTCGGCGCGGTCCTTTTCCGGCAGGTCGGTGTAGAGCTCGAGCGGCAGGGCGACGTTCTCGTGCAGCGTCATCGAGCTCCAGAGAGCGCCGCCCTGATAGAGCACTCCGAAGGTGCGGAGCAGCGCCTGGCGTTCGCGGGGCTCGGCGTGGGTGAAATCGCGCCCGGAGTAACGCACCGTGCCGCGCGCCGGCATTCGCAGGCCGATCAGATGGCGCAACAGCGTGCTCTTGCCGCAGCCGTTGCCCCCGATGATGAAGAAGATCTCCCCGCGTTTCACGGCAAACGACACGCCTTCCAGCACCACGCGGTCGCCATAGCGGCATTCCAAGCCGTCGATTTCGATGGCGAACTTGTCGTTGGCGTTTTCCGGTGGGTTCATGGTTCGCTCCTCACCATCCCAGAGAGTTGAAGATCACCGCGTAGATCGCGTCCGACACGATGATAAGCAGGATGCCCGACACCACCGCTGAGGTTGCCGCCTGGCCGACGCCGGCGGCGCTGCGGTCGGATTTCAAGCCGCGCAGGCAACCAGACAGGCCGATGATGACGCCAAATGTTGCCGCTTTGATCAGGCCCGTGCTTAGATCGGAGAGGTCGATGATGGATTTCGTCTCGGTCCAATACAGACTGGTCGGGATGTCGAGGATGGTCCAGGAGATGAGCATGCCGCCGAGGATGCCGAGGAAGTTCGAGTAGATCGCCAGCAGCGGCATCATGAGGAAGAGCGCCGTCATCCGCGGCATGACCAGAAAATCGATCGGCGACACACCGAGCGTCTCGAGCGCGTCGATCTCCTCGTTGGCCTTCATGGTCGCAAGGGTGGCGGCGAACGCCGCGCCGGTGCGGCCCGCTAGCACAATGGCCGCCATCATCGGCCCCATCTCGCGCACCACTGACAGGCCGACGAGGTCGGCGACATAGACATCGGCGCCAAACTGCCGCAGCTGCACCGCGCCCTGGTAGGCCATGATGATGCCGACGAGAAAGCTGATCAGGCCCACAATGGGCAGCACCATCGCCCCGCACTGCTGCATCTCCACCACGCAGTCGCTCCAGCGGAACTGCGCCCGGCCCCGGAAAAACCGCCCGCCACTGAAGGCGCACTCGCCCACCAGCCAGGCGATGTCCTTGACCTCCACCCACAGCTTGAAAGTTGCCTGGCCGACAACAGCGAACAGGTCCGGCAGCCCATGAGGCTGGGCCGGGGGCTTCGCCGGTTTTTGCGCCAGTAATTGCGCGAGTCGTTCCGCCCCGGCCGGCAGGCCCTCGAGCACGAAGGCGGCGCCCTGCGCCTCGCTCCAGGCGCGGGCCTCGCGGATAAACAGCGCCAGCGAACTGTCCCAGCCGTCCAGCTGGTCCGCGATCAGCCGGATCCGCTTGACGGTTTCGCCCTCCACGAGGCTGGTCCAAGCCGGCCGCGGGTTCGTGATTTTCCACTCACCGCCGACATGCACGACCAGAGTGTCGCCCTCGCGCACAGCTTCGGCCCGGGCTTGCGGCTTGTTTTCGCTCATCTTCTTCAATCTCGCCGTTTCGCCCGCGATTCACCAGATATTTTTTCTAAGCGAACCTTCACCCGTGGCTGGCCGCACACACCAAGGCCAGGGCGAGCGCGCCCGGCACGGCCTGCACCCAGAGGATCCTCCGGTTCGCGGTCACGGCGCCGAAGATGCCCGCCACGATCACGCAGCCGAGGAAAAACACCTTGAGGGCGTAGCCGTCCGCCCCGAGCGCCAAGCCCCAGGCCAACCCCGCCGCGAGAAACCCGTTGTAGAGGCCCTGGTTGGCCGCGAGGGATTTGGTCATCTCCGCCCGCTCCGGTGTGAGACCGAAGACTCGCCGGCCATACGGCTTCGTCCAGAGGAACATCTCGAGGACTAGGAAATAGACGTGCAGCGCGGCCACGAGGCCGGTGAGGATGTTGGCGGCGGTGGACATGGCCGCACTATGCGGACGGGCACCGGGGAGGCGAGTTCGTTCCCGCGCCTCAGTGCGCGGCAGACCGGGGCGGCGGAGCCTCGGGCAAGTCGAGCGCCGGCTTGACCTCGCCGCGATGGCAGGTCGTGCAGTTCACCACCGGTTTCTTGCTGTCGAGATTGGCGATCTTCGGCAGCAGGTCGGTGTTGATGGCCTTGGACAATCGTGACATCTCGCGGGCAATTTCCTTCTGGGGCTTGTCGCTCTTGTCCCACTCACCCGCCGTGTGGCAATGTGTGCAGCTCACGCCCAACGAGCGGCCGTAGCCGAAATTCATGATGGCGAGCAGGCGGCCGGCGGGCACGCCCTTGAGTATCTTGATGTCCTTGAAAACCTTTTCGGCCGGCTCCTTCTCGTGGCCCACGATGAGCGCGCGAACCTCCTTCACGTATTTCTCGCGCTCGGCGGCGGCTTCCTCGGTGGTGAGTTTCGGGGCCGGCGCAGTCACGGCTGGCGGAGCTGTGATCGGCGCCACCCCAGCGGGCGTCGGAACCGCGGGCGTTGTCTGCGCGACGGCCACGAGGGCGAACCGGGCGGTCACGCTGAGTGCCGCGAGTGTGAGATGGAGGCGGGGCATGAGCAATGGATGGCAGGCTCCCCGCGCCCGCGCAACCCGCCACCGACGAGGCGGACGAATCTCGCGATAATCCACCCTGAAACTGCGGCAGGGCCGCCGGCCAGAGGCCGGTGCTTCCGCGCTTTCATTTCCCGCGGGCCTGCTTATCCGTAGAGTCCGTGGCAGGCTCCCCGCAAGCAACCCTCACCGGCGTCCTCGAGCGCATCATCTTCTTCAACGAGGAGAACCACTACACCATCGCGGAGCTGCGGCCGGAACATGCGCCCGCGCACAAGGCTGACTCGGAGAAAGTCACGGTCGTCGGCGCGCTGCCCGGCGTGCAGTGCGGCGAGACGCTCCAGCTCACCGGCGAGTGGATGCACCACGCGCAGCACGGCGCGCAGTTCAAGGTTCTCACCTGCCGCTCCGAGCTCCCCTCCTCCGTCTACGGCATCCGCAAATACCTCGGCAGCGGCCTCGTCCACGGCATCGGCAAAGTCTACGCCAACAAGATCGTCGACGTGTTCGGCACCGACACCTTCCGCGTGCTCAGCGAGGAATCCGGTCGGCTCCGCCGCGTGCCCGGCATCGGTAAGGTCCGCGCCGCCGCCATCAAGTCCGCCTGGGAGGAGCAGAAAACCATGCGCGAAGTGCACATCTTCCTCCAGACCTACGGCGTCACCACCTCGCAGTGCGTCCGCATCGTGAAAAAATACGGGCCGCTCGCGCAGCAACTCATCCGTGGCGAGCCCTACCGCATCGCCCGCGAGATCGACGGCATCGGCTTCAAGACCGCCGATCAGATTGCGCGCAACCTTGGCTATGCCAACGACGCCCCGCCCCGCCTCGATGCCGGCCTCGTCTACGCGCTCGAAATCCTGCAGGAGGACGGCCACACTGCCTTCCCCGCGGATGAGCTGGTCTCCTTCACCGCCAACCTGCTCGAAACCTCCGCCGAGCTCGTCAAGGCGCGCATCGAGGCGCTCGTGCTGCAGGCCGACCTCATCCGGCAGCCCGACAACTTCATCCAGCTGCCCGGCAACGACCGTGCCGAGCGCAAGATCGCCGAGGTCGTGCAGCGCCTCGGCGCCGTGCCCTCGGGCCTGCCCGCCATCAAGATCGAGGCCGCCGTCGAGTGGGCGCAGTCGAAGGCAGGCTTCGAGTTTCACACGCTGCAGCGCGCCGCGTTGCAGCACGCCCTCGCGCACAAGTTCAGCATCCTCACCGGCGGGCCGGGCACGGGCAAAGCACAGCCGCTCCACGCCCGCGTGCTGACGCCCTCCGGTTTCCGCAACATCGGCTCTCTTCGGCCCGGTGACGAGATCAGCACCGCCGAAGGAACGGTTGCGCGGGTCCTTGCCGTCCACCCGCAAGGCGTGAAACCAACCTACCTTGTCCAGTTCTCCGACGGTCGCAGTTGCGAATGTTGTGGCGAGCACCTGTGGAAGGTATGGACCCGCACTTCCGTCTGGAGCCCGGCCAAGCGCAAAAAAATCCGTGCCCGTGGCTGGCGTGTTGTCCCGCTCGATTATGTGCGCCAGCGGCTGTCCGAGCAGCGCGTCGAGTCGGACCGTATGGGCATACCGTTGCTCATGCCCGCGACCGCCCAACCGGATGCACCGTTACTCTGCGATCCCTATGTGCTCGGGGTGTTGATTGGCGACGGCAGTCTGCGTGACGCCGTCACCCTCACGAGCACCGATGCGGAGTTGGTCGCACGCGTCGCCGCGCTCGTTGCGCCTCTGGGCGTGCGCTTGACCTCCGTCAAGCTGCACGGTGCGCCCACGATCAGTTGGCGGCTTACCGCCCGCGGCAAGGGCCACCCGAATCCATTGCGGGACGCCATCAAGTTCCTCGGGCTTGCCGTGAACTCGGAGGCAAAGTTCATTCCCGAAGCCTATTTCTCCGGTTCGCTCGCGCAGCGACTTGAGCTGCTCCGCGGCTTGCTCGACACCGACGGCACGGTGGATCGACTCGGTGTCGTCTCGTTCACCTCTTGTTCACTCCAGCTCGTGCGAGACTTCCAGCGACTGGCCTGGTCCGTCGGTGCGATCGCCAAATTGGGCGCGGTGAAAAAGACGACCTTCACGCACCGGGGCCAACGGCGCAAGGGACGCGATGCCTATACGATTTTCGTCCAGCATCCGCAGCCGGAGACGCTGTTCGCCCTCTCCCGTAAACGCGCGCGCACGCGACGCGACCGTCCGCGCCCACGCCACGGTCACCGTCTGCGCATCATCTCGATCAAGCCCCTGGCCTCGCAGGAATGTGTCTGTATCAGCATCGATTCGCCCTCCGGGCTATACGTTACCGACGACTACATCGTCACGCACAACACCACGATCCTGCGCGCGCTCGTCGACATCCTGAAGGCGAAGAAAGTCCGCGTGCACCTCGCCGCACCCACCGGCCGCGCCGCGCAGCGCCTCGCCGAGACCACCGGCGGCTTCGCCTCCACCATCCATCGTCTGCTGAAATTCGAAGGCGTGCAGGGGGGGTTCACCGTCAACGAGTCGCACCCGCTGGCGACCGACTTCCTCATCGTCGACGAGGCTTCGATGCTCGACGCCCGCCTCGCCGCCGCGCTGCTGCAGGCCGTGCCCGCGCGCGCCCACCTCCTGCTCGTCGGTGACATCGACCAGCTGCCGAGCGTCGGCGCGGGCAACGTCCTGAAGGACCTCATCGCCACCGGGCGCGTGCCGGTCACACGCCTCTCGTTTGTCTACCGGCAGAAGGAGGAGAGCCTCATCGTCACCACCGCGCACGCCATCAATCACGGCGAGAGCCGGCCGCCGCCCGTCGTGCCGGAGGTCGACCAGGCGCAGGCGTGGAGCGATCTCAACTTCATCTCCGCCGATAGTGCCGAGGACTGCCTCGCCAAGATCATCGCCCTCTGCACGCACTTCATCCCGCGGCATTTCAAGTGGTTTGATCCCGTGCACGACGTGCAGGTGCTCGCGCCCATGCACAAGGGCGTCGTCGGCGTCTCCAACCTCAACCTCCAGCTGCAGGCCGCGCTCAATCCCCGCCACCAGGGCCTCAAGACCCAGAGCGGCGAATACCGCCCCGGCGACAAACTCATCCAGCTCCGCAACAATTACGACAAGGGTCTCTTCAACGGCGACATCGGCCGGGTGCTCGCCATCGACGGCATCCGCGGCGTGCTTACCGCCGACTTCGACGGCGAGAAACACACGTTCGAGCGCGGCGAGTTCGGCGACGTTGCGCTCGCCTACGCCATCAGCATCCACAAGTCGCAGGGCAGCGAGTATCCCGTCGTCATCGTGCCGCTGCTCAAGGCGCACTTCGTGATGCTGCAACGCAACCTCGTCTACACCGCGATCACGCGCGGCCGGAAAAAAGTCTTTCTTGTCGGCGAACCCGCCGCCTACGCCATGGCCGTGCGCAACGCCGAGGCGAAGCAACGCTGCACCCATCTTCGGGAGAAGATTCTGAGCGCCGCAGGTTGAGGCGCCTTGTCTCGCCATAGTCCCGAATGGGCGGGACGAAGGCGGATGCATCCGTCTCCGCGAGAAAATCCTCGCCACCACGTAGGATCGAGATGCGGCCGGGCTCTCTCCTGCAGAAGTCACGGGCGATGGGAATTGGCATTTGCGTTCGACCAGCCGCCTGGCAACGGTTTTTCTAACCTCGGTGCCCCCATGCCCAAGATTACTATCGCCGACCACCACGCGGCTGACGCCGTTTCGGGATTGACCAGAATAGCTCTGGCCGCGTTCAGCCTGCTCGCTGCGAACGCCCTCCGCGGGCAGGTGGCAAGCGCACCCGGCACCGACCCCACCGCGCCAGTCAAACTCGAGAAATTTATCGTCACCGGATCGCACATTCCGCTGACCGAGACTTCGGCCGAAGCGCTCACGTTTCCCGTGATCACGATCGATCGCCAGCAGATCGAGCAACGCGGGCTTTCGAGCACCGCCGAATTGCTTCAGCAGTTCAGCCTGTCGAATGCCGGGAGCGTGCCGGTCTCCAACTCCAACTCCACGTTCGGGGCGCCCGGAGCGTCGGCCGTCTCTTTGCGCGGACTCGGACCAGACGCCACGCTCGTGCTGGTCAACAGCCGCCGTCTCGCCAGTTATCCGGTCGGCACCAATGGCACAACCTCGTTCGTCGATCTGAACACCATTCCGCTTCATGCCATCGAGCGCATCGACTTGCTCAAGGACGGCGCCTCTGCCCTCTACGGTTCCGACGCTTTGGCGGGCGTGGTCAATATCATCTTCAAGCGCGGCCTGGCCGAATCCGTCGTCACCTCCGGCTATGGCAACACGACCCGGGGAGACTCCTCGCGCTTCGACGCATCGGTCTTTCTCGGTCGCGCCTCGGCCGCGGGCAGCCTGAACCTCGGCGTTTTCTATTCGCGCCGCAACGCGATCTTCCACCACGACCGCGCATACTCCGCCGTCGCCCAGTTTCTCAGCACCAGCTCGAGCCCTGGCAATTTTCAGGTGAGGCGGGCCACCGTGGCCGAGGCGCTCGGCCAGCCGGTCGCCGCTCCGATTCCCGGGGTGTCCAATACTTCGCAGCTCTTCTTCGCCTCGACCGGACCGGTCGACTCTGCGACGGGTGCGCCGGCCGCAGGCAACCAAAATTCCGTCAACCAAGGCAACCTCCCGGCCACCGCCTACACTTTCTCCACCGGCCGCACATCGCGTTTTAACTACAACGAGTTTGCCGGCTCGTTTCCCGAACTCGACCGGCGCGGATTATTTCTCACGTGGGACCGCCGGCTCAACCAGCGCGTGACCCTTTACGGCGACGCTTTTTTCACCCGGACCGCACAGTTCGATGAACTCGCCCCTTTTGCGACCGGGGCGTTCACCGCGATCGGCCGCACGACCATCGTCATCCCGGCGCGCACGCCCAACCCGATTCTCACGCCCGCCGAAACTGTGGCCGGTAGCCGCACGGCGACGCCGGGCGCCTTCAATCCGTTCAATCCCTTCAATCAGGACATCGCCGGCGGTTCGACTCTACGCCTCGCGGAATTCGGCAACCGCACCGTCCGCACTCGTTCGGAAGCGTTTGCGTTGACCGCGGGCGCCCGCGCCGGGATCAGCGACCGCTTCGATCTCGACACGAGCGCGCGTTACAGCCGCCTCAACCAAACGCAAGTCACGCGGCTGATTTCCGCCTCCCGTTTTCTCCAGATTCTCAACGCCGCCGATCCGATCTTCAATCCCGCCAGTCCCTCCTACCTGGGTTCGCGGGTGCCCTACAACCCGTTCGGCTATTTCCGCAACGCGATCCCCACGAACTCGGCGCCAGTGGACTATGCCACCTACTACACCCACGAAAAAAATCGGTCCGACAATCTTGATCTGGGCACGACGCTCAGCACGTCGTCCCTGTTTCAACTCCCCGGCGGCAACGTGGGTTTTGCCTTGGGCGCGGGATTCCTGCGCGATTCGATCCAGCAGTCGCCTGATTCGGCCACGCAGGCGGGGGACGTCTTGGGGAAGGCGCCCACTCCGGTGACCAGCTCCAGTCGCCAGGTGGGCGCGGCCTACCTCGAGGCCGAAGTGCCCCTGGCCGGAGAAAAGCAACACTGGCGGATGGTGCACTCGCTTTCACTTAACCTCGCCGGTCGCTACGAGATATTTTTCTCGAGTCATGACCAAAGCCTGGTGCCCAAGATCGGCCTCCGCTGGAGTCCGCAAAGCGATGACTCGCTCGTCGTCCGCACGAGCTGGGGCCGGGCGTTTCTGGAGCCGTCGCTCTTTGAATTGTTCTCGTCGCCCCTGTTTGGGCTGGGCAGCTTTTTCGATCCGGCAACCGGCCAAGTTGCGAATACCATCAACACAGTCAGCCGCGGGAACAGCCGGCTCACGGCCGAGACTTCGAGTTCATTCAATACCGGCTTCGTTTGGTCGCCACGTGGGCCGCTGCTCAAGGGCTTCACTTGTTCGGTGGACTTGTGGCGGATCACGCGCAACGGCACGCCCACGCGGAGCTTCAACGAAACCATCAAGCGGGCCCTGGCGAAAACCCTGCTGCCCGGCGAAAGCGTCATCCGCGATGCGGACGGCAATCTCACCCAGGTGAACGCCACCTATTTTAATGCCGGTGGCAAAGTGGCTCGCGGCGTCGATCTCTCCGCCAGTTACTCTCGGCCAACGGCTGCGCTGGGGCGATTCGAGCTGAGCCTCGCCGGCACTTATCTCGCTTCGTTCCGCTCGGCGGCATTTCCCGGCGCACCGTCGGATGAACTGATTGATCTCGAGGTGCCCAACTCCAGCGGCGACGACGCCTACCTGCGCTGGAAGGCATTTGCCCATCTGGGCTGGCGCAGAAAAACCGTCACGCTTTCGCTGAATGCCCATTACACGGCTGGATTCGACGACTTCACCGCGGCAGGAGATCCCCGGCGGGTCGCCAGCCGGACAACGCTCGATGCGCAATGCGCCTGGCAGCTCACGCCGGAGAAAAGCGCGGCGGGTCGCAGAATTTTCTCCGACCTGAAGCTGACGCTGGGCGCCACCAACCTGCTCGATCGCGACCCACCCTTCGTTTCCAGCCGTGGCCAGAGCGCCAACAACTATCCCGGGACCATTTACAATTCGACCGGCCGGTTCGTCTACGTGAATCTAGCGAAGCGCCTCTGAGTGCTCGGCGCCCGACGCGCAGTTCGGTCGGGCTGGAAATTTTGTTCCGCCTCAGAATCGCACTGCGTCATTCTTCGGATCAGCGAGAAACGCCTCGAAACGCGGGTCGCCGTGGAACGGCGCAAATTCGGCCGCGCTGCGTATGTAATGGATGTTCATCATCATGGAGCGCTGGTGAATCTCGATGAGCTCTTTCAGCGCGGCGTCTTTGTCCCCCGTCCAGAGCAGCACGAATACCAGAGTGGTGCGCCTGGAGGGCTCGTCCAGCGTATCGCCACCCGCGGGCAGCGCCGCCAGCAATTGCTGCGCGGCTTGCAGCGCCTCGGTCTTATGCCCCAGCAAGGCTTCCGCTCGGGCGAGGTTCTGCAGCACATCCCTATTGGTCGGCTGCAGCTGGAGTCGGGCGCGCAGTTCCTCGGGATGGCCCGCCAACACCTGTCGCGCTTCATCCATCCGGCCCAAGGCCGCCAGCGTCGTGGCGGCTTCAATGTAGTTTCCCCACGGTTTCGGCTGCAACGCGTCCAGCCGCGCTACTTCCGCCCAACCACCCCGACGATTGGCCAACCTGCGCAGCGCCTGCGCATAGGCCGGCTGCTGCCGGCGGTTCGCCGGGACGGCGGCCAAACGATCGCTCAGCTCCTTGGTCGAACCCCGGGCGAAAAATGCCGCCTCGCACGCCAGCGACGCTAACTCGCCCAACGGATCGTTTTCTCGCTGGACCAACGGAACCAACAGCCGCTCCGCCTCCTCATAGCGTCGGGCCGAAAATATCAAATAAGGGAGCAAACCATTCTGAAATTGGAAATTCCCGGGTTCGAGTTCCACCGCGCGGCGAAACTCATTGAGGGCTTCGGTCCGCTTGCCCTCCCGGCGCACGAGCAAGGCCAGCAAGTAGTGCGCCTCCCCATCGTTCGGCTGGCGGCTGAGCACCCGGCGATACTGCTCCTCCGCGTGCGCGTAGTCGCGCAAGGCATGGTAAAAGTAGGCCCCGCAGTTGCGAATGACATCGGGATCGTCCGGCGCCAGACGCACGGCTTGATCGATGGCCGCACGGGCCACGGCCTGCCGCTCGGGCGTGTGATCGATGCCGTGAAAATGGTGCAGACCGTGCACATCGGCCAGATAGCTCCACGCCACGGCAAAGTCCGGATCGAGGTCCACCGCGGAGCGCAACAGCGCCTCCGCCTGTTTGACGTTTTCCACGAGTTTATCGCCGGAGGCGAC
>JAHFTD010000053.1 GCA_023269565.1 Opitutaceae bacterium | reverse complement strand
CGTGTCGAGGTGCTGCGCGACGGCGCCTCGGCCCAATACGGCTCTGATGCCATCGCCGGCGTCATCAATCTCATTCTCCGGAAGGACATTGGCTGGGGCTTCGATGCCACCTATGGTTCCACGAAGGTGGGCGATGGCCGCGACTTCAAATTCGATGCCTACGCCGGCACGGCCCTCGGCGACAAGGGTTCGCTCTTCATTTCCTTCTGGTCGCGCAATCACCGCCCGACCAGCCGGATTGATCCCGACACGCGCCAGCAGTATTTCGGCACCAACCCCAGCACCGGCGCCAAAACGCCGATCTCGCCCGGCAATGGTTCTAATTACGGTTCTGGCACGGGCTTGAGCGCCTCCAACGGCACGCTCGATCCCCGCGAGGCTACGATCAACCGCCTCAACGGGCGCTTTGGCGACCCGCGCTCCAAGGAGAACGGCGCCTGGTTCAACGGCGAATATCCGATGATGAACGACGAAACTTTTTACTTCTTTGGCGGCTGGAGTAACAAGCAGGCCGACGGTGCCGGCTTCTTCCGCCGCCCCGGCGACGATCGCACTGTGCGCGCGATCTGGCCCAACGGTTTCCTGCCCAAAATCGGCTCGAATGTCACCGATCTTTCCTTCGGGGCCGGCCTGAAGGGGCGCGCGGGCAGCTGGAACTGGGACCTGAGCAGCACCTACGGCGGCAACACCCTCGAATATTCCACCTTCGATTCCGTGAACGATACGCTCGGCGCCTCCAGCCCGACAAATTTCTACGACGGTTTCCTCAAGTTCATCCAGTGGACGACCAATCTTGACCTGACCAGCCAGTTCAATCTCGGCCTGGCCACTCCGCTGAAAGTGGCTCTCGGCGCCGAGTATCGCCGGGAAAATTACAAGATCGGCGTCGGCGAGCCGGACTCCTACCGCGATGGCGGTGTCCGCATTCTCGACGGCCCGAATGTCGGCACCATTGGCGGCAGTGCTCCCGGGGCCCAGGTTTTCCCCGGCTTTACGCCGAGCGACGCCGGCTCGAACTCGCGCAATTCCAAGGCCGGCTATGTCGATTTCGAGCAGAACTTCACGGATCGCTGGCTGGTCTCGCTGGCCGGCCGCTTCGAGGATTACAGCGACTTTGGCAGCAAGAGCACCGGCAAGCTCGCGACCCGCTTCGAGATTTCCAAGGCCTTTGCCCTGCGCGGCTCGGTGAGCAGCGGCTTCCGCTCCCCGCACTTGGCGCAGGAATGGTTTGCCTCCACTGCGACAAACAACATCGGTGGCACGCTCGTCGAGGTGCGCACCGCCCCGGTTAACAGCGCGCTGGCCATTGCCAACGGAGCCACGTCGCTGAAACCCGAGACTTCCACCAGCAAGAGCATTGGTTTCACCTCGGCCCCGCTGGCCAATTTAACGGCCTCGGTGGATTTCTATGAGACGGAAATCAAAGACCGCATCGTGCTCTCGTCCAACTTCACCGGCGCGGGTCCGGCCGGTGCCACCGGCACGCTCGGCACCAACAAGACCGTGAAGGACTATCTGGCCTCCCTCGGCCTCCCCGGCGTCGGCGCTGTCCGTTACTTCACCAATGGCGTCGACACCCGCACGCGCGGCTTCGACGCCACCCTGCGTTACCTCTGGAAATTGCAGGACACGGGCAAAGTGACCTTCACCGCGGGCTACAACCACAACGAGACCACGGTCACGAAGTTCAAACCGACTCCGACCCAATTGCGTGATGCCATCGGCCTGATCACTCCGCTCTTCGATCTCACGGAAAAAATCCGCATGGAAAAGGGTCAGCCGCGCGATAACATCAACCTTGCGGTCAATTACGACATCCAGAAATGGTCCTTCTTGGTGCGCGAGGTCCGCTTCGGTGAAGTGTCGTTTGTCGCCCTCGGCAACAACACTGGCATCAGTGCGGCGCAGCAGGCGTTGGGCTTGGACGGCTACAATGTGACGTTGGTCGATCCCCTACCGGGCAGCACCGCGGGCAGCAAACAGGTCATCCAGACATTAAGCGCCAAATGGCTGACCGACCTCGACATCACCTATCGTTTCAACAAACACCTGACACTCTCAGTCGGGGCAAACAACCTGTTCGATGTCTATCCTGAGGAGGTTATCCGCTCCAAGGTCGTCAACGGAGTGGTGTTCTCAGGAGTGGAATCGAATAGTGGTGGAGTGAACAAATACAGCGGCATCTCACCGTTCGGTTTCAACGGCGCCTTCTACTACGGCAAGGTCTCCTACAAGTTCTAGGCGCGCCCTCGGGTAAGTTCATTTCCCCCAGGCGCGGACTCCGGTCCGCGCCTTTTTCTTGTCTGCCGGACGGACTGCCGCGGGTTGTCATCGCTCGGTGGCACCGGTTGGTCGCAGCCGTCTTGCTGTCCGGTCCCCTCCCGGGCAACTTGCGCACATGAAGATCACCGGCCTGCTCCTCGGTTGGCTCATGGTTGCAGCCACCGCGCTCGCACAGAGCGCCAACTCACCCCACACGCTCCAACTCGATCCCGCCGCGCCGCGCCCAGCGGCGAAACTCGCTGACGTGGCGTGGTTCGAAGGCCATTGGACCGGCACGGGCTTCGGTGGGCGCACGGAAGAAATCTGGACCGGCCTCGACGGACAAAGCCTTCTCGGGATGTTCCGGCTCGTGCAAGCCGGCCAGCCGCGGGTCTACGAGATCATCACCATCGTGGAGGAGGGGGGCAGCCTGGTCATGCGACTGAAGCATTTCACCGGCGCGCTCAAAGGCTGGGAAGAAAAAGACAAGTTCGTCAGCTTCCCTCTCGTGAAACTCGAGCCCAACGCCGCCTACTTTGGCGGTCTGACATACCGGCTTGAGCCCGGCGGCGACACTCTGCGCGTGTGGCTGACGGTCGGACACAACGATCAACCCTCGACGGAGGAAGAGCTGGTCTACCACCGGGTGAAATAATCCGCCCGCCGGTCGCACGACTTTTGCTTCGCCAGCGCCCCGGCCATGGCTTCAATCTGCGGCATGCCCCGCACCGAAGGCCTGCGCTCCCCTTACGACAAGACCACCGGCGGCCTCCACCACCTCGGACGCATGCTCGACAAGATCCGGATGCGACAGGCGGGCCGGCTGCCTGAGGACCTCCGCGAAAACTACGGCCTTGGGCTCGGCCTCGACGGCCAGCTCTGCGGTTTTCTCGGGGTCGAGTTCAAGGACGTCGAGGCCCGCGTGACGCAGGGCGGCACCGACGCCGAGATTACCGAATGGATTTTTGCGAGTGGGTTGCGGCCAAGTAAAATGCAGGCGCTCATCTGGAACGAGCACTCCCGCAAACTGGGCTGGAATGATTTTGTCACCAAGTATCTCGCCCGCAGCAAGGAGGCGGCAGGCCACGGGCACCGCACCGACATCGTCACATCCCTGGACGCCATCGTGCTGGATGAGGGCCACGAGCCGCCCCGTCCGCGCCCGGCGGCATGACGACTGCGGTCATCTGCCTCGTCGCGCTGCTTGCTTCGGCGCTGACGCTGTTTTCCGGATTCGGGCTCGGCACGCTGCTGCTGCCCGCCTTCGCCGTATTCTTCCCGGTCGAACTGGCAGTGGCGATGACGGCGGTGGTGCATTTCGCGAACAACCTCTTCAAGCTCGCACTGGTCGGCCGGCACGCCAATCGCGGCGTCGTGCTGCGCTTCGGGCTGCCGGCTGTGGTGGCGGCGTTTGCGGGCGCCTGGCTGCTGGGCCGGCTGGCCCATTGGCCGCCCTGGCTGGCCTATGAATTCGCCGGCCGGCAGCTTGCCGTGACGCCGGTGAAGACCGTGGTGGGCGTGCTGCTGCTGTGCTTTACCGTCGCCGAGGCTCTGCCCGGGGCGAAGACGCCGGCGTTCGACACACGGTGGCTGCCGCTCGGGGGCGTGCTCAGCGGATTTTTCGGCGGACTGTCGGGCAACCAGGGCGCGTTGCGCTCGGTATTCCTGGTGAGATGCGGTCTGACGAAGGAAGCATTCATCGGCACGGGGGTGGTTATCGCTTGTCTTGTCGATTGCACGCGGCTCGGACTCTACATGCACAACCTCGCGGACGCGGCCGGACGGATGAACTACCCGCTGCTTGCCGCCGCGACCGGCGCGGCGTTCGTTGGCGCCTACGGCGGCAGCCGGTGGCTGGGAAAAACCACGATGGCGGGCATCCAGCGCCTGGTAGCCGGACTGCTGCTGCTCGTGGGGCTCGGCCTGGCGGCCGGCGTGCTCTGAGGTGTCGTGTATTTATCACAGGCGGCGCATGGCGTCACCTGTATTTAGGCGTTTGACCGGATAGCGGAAATGGTTGAAGCCCGCTAGAACCTGCGGCTCAACCCAATCCCCGCCGCATGATTTTTATGGAGACCCATGAAAGAGTTCCTAAAGCGGAAGTCGGTGCCCTGGTGCAGCACTGCCTCACGGAGGGCGCCATCCTTGTCGTCGTGACCAACAATAGCGATGGGCGCACCTGCACCGTGAGTGTGCAGCGGGAGTAGGCCGGCGGCACTCGCCGCCCACCGCCAGGCTGGGCCGGCCCGATATCGGACTGGAAAAATAGCTCCCGAGGCGTCAGAAATTAACGCATGGATAAAGCCGTCCAAGTATTCGTGGTGATTAATTTCCTGGTCATCGGCCTGTCGCACATCCTGGCGCCGCGGGCGTGGGTGGCGTTTTTCGCCTGGCTGCGGAGCAAGGGCGAGGCGGGCGTCTTCGTCGTGGCGTTCCTGTGCCTGTGGTTTGGCTCGCTCATCGTGGCGTTCCACCCCGTGTGGTCGGGCTGGCCGCTGATGGTGACGCTCCTCGGTTGGGCACAGGTGCTGAAAGGCGTGATCTATTTCTGCTTTCCCGCCTTCGGCCTGAAGATGATCGGCCGCGTGACCGAGGAGAACCAGCGTCTCTTCGTTTATGGTGGCGTGGCATCCGTGGGATTGGCGACACTACTGGCCTGGCGGCTGTGGGGGCGCTAACCTTCCATTTATCCGGGTTACGGGACTAGCAGAGGATGGGTCGCGGATTACAGGGCCGCGGTGGTTACCGGATCCCGTGGGAGTGCTACCGGATACTGGCAACCCAGTCGTCGATCAACTGCTCCAGCACAGCGAGGGGCACGCCACCGGTGCGCAGGACCAGGTTGTGGAATTGCTTTAAGTCGAACTTGGCGCCGAGCGCCTGCTTCACCTTTTCGCGCAGGGCGAGGATCTTCAGCTCACCGACCTTATAGGAGCAGGCCTGGCCCGGCCAGACGACGTAGCGCTCCACCTCGGCGGCGGGCATGCCGTAATCGATGGCCCGCTGGCGCGTCCATTGCTTGGTGTGCAGGCCGGTGTCAACCACGAGCCGCTTGGCCCGGAAGAGCGCGCTGCCCAGCTGGCCGATGCGGCCGACGGGGTCTCCCTCATACCAGTTGTTCTCGGCCGCGAGTCGCTCGGCGTAGAGCGCCCAGCCTTCCCCATGCGCCGAGATAAAGCCGAAAATCGCATCGCTGCGGAACCGTGGCAGATCCGTGCGCTCGGCTTGCAGCGCGAATTGGAAATGATGCCCGGGCACGGCTTCGTGATAGGCGAGGGTGCGCAGAGCGACCGTGTTGAAGGGCAGCTCCGGCAGCACGGCCCAGAAGATACCCGGGCGCGAGCCGTCCTTTGCGGGCGGCGTGTAGTGCGCCGCGGCGTTCCTCTCGCTGAACGCGGGCTCGCGCTTCACAACCACGGGCGCCTTGGGCCGGATGTCGAACAGCGTCTCACAACGCTTCTCGGCGTCGCGGATGGTCTGTTCGTAGGTGGCAAGCATCCGGGTGCGCTGCTCGTCTTCGGTGCCGGGGAACTGCGAGCGGGCGACCAGCTGCCGGAAGCGCTGGTTGATGCTGCCTTCGGACAGACCGAGCTGCTTGAAGATGACGTCCATCTCCTGCTCGAGGCGCGCGACCTCCTTGAGGCCGATTTCGTGGACTTGCGCCGCGGTCAGGTCGGTCGTCGTGTATTTTTTCAGGAAATACGCATAGGCTTCCTCGCCGCCGGGCAGGCGCGAGAGTCCGGCGGCGGACGTGGCCTTGGGCTGCTGGGACTGGAGGAACTCGATGGCCCGGCGGTAGGCGGGATAGATTGCATCGGCGACGGTCTTTTCCGCTGCCGCGGAGAACGTCCCGCGGGCCGCGGCGGAGACGGTCGGCAGCTTCGCCAGACGATCGCCCAGCGAGGTGACGAGCAGGTTGTCCTTCGGTGCGGGGGAGATGAGTCGTTCCATCTGCCCGATGGTTGCCTGGAGGATGAAGTCCGGCGGGCGGATGCCCTTGGCCTCGCGCGCGCGGGCCTGGACGAGGAGCTGCTCGATCAGGGCGGGGATTTGTTCGAATCGCGCGAGGTAATTCTCGGCGTCGCGCACATTACGGAGGGGATGCGCGTTGTCCATGTAGCTGATGATGCCGGCCTGCGCCCCGATGATCTGGTTGAACGGCAGGTTATAGTCGTTGTATTTCGCGTCGCCGATAACCTCCTCCATCTGCCATTGGAGCATGGCGGCCGAGACGCGCTGGTTGGCGCTGAGCGCGCGGCGGTCAAAATGCTGCAGCCCGGCGAGCACACGTCCCGCCATTGCGGCCCGCTGCTGGATGAACTCGCCTGAAACGGGGGTGAGCTGGCGGTCGAGAGCGTCTTGTTCGGCGCCGGTGAAGAACTGCCGCTCCGTGGCGGCCTGGGGGTCGAGCCGCACCCACTCCAGGGTGAGGCGGTCGATAAATTCATCGAACGATTCGGCCGCCGCCGACGACAACGGGGCGAGTGCGGCGCAGAGCGCCAGGAACAGGGGCAGTGTCTTCATGGGAAAATGCGGGCGAAGCTGGCGGGCGGGGCGGCGGTGGCGAGTCCCGCGCGGTGGAATGCGTGGAATCTGCTGTGAAACGACCGGAATCCCGGTCGTAATTTTCCGGGTCGAACCATGGCGGCAGTTCTCCCGGCGCGCGAGGTTGCTGCGGGTTCGATGAATCGATGGAAAACCACGGTCGACGCGGGCGGCGTGCAGTCTATGGCGCTGCGGCGGGCACAGCCGGCGACGCGGCGGCAGATTTGGCGTCGGCCTCGCGAAGCATCCGGGCGAGCTCGCGGTGGTCGATCTTGCCGGAGCCGAGCTTGGGAATGGCGTGCACATAGCGGAGCTCGCGCGGCGCGCAGAGATTCGCGAGGCCCTTGGCGCGCACGGCGGCCCGGACGTCGGCGAGCTGCAGGCGCGGCTCGTTGGCGATGGCAATGAGTTTCTCGCCCTTCTCGATGTCGGGCTGGGCGATGACGGCGACGGCGCAGCGCAGACCGTAGAGCGGGAAGGCGCCGGCGAGGGCGTCCTCGACCGCGGTGAGGCTGACCATTTCGCCGCCCACCTTGGCGAAGCGCTTGACGCGGCCGAGCACGTAGACGTAGCGGTCGTCGTCCACGCGGGCGATGTCGCCGGTGTCATACCAGCCGTCGAGGGCCTGGAAGGCGGCGTTGGCGTCGGCGTTGAGGTAGCCCTTCATCACGGCAGGGGAGCGGACAACGAGGCGGCCGCCCTCGGCCACGCCCTCGACGGGCTCGAGGCGGTAGTCGACGCCGGGCAGGAGGCGGCCGGCGGTGGCGAGGTTGGGGTCCATCTTGGTGTTGAGGCAGAGCACCGGGCCGCACTCGGTGGCGCCGTAGCCCTCGTGGATGCGCGTGCCGAACTTGCGCGCCCAGATCTCGTGGGTGGCGGCCTGCACCTTCTCGGCGCCGGCCACCAGCCAGCGCACGGTGGCGAAGTCGTAGGGGTGCGCCTTGCGCGCGTAGCCGTTGAGGAAGGTGTTCGTGGCAAGGAAGACCGTGCAGTTCTTTTCGTAGACGACGGTGGGCACGATGCGGTAGTGCAGCGGCGAGGGGTAGTTGAAGACGTAGAGGCCGCGCACGAGCGGGACGACGATGCCGCCGATAAAGCCAAAGCTGTGGAAGAACGGCAGGGCGTTGAACAGCCGTTCGTCGTCGCGGAGGTCGGCGACGGCGAAAATCTGCCGGAGGTTGGCGAGCACACCGCGGTGCGTGATCTCCACGCCCTTTGGCACGCCCTCCGAGCCGCTGGTGAAGATAATGGCGGCGGTGTCCTCCGGCGCGCACGGGGCGAGGCGGAGCGTGCGGCCCGTGTCGAGCCAGTTGGCGACGAGCGCGCGAAGCCGGGCGAGGGCGCCGACGGTGGCGCGCACATCCTCGAGGTAGATGAACTGCAGGCCGGCGGCCAGCAGCGGCGCGAGGTTGAGCTTGGTCTTCTCGAGGAAGACGCGCGAGGTGATGACCTGCCGGAGCCCCGCCAGTTGCGCGCATGCGACCATCGTCGGCCCGCCGGCGGAGAAGTTGAGGAATGCCGGCACCTTGCCGGCGGCCCACAGGCTGAGCACAGTGACGACGGCACCATTGACCGTGGGCAGCATCACGCCGATGCGTCCGCCCGGTGTGGGCGGAAGCGTGCGGCCCCAGTGGGCGGCGAGCACGTCGGTGCCGACCATCAGACGGCGGTAGGTGAGCTCGGTGAAGGAGATGTCCTCGCAGGCGATGCGGCCGGGGAGGGCGGCGGCGGTCGCGGCGATGGCGGCGGGCAGGGTGCGGGGGCCCAGGCGCATCTCGGTTTCGAACTGCTGGAGCGTGATCTGGTCGCGCAGCCACGCGGTGAGCTTGTAGCGGGCGACGTTGTGGGCGACGTGCGCGAACGATGGCGCGGTGAGCACCGGGCTGAAGTGCGCCGAGACGCGCGGGAACCACTGCGTCCAGCCCTGGTGCCGCACCCAGCGCACGCGGACAGCGTTGCGCAGGTAGCCGGTGACGACCTTGGCGCCGCTGCGGTGGATAAGGAAAGCGGTGCCGTCATAGACGCGCATAAGGGAACCGGTGTTCGAGATGCGGCCCTCGGGAAAGATGACGAGCTTGCCGCCGGCCTCGAGATACTCGGCCATGTGGCGCACGGCGTAGGAAGAGGTATTGTCCACCGGAAACGTGCGGGAGTTGATCATCAGCCTCCGGTGGAGCCAGGTGGCCTGCGCGGTGGTGCTGGAGGCGACGAACTTCCAGTCGTCGCCGAGGCAGACGAGGACGAAGAGCCAGTCGAGCCACGAGGTGTGGTTGGGGCAGAGAACCATCGGCCCGGGGCCGGCGAGCGACTCAGCGCCCTCGGCGCGGAAGCGGAAGCAGGTTTTCAGCAGAAAGCGCAGCAGGAATTTCATGCAGGGGGGTGTCCTGACCGGGGCAGACATCCCCAGGATGCATCCGCCTCCCCGCCGCCGCAAAGCAAAAGCGCGGCGGGGCCGCATCCGCGCCCGCTCACCCGGCCAGCGCGGCATCCACCACGGGCGTGAGCAACCGTGCGACGTCCGCGGCGAACCAGGCGGCCAGCGCCCCGGCGACGATGTCGAGGGTGTAGTGCGCCCGGAGCACGAGCACCACCAATGCCTGCAGCGCGGCGACCGTGCCGGCAATCATCGCCAGCCAGCCGGGCGCAAGATGGGAGAATTCCAGCGCCCCCAGCACCGCCAGCGCGGTGTGGCCCGAGAAGAAAAAATCATTGCTCACGCCGTAGGTCACGAGCAGCGACGGGAATCCGGGATTGCGCCAGATGATGCCGGGCGGTGGCGGCAGAGTGCAGATCGCCTGGCAAATTTGCCGCAGGACAAACAGAATAATCAGCGCCATAAACGGCCCCATGGTGGACCCGAAGACAGCCAGGCCGATCAGCGCGAGGCCGAAAATGTCGATGAACAGCGAACTCACCATCAACAGGCGGTCCGCCACCCGCGGATGGGTCAGCAGGTAGCGGTGCCAGTCCGCCGTCAGCCCGTGCAGGGCGTCGCCCAATCCGTTTCCGGCCGGGGCGCGGGCTCCGATGAGCGACTGGGTCCAAAACCAGATCACCAGGGCGGCGGCCACGATGCCGGCGCGCCAGCCGTAATGGGAGAGGTGGTTTGCGGATAGGTTGATCATGGGATAAATCATGCCCAGGCAGTCCGATGGTGCTGGGGTGCGGTGGCAAGCAGCGCCTCGATCCGGGCGCGCAGCGTCTGCATCAGGGGATCCCGGCGGGGGCTGGGCGCGCGTTCCGGGGGAACCTCGAGGGACGCACCGATGGATACGACCGCGCGCAGTGGATAATGGGACCGCACCTTGTCGGTCAGATCCTCTTCGAAATGCTCCACTATCTCCAGCAGCCGTTCCGGTCCGCCGCCCTCGCAATAGCCCGCCGGGTAGCAGTGCAGTTGCTGGACCAGATACAGATCCTCGATCTGCCGCCAGAAGCGGGCGCGTTCGCCGGCGGGAGTGGCCGGCTCCACCAACCGCGGTGAGATGGCGGCGCGGACCGCCTTGACGCGGGCCAGCACGTCGCCGCCGCGCAGCCGCCGGATCCACTCGGCTTCGAGCGGGGCGAGCACATGCTCCAGCAAGCCCCGCACGCGGACCGGCAGCGACCCGGCCTGCGGCGCGCCGAAATACCGGAGCTCCCTCTCCGCCAGCAACGCCGCGCCGGTGCGCAGGATGCGGGTGCGCAGCGGCAGAGCGGGCGGGGTGTGCAGGCCGATCCGCGCCTCGATCTCGGCCAGCACCGGCCGGGTCGCGGCGCCAAGGTCGCCGGCAAAGGAATAACGGATTCCGACCGGGTGGATCACGATGCGCCCGCCGGACTGCCGGGCCCGCCGGCGGGCCGCCTTGCGCGCCAGCAGGGCCGGCCCGCGCATGAACGCCATCAGGTGGTCGTTGGTGCGGGACGTGATGCCCTCCGGGAAAATCACCAGCGGGTGCCGCGCCGCGCAGAGGATCTCCTCGGCGCAGCGCAGCGATTGCCAGTCGGTGATCTCGCGGTGCATGCTGAACACGCCGACCCGCTGCAGCAGGTAGCGCTGCACGCGCCCCTGCATGAAGATGTGCCAGCTGCCCATCACATGCACGGGCGGGACGACGCGGGGATCCAGCAGGTTGAACAGAAACGGGTCGGACGGACGTGAATGGTTGGGGCAGAGCATGACGCCGTGGCCCGCCTGCCGGGAGGCGCGCAGATTCTCCATGCCTTGGAACTCCACTTCCGCCACGCCGTAATCCTTCCGCAGGATGCCGGGCATCCGGCGGGTCACCAGCGCGTGCCAGAAACGGTTGAAACGCGGCGGCACGAACCGGTAGGGCTGCGGTATGATGAGATTCTGCAAGGAGGAAGGGGGGAAGATGTTGTCCGGCCGGAGAATCTGGTTCCCTACCGGAACCACCGCGGCAGCGCGGTGGTGAGCGCCGGGAAATACGTTATGAGCAGCACGCCCAGGAACATCACCAAGAGCAGCGGCAACGTGGCGCGCGCGACCTCGGCGACGGGCTTGTTCAGGCGATAGGAGGCGAGGAGGAGGTTGAGCCCCACTGGTGGGGCGAGGAAGCCGAGTTCCATGTTGGCAAGAAAGATGATGCCGAGATGCAGCGGGTCGAGCCCAAGTCTGGCGCCGATCGGCACCAGGAGCGGCGCGACGACGATGATGGCGGCGTAGATTTCCACGAGCCCGCCCACCGCCACGAGGACGACGTTGAGCCCGAGCAGGAACAGCCACGGCGATTGCACATGCAGCAGCGCCCAATCGGCGAGCTGGTCCGGCACCTGGGCGCCGAGCAGCCAGTCGGTCAGTCCCAGGGCGACGCCGAGAATGAGAAAGATTCCGCCGACCAGCAGGCCCGTCTCGCCCAGCACGCGCGGGCAGTCGCGCAGCAGATGCAGATCGCGATGGATGGCCGTCTCGACGACGAGGGCGTAGAACGCCGTCAGTGCCGCCGCCTCCACCGGGGTGGCCCAGCCGCCAAAGAGCGCCCCGAGCGCGACGAGAGGCAGCGCCAGTTCCCATTTTGCGGCCCAGATCGCCGCCAGCGCCGCCGCAGGGTCGAATCTGGTCGTGACCGCCGAAGCCCTGCGTCCGGCCCAGGCGCCCCACGCGGCCGTCAGCACTATTAGCAGCAGCCCGGGCACGAGCCCGGCGAGGAACATCTCCTTGATGTCCACCTTGGCGATGATCGCGTAGAGTATGACCGGCAGGCACGGCGGCAGCAGAATCCCGAGCGACCCCGCCCCGGTCACGAGCCCGAGGGCGTCGCGCTCCGAAAATTTCGCGGCCACCAGCACGGGCAGCAGCAGCCCGCCCAAGGCGAGGATCGTCACGCCCGAGCCGCCGGTGAACGTGGTAAAGAGCGCGCAGATCAACGCCGTCGCCACCGCCGGGCCGCCGCGGAACCAGCCGAAGAGCGCCTGGAAGACCACGACGAACCTCCGGGCCGCACCGCCCTCCGCCAGCAGATACCCGGCGAGCGTGAAGAGGGGGATCGTCGGCAGCGTGGCGTTGACGACCAGGCCGTAATGGTCGATCGAAAGCACGGCGAGCGGCTGGCCCTCGCCATGGAACAGGATTATCGCCGCGCCGCCCAGCGTAACGAAGATCGGCGCACCCAGCACCGTCGCTGCGCCCAGCAGCAGCAGCGCCGGCCACACGAGCTGCGCGAACGGAACCGGCGGCCACACCCCGGCCGCCACGAGCGCCGCCGCCAGCCCCGCGGCGCAGACGCGGCCGCGCCAAGCCGGGGCCGCACTCCACACCAGGCGCAGCGCGATGAGCGCATAGCCTGCCGGCATCGCCGCCTCCACGACCCACCGCGGCAGGCCGTAGGCGAGGATGCTCCCCGCCAGCCGCTCTTCCCGCATGAAATCCGCCGCGGCCGCCGCCAGCACGCCGGTGACGGCCGCGGCCACGGCCGCGCTGAATATTTTCGCGGCGGCCTGCCTTCCGCCCTGTAATCTGCCCGCCAGCGACGACAAGGAGAGGAGCCGGCCGTTGCGCGCCGCCACCGCGCCGCCGGCCATGCCGAGCAGCAGGCAAAAATGCTGCACGACCGCCGCCGCCGCCGGGATGCCGCCGCCGGTCAGCCGCCGCAGCGCCGCCTCCAGCAGCGGCAGGAGCATCATGGCCGCAAGGCTCCCGGCGACGAAGCCCGATTCCGCGGAGTGCAGCCAGTGCCGCCAGTCGGAGCGGTGCGCCGCGGGGAGCGGCTCGGGTTCGCGGACCGGGGTGGGATGCATTATTCGGTGGAGGGAGCGGGATGGGCGGCGCGATAGTCCTTCAGTCGAATCTGCACCTCGTCGTAGAGCGCCGCCGGCACGATGTTGTCCCGGAGTAAGGGGGCAAGTTCGGCCGATAATTTTTCCCACTCGGCGCGCTGCGCCGGAGAGAGTCCGTGCACCGTTGTGCGCGGGCCGCGCCGGAGCACGGTCATGGCATCGTCGTCGAAGCGGCGGCCCTCGGTCCGGAAGGCCGCGCCCGTGGTCTCGCACAGGGCCATGAGCCGGGTGCGGGTGGCGGCGGGGATGCTTTCCCAGGCATCGCGCCGGATGACCAGTGCACCGATGATCGGCACCCAATTCATGTCGAGCACGTGGCTGGCGACGGTGTGGATCTGGCCGCCCAGGGCGAAGACGGGCGGCACCGGGGCGGCGTCGATCATGCCGGCCGCGAAACCCGTGTGGATGTTTTCGGTCTCGAGCGCCACCGGCTGGAAACGGAGCCTCTTCATCACCTCGACGTGCGGCTCATCGCCGGCCCAGGTGAATAACTTCATGCGGCGGAAGTCGTCGGGGGTCAGGCCGGGCCGGCGGGAGAAGAACTTTACCCAGCCGGCGTCGCCCCAGCAGAGGACCACGAAGCCCTTTGCCGCGAGCCGGGCTTCGAGGCCATGGCGGAGGCGGTCGCGGATGAAGTCGACCTCGGCCCAGTTGTGGAAGGTCAGGGGCAGGTTCTGCAGGACGGACGCATCGGGGTCGATTTCACCAAGGCCCACCGCGGTGAGCAGCGCGGCCTGATAGTTGCCGGAGCGGAGCTTCTTCACGATGCCGGCCTCCCCGTCGGTCTGACCGCCGGGAGCCCTTCGCAGGATGACCGCGCCGCCGGAGGCATTTTTCCAATCCTGTGCGAGCTGCGTGAGGATGAGATCCTGCCCGACATCGCGCGGCAGGATGGTGGCGAGCCGCACCACGACTGGGTCGGCGGCCGGAGCCGCCGGAGCGAGCAGCAGAAGCAAGATTGCCAGGGAGGGTGATATTCGCGGATTCATGGGAGTAGGGGTGAAGTCATTCGTTTGATGCGATGTAGTCGTCGACGTGGGCCAGCAACCAGCGCGCGCGGTGTTGCATCATCAGGTTGGCCAGCCGCCACTCGGGCCGGGCATCCGGATCGATGGCGAGCGCGGCCTGGAGCAGGGAAAGGAATTCGGCGCGGTTCTGTTCCCCCACGGCCACGCTCTGCGCGAGGGCGACAAAGGGTCCGGCCTGGGCCCCGGAAGTGAGTTCGCGCACCCGGGCGAAGTGGGCGCGCGCGCCGGCCGCCGTGCCGCCTGGGCGGGTGAGTTCATAGCTGATGAAGAAGGTGTGGCTCGCGCCATGATCCCAGGCCTCGTCCAGCACCAGGGCCCGGCCGGCCAGCGTGTCAACCAGCGGGAGATCGCCGATGAGCGCGGCGTCGTTCTTAAGGATGGCGATCGCGGCGGCCCAGGACACCGCCGCCCAGTAGGCGAAGCCGACATCAGCCGGCCCCAGATGAGCGGCAGCCGCGGATGGCTCCGCGCGGAGGGTGGCAAGGAAACCGGGATGGGCGGCTTCGAGGCCGCGCAAGGCGTAGTCCCGGGCCCGGAGGTAGAGGCGGCGGGCGCGGAGCCGCGCCGCGAGCGCGGCGGCGGCATCGACCGTGGCCAGCTCCTCGGCTTCCTGCTGCACGTAGGCATAGGCGTATTGGGTGAAGCCGCCGGCCGCCGCGAGCAACAGGCCGCGATGACGGGGGCTTTCGGCCAGCAGGCTTTCCATGAGCTTGAGGCTGAAGGGCGCGGCGGACTTGATGAGCTCGGGGTCGTTGTCCGCGGCAAAGGTCGTGCCGCCGGCCGCCAGGGCGTCGCCCAGCTGGTTGACCGCCGTGCGCTTGACCGTCGCGCAGCCGGTGAACCCCAGCGTGGCGGCGACCAGCAGCAGAACGGTGACAATCCTCTGCTCCATCCGGCATTTTTTCCACGGTAGAGGAGAATGGCGGAAGGATTGCCCGGAGCATTTCTGTGAGACAGATATGAGGGTCGATAGCCCAGGAACCGGGGCAAAGGCCAGTGGGAGCAACCCGGGGGAGAAGGGTTTCATATGCTTGCTCTTAGGGTAAGCCCGACAGAATCATCCGCTATCGCCCGGTGCCCGGACTGGGTGGTGATGATTTCCCGACGGCGGATTCGGCCCCGGTCGGACCGATCGGCTTTAGTTTCACACGCACGGGATTGGGGCGGTGGGTGTAAGAGGATGAACTGGCGGCAGTGGTCGCGACCGCGATGGGTAGCTGAGCGGGAATCACGACACCCAGCGCCATCTGGGCCTTGGCCCAGCCGTGCATGACCGGCTGCAGGTGGAGCTCCACGGGCTCGTAACCTTCCTTGCGGATCACGATGCCGATCTCCGCCTTGCGGGGAACGCTGAAGCGCACCGGGGTTGTGCCCGTGGCACCAGTTGACAGCCGGACGGCGGCGCCGGCGGGCTCCGATTCCACCCGCAATTGTTCCAGCGATCCGTAGACGAGTGCGGAATCGGCCGCACAGCCACCCAAGAGCGCGGTGGTAAACGCAAAGACGGCGGGGAAGCGGAGCATGGCCGGCTGAGGTTACGGACCCAGGCCCGGCCCCATCTTTGAGAGCCCGACGGCGAGGCCGACGATGAGAACCACGGCAACCACACCGGTGGCCGCGGCGGCGGACCGGCGCTGGTCGATCCTGCGCACCTGCAGACCGGAGATGTCGTCGAATTTCACGCGGACATCCTTGCCTGCGAAGGCATCGGGCTCGATCTGCGTCACGGTGAACGTCAGCGTCTGTCCGGCCTTGGTCTGAACCTCGAGATGGTCGCCCACCTGCACGGCGACACCCGTCTGGCCCGGCGCGGGCACCGCGACAGAGCGCATCGTCGTGCAGCCGGACAGCAGCAGGCTGGCGCTCAGCAACGTAGCAATGACGAGGCGGATGACCGGGGCTGTCCGGGGCTTGGCAACGGATATATATGGTCTCATGGTCGTGGTGGTGAGGGTTGGATTTGTCCGGGGCTTTCCCCGGCTGGAGTCAGGAGAATATCAGAAATCAGTCGGGAGGTATAAATTGAT
>JAHFTD010000135.1 GCA_023269565.1 Opitutaceae bacterium | reverse complement strand
CGCAACTTTCCCGTGACGGCCACCCAACAACAGCGCATCGTTTGATTATTGCCTCTATGTCTCTCCCCTTTCTGAGACCTTCCGTCACCCTGCTGCTGGTGCTGGGCATTGCCGCGTCGCTTGACGCGGCTCCGCTGCTGCCGGTGCGCCTGAGCGATCAAGGTCGCGTGCCGACCGGAGCGGACGGCCACCTCGTCGTGGTCGATGGCACCCCGCTCGTGCTGGCCCAGCACCAGGGGTGGATGCAGAAAGAAGGCGCGGGCTGGCAGGCGCTGGCTTGGGAGCACGAAGGCACGTTCGCAGGGGCGTTTGGCGACGGCCGGACCGCATTTGCTTTTTATTCGGACGACCCGGTGGGCCCGGTGCAGCGATTGAATCAACTCCTGCTCGCGCAGGGACGGCTGGCCTCGCGACTGCTGCCCCCGCTGCCCCAGCCTCTGCATGCCATCCAGGGGGCGGTTAGGGAGGACAGGGTTTTTGTCCACGGCTTGGATGAGGCGGGCGTGTCGCACCTCTTTGCGCTGACCTCGAACGAAGGCGTCCTGGCCTGGCGTGCGTATGCCGGCTGCGCGGCAGCCGTGGGAAAGATGGAAGCCCTCGTCGCCCAGCAGGATTCGCTTTTTGCGGTGGTGACTCCCGCGGATGGCAGCGGGCAGCGGTTGCATCGTTGGTCGCCCACTCAAACTTGGTCGGAAATTTCCCGGCTGCCGGGGCAACTGATACCCGGGGCCGCCCGCGCGACCGGCCAGGCCCATTTGCTCTGCATCGTCGGGGATCGCGAGTCGCAGCGCATGGTGACCTTCTACACCATCACGCAAGTGTGGGCCGAGCTGGGTCAGCAACCCGCCGCGGAGATCAACACCAGCGCGGCCTGGGGCAACGGTTTCCTGCTCGCGCAGGTGGCCGGCCGCGACTTGGCGCTCAGCCTGTTCGAGCTGGTGCCGACCAAGCTGCTGCTGAAGCCGCTCGATTGGGTCATGATCGTGCTTTACCTCACTCTGATCGCCGGCATCGGCGTCTACTGCTACCGGCAGGAGAAGAAGAAATCGACGGCATCCTTTTTCGTGGGCAGCCGCACCATCCCGTTCTGGGCGGCGGGCATCAGTCTCTACGCCACCAATTCGAGCGCCATCGGCTACATCGCGACCACGGCCAAGGCGTTCGCGACCAACTGGCAGTATCTGCTGGGCAACCTGCTCGGCGCCGTGGCGCTGGTCTTCGTGGCGATCTGGATCGTGCCGCTGCTGCGCCGCCTGGAACTGATGTCGGTCTTCACCTACCTCGACCAGCGCTTCCACAAGTCCGTGCGGCTCGCGGCCAGCGCGTTTTGCATCGTCATGCACATGGGCGGCCGCCTGAGCGTGATCCTGTTCCTGCCCTCGCTGGCCATCGCGACCATCACCGGGCTCAACGTGATCTGGAGCATCCTCATCATGGGCTTGGTCACGATCGGCTACACCGCGCTCGGCGGCATGAAGGCGGTCATCTGGACGGACCTCGCGCAGGTCATCGTCAAGATCGGCGGCCTCGTCTTTGCGGTGGGTTTCATTGTGTCCAAGCTCGACGGCGGCGTGTCCGAATTCATCGCCACGGCTGAGGCGGGCGACAAGCTCAAGATGTTTGACTGGAGCTTCGACCTGACCAAGGCGACTGTCTGGTGCTTCATTTTCCTCACGCTGCTCGAGACCGTCCTGACCTTCCCGAAGGACCAGATCCTCATGCAGCGCGTCTTCACGACCAAGTCGGAGAAGGAGGCCGGCCGGTCGGTCTGGGTTTACGCCGTGCTCGTCATCCCGGCGAGCAGCCTGTTCTACTTCATCGGCACCGGCCTGTATGTCTTCTACCACAGCCATCCCGAGCGCATGAACCCGCTGCTTCCGGTCGATGCGACCTTTCCGCTCTTCATCGCGGCGGAGCTGCCCACGGGGGTCACGGGGCTGATGATCGCCGGGCTGTTTTCCGCAGCCATGGGCACGAGCTCCAGCATCCTGAACAGCGTGTCCACCATGGTCTCCGTGGACTTCTACGAGAAGATCGCGAAGAAACCCGACCCGGCCTTCAGCATCAAACTGGCGGAATGGGTCACGGTGTTTGCCGGACTGATCGGCATCGCCCTGGCCATCCTGCTGTCCCGCCTCAGCATCAATTCATTCCTGGACACGTCGATCGAGCTGGTCGGCCTGTTCGGCGGCTCGTTTGGCGGCGCCTACACGCTGGGCATGTTCACCCGGCGCGCGAACTGGCAGGGCGTGCTGACCGGCATGGTGGTCAGCTTCATCGTCACGTTCGCGGTCTGGTGGGCCCAGCTCGTGCATCCGTTCCTCTACCTGGCGGTGTCCATCCTGGTGTCCATCGTAGTGGGCTATGCGGCGAGCTACCTCTTCCCGCCGCCGCCGGAGGAATCCCTCGAGGGGCTCACGATCCTCTCGCCGACGCACAAACCTGCCGTTCCCGCCGCTTAGCGGGGTTTCGCCGCTGTCTGGTCCAGTTGCCGGAAGACAAACTGCACGCCCTCCACGAACATCGGGCGCCAAGTGGCCCAGTCGTGCGGGCCGTTCACGACTCGCAACTCCGCCGTGATCAGCGGCACGCGGCGGATGTGATTGTAGAGCGTATGCGCCTCGTAATCGAGGTCGTGGCTGGCTTGGGCGGGGTCGGCCAGGGCGCGCTCGTCGTCACCCACCGCGATGAACATCACCAGCGGCCGGCCCGTGGTGACGTAAGCTGGGATCACTGCCGGGTAATTTTTCGCGGTATAGATTGCCTCATCGAACAACTGTGCACCGCGGCCGAACGCGCCGAATTCGCGGGTGCTGGAATCCGGTGGCGGCAGCGGAAAGTAAACCGCCGGGCTGAGCACGATGGCGGCGCCGAACAATTCCGGATGCACCAGTGCATAACGCATCGCCCCGTAACCGCCCATCGAGTAACCGGCCACGATCCGCCTGGTGCGGTCGGCCCGGGTCCGGTAAGTCGCGTCAACGTGAACCACCAGATCCCGGGTGAATGCGGTCTCGACGTTTTCGCCGGCCGGCAGCGGCGGTATTTGCGAACCCGTGAACTTCGAATCGATGTAGTAGCCCGCCCGCCGGTTGGAACTGGCGTCGGGCATGATCGCGATGACCGGCGGAATCCTGCCCTCCGTCGCGAGCCGGCGCAGTTCCGTCGCGATCCTGGCCCACGCCTGCATGTTGTTGCCCCGTCCGTGCAGCAGGTAGAGCACCGGATATCGGCTGCTTGTTGCCGTCTCGTAATCCGCCGGCAGCGCCACGAGGTAATCGAGGTTGCGTCCCAAGGCCGCCGAATGAAAGGAAACGGCCCAGACGCCGTCCTGCGCGGGCGGCGGCGGATTTTGCCCGCACGCAACCGTCGCCACCAAGGTCAGCGCCAGGCCGGCGAACCGCCATGGGATTGTCGGTTTCATGCCAGCAGCAGCGCCGCTGCCGCGTTGGCGCGGACCTGCGCGGCGTCCTTGCAGCCCGGTATGACCGCGGTCACGGCCGGATGGCGCAGGCACCACGCCAGCGCCCATTGCGCCATGGGCACGCCCGCGGGCACCTCGGTCGCGGCGATTTTCTCCACTTCCGCCAGCTTCGCATCGCGGTCGGCCTTCTTCCAGACCTCGCGCACGTCGTTGGCGGGGAACTTGTGGCCCGGCTTGTATTTGCCGGACAGGAACCCGCTGGCGAGCGGCACGCGCGCCAGCACGCCGAGGTTCTGCCGAATGCAGGACGGAAACACGGCCGCCTCGGGCTCGCGCTCCAGGCGGTTGTAGATGAGCTGGATCACATCCACCCCGACCGACGTCGAGGCGTCCACCTGCATTACATTCGTGTTGGGCGCGATCGAGTTGCCCAGGAAACGCGCTTTGCCCTGCCGCTTGGCCTGTTGCGCGGCAGCCCACATTGCCTCGTCGGCGAATGCCGCGTCGCTGCCCGAGTGAAATTGCAACAGGTCGATGTGGTCCGTGCGCAGAGCCTTCAGGGAGCCTTCCAGCTGCTCCAGCAGGCCCGCGGCGTGGAAGCACGGCTGGCGCTGGAAGCACGCCTGGAACCGGTGCCCCCATTTGGTGGCGATGACCCAGTCCTCGCGTTTGCCCGGCAGGGTCTCGCCGATCAGG
>JAHFTD010000052.1 GCA_023269565.1 Opitutaceae bacterium | reverse complement strand
ACGCACGTTGGATGAACTCCAGCGCGGACTCGTGCAAAGCCTCCGCACCTTCAGCCCGGCCCACTGCCAGGGCTTCTTTCGTCATGCCCAATATGCGTCTATCTAATTAGAATATGCTCTAATGCCGCGCCAAATTCTCCAGCTTCAGGTTCAGCAATGGGATGAGCCCGAGCAGGCCGGCGCAAGTGACGCCGAGCACGGCGTAGCCGGCGACATCGTGCACCGTGCCGCTGATGGCCTCAGGGCCGTAGGCATACGCCCATGCCGTCAGGAACAGACTGCGCGCGAGGTTCATCACGAAGGCGAACACCATCGACGCTGCCACCAGCGACACCTTCTTCCAGAACCGGTCGAAAAACACCGCGCCGAGGAACGACCCCGCGAACAGGCAGGCGGTCAGCGAGCGGATGCCGGAGCACGCATCGGCCACGCCGACCGCGCCCTTGGGCAGCAGCAGCACGCTGCCCTGCTGCTCCAACGGATAGCCGAGCATGTCGAACACGAAGGCGACCACCGTCACCACCCGGCGCAGCAGGAAGAGGCTCACCTCCGTTTCCCACGCTGACACCAGCGGAGCCGAGATCAGCCAGACGAGCACCGGAAAAACAAACAGCGCCGCGACTCGGAACCGCCCGTCTTCGAACAGTGCGCGCCAGCCCGGCGCGGGGGGCTTTTCGCCCGCCACCGTGACGACGGCTGTGGGCGACGGCGCATTGAAATACAGCAACGGCAGCACAATGGCAACCATGCCGACTGTCAGCGCCACCGTGCCGGGCTGGGAGGTGCCCACGCCGGCGCGATACAGCGCGCCGAAGAGGAAACACGTCGCACCGCCCAACAGCCCGAGCCCGGCCGCGAGGCTAAGCGTCCACCGCACCCATACCGGGCCGGCCGCACCCGTGCCCGCCGCGCGCAGTCGGAGCAGGATTTGCGGCCAGCGATCGTAGACCATGTAGATGGCGAACACCGGCACCAGCCAGCCAAAGGAATAGTCCTCCTTCACCCGCCACCAGTGCGACTGGTCCCACGCTACGAACGCCATGAATCCCCCAGCCACAGCCAGCGCCACCAGAAATGGCACCGGTGGTTTGGCGGCGGGCGCGGGGGTTGGCGGATTCATGCGCCGGAATGAAGGAAAGAAATCCTCCGTTTGGCGAGCGAACATTGCCACCCAGGACGGCAGCCGTGCCCAAACCCTGTTTTGACACCGCCGGCCGCGCGCTTAGAGTCCGTCCACAACCCTATGGAACACCTCCACGCCTATTGGCGCATGGAATACATCGAGACGCCGCGCTTGCCCGACGGCGGCAATATTTTCACGGAGCTGCCGGCCCTCGGTAACGACGCCAAGGCGCACATCGTCCACCGCCGCCGGCACTCCTACCTGATCCTCAACCGCTATCCCTACAACGCCGGCCACCTGCTCGCTGTGCCGTTTCGCAGCGTCACCGACCTGGGCGAACTCGACGCCGCCGAACGGGCCGACTTCATGGACGAGATGATTTTCGGTCAGGAGGTGCTCCGAGCCGCGCTCAAGCCTGACGGTTTCAACATCGGCTTCAACCTCGGCAGCGCCGCCGGCGGCAGCATTCCGCACCTGCACGCGCATCTAGTCCCGCGTTGGGCCGGCGACACCAACTTCATGCCTGTCGTCGGCCAAACACGCGTCCTGCCCCTGTCACTCGACGCCATGTATCGCCGCCTCCGCGAGACCTCCGACCGGCTCGCCACCCAGGGCTAGCGGTTTCCCTGCTCCCAGCTTAATGCTCACCGCTCACTGCTGATCGCTCACATCTAGTGCCCGCCTCCCAGACGCTCCGCTACCCCAACGCCCGCCATCTCAGCCAGCTGTATTGCGGCAGCGAGGCCAACCTCGCCCTCGTCGAACAGCGGCTCGGCGCCCGGCTCGTCACCCGGGACGACTGGCTGCAGGTCGACGGCCCCGCCGGCGCCGTCGCGCGTGCCACGGAATTCTTCACGCTACTCAGCGAGGGTCGCAACCAAGGTCTGGCCATGCGCACGCCCGACTTCGTGCGCCTGCTCGACACCTACGCCGAGGCAAGCGGCCCGGAGCGCCTGCGCGCGCTGTTCACCGAGCCGCTGGTCATCGCCACACAGCGCCGGAGCGTCGTGCCAAAGACCATCGGGCAGAAACTTTACCTGCAGGCCATCCAAGCCAACCCGGTCGTCTTCGGCATCGGCCCTGCTGGCACGGGCAAGACCTACCTCGCCATGGCCGCCGCCATTTCCGCCCTGCTCAAGAGCCAAGTGCAGCGCATCGTGCTCACGCGCCCCGCCGTCGAGGCGGGCGAGGCGCTTGGTTTCCTGCCCGGCGACCTCCGCGAAAAAATCCTCCCCTACCTCCGCCCGCTCTACGACGCCATGCATGACCTACTCGACCCGGAGGACGTCGCCCGGCTTTCCGAGAAAGGCATCATCGAGATTGCGCCGCTCGCCTACATGCGCGGCCGCACGCTCGCCAACGCCTACGTCATCCTCGACGAGGCGCAGAACACCACGCCCGAGCAGATGATGATGTTTCTCACCCGCCTCGGCGACGATTCCCGCATGATCGTCACCGGCGACATCACGCAGATCGACCTGCCGCGCGCCAAGCCCTCCGGCCTCGTGCAGGCGCCGCGCATCCTGCAGAACATCCCCGGCATCGCCTTCCATACCTTCACCGGCTCCGACGTCGTCCGCCACCCACTCGTCCAGAAAATCATCGACGCCTACGAGCAGGCCAAGGCCGGTGAACGCAGCGGCGCCAACGGCATTGTCATATAATATATGACAATGCCCCCGTCGCCCGTCAGCCTTACCCGCACGGTAGCGGTCAGCAACCGCCACCCGCGTCTGCGCGTGCCCCGCGCCGCGGTCGCCCGGGCGGTGGCCGTGCTCGACGCGCACGCGGCCAAATTTCTGGACGGCTGCCCGCCGGGGGAATTGTCCGTCGTCTTCCTCACCGACCCGGCGCTGGCGCGCCTGCACACCGATTTCATGCATGACCCGGCGCCGACCGATGTCATCACCTTCGCCGGCAACGCGCCCGCTGGGCTGGCCGGGGAGATCTGCGTCTCCGCCGACACCGCCGCCGCCTACGCACGGAGGCACCGGCGCTCCTTTGCCGCCGAGTTAACGCTTTACCTGGTCCACGGCTGGCTGCATCTCGCCGGCTACGACGACCTCTCTCCCGCTGCGAAACGCCGGATGCGCGCTGCCGAAAAACGCGCCCTGCGGCTGCTCTGCGGCCAAAATGCCCTCCCGGTGTTCCAGCGCGCCTGAATTATTTTGCCTCCGCGCGGATTTGTCCGACGCTTCCTTACGGCCATGCCTGAAACCCGCCTCACTTCCCTCCGCAACGCCTTCCTGACGGGCCTCCTGCTGGTCGCACCCCTGGTCGTCACCATCTGGGCGTTGCGCGTCATCATCGGAATCGTCGGCGGCTCCATCACTCCGCTCTTTTCGCCCTACCTGCCGCGGGTTCTCCAGCAGCTGCCAGCTATAATCTGGGATATCATCGCGACGGTCATCGCCCTCGGTCTCGTCACGCTGCTCGGCTATGTTTCGCGGTTGTTCTTGGGTCGGATTATCGGCGCAGCCGCTGAGCGTTTCATCCAGAACATTCCCGGCGTCGGCGGCTTCTACAACAGCGTCAAGCAATTCATCGAGACCTTCGGTGCCAAGGACCGCGCGCAGTTCAGCAAGGTCGTGCTGGTGCAGTTTCCCCGCGCGGGCTCCTACACCATCGGATTCGTCACCAACATGGGCCGCGGCGAGCCGCACCACCACCTGGACCAGGAGCACTGGGCGGTCTTCGTCCCCACCTGCCCGAGCCCCGTCAACGGCTTCTTCATGTATCTGCCCCGTGCGGAAATCATCGAACTCGAGATGTCCGTCGGCGACGGCATGAAGACGGTCATCTCCTGCGGTGCCGTCATGCCCACGTGGCCCGACCCCGCCAGCGCCCGGACGGCGCTGGGGCAAAGACGCACCTGATCCTCGGCCGATCATGCGGCCGCCCATCGTCCACGTCCCCTCGCCGTGCCCGGCCAGCAGCTCCAGACCACCGCGCTGATCCTCTCCCGGCAGCCGTCCGGCTCGGATAATTTCGAGCGGCTGATCGCCTTCTGCCCCGAGCACGGCGTGCTGCACTGCCTCCGTCGGATCACCACGCGTAAATCCGCCGGCAATTCGGTGCCGCTGGATATATTCGATGAGACCGAACTCTGGCTGGAATCGTCCAACCAAGGCCGCACCTGGTTCATCAAGGAACACCGGCTCGTCGCGCGCCATACCGGGATCGGCCGCTCCTACGAGGCGCTGCGCTGCGCCGCCGCCCTCGCCGCCCTCGTCACGCGCAACCCCGTCGGCTCCGAGTCCCGCCGGCCCGTGACCGCGCTGCTGCGCCAGACCTTCGCTGCGCTCGGCGAAGGAGGCCGGCCGGACATCGTCTGGTTCAAGGCGCTCTATTGCTTCCTCCGTGACGAAGGTTACCCGGTGAAACAGCAATGGTGGCCGCACCTCGCGCCCGCCGACCGTTCCCTTGTTGCCCAGCTCCTGAACCAGCCGCTCGCCGCCCAGACCGCCGATGCTCCCACCGTCGCCCGGCTGACGCACCGCCTCGAGGACTGGCTGAAGGCCGAGACCGAGCTGCGCCTCGCCTGACATGCAATTCTCCCTCGAACAGCGCACTGCCAACCTCAGTGTGGGTGAATTCGCCGACTTCACGCTCGGCCCGCACGACACCGGCGGCGGTCCTCACGGAATCTGGCGCGCCCAGCTCGGCCAGCACTGGCACAACGAGCTCCGCGCCCGCGCGGAATATGCAGGTTCCGCCGACGGGACGCCGCGCACCGTCGCGCAATTCGAGGTGCCGGTCGAGGGCCGCCTCGTGCACCGCGGCTGGACGTTCACACTCGCCGGGCGCATCGACCAGCTCGTCGCCGGCACGCTCCGAGAGATCAAGACCGTCACCCGCCCGCTGCCCGCCGACGAGGCCGCGCTGCGCGCGGGCTACCCGGGTTATTTTTTGCAGCTGGCCGCCTACGCAGTCCTGCAGCGCACCGCGGGCACCCCTCCCGCTCGCGCCGAGCTGGTCTTTGTCGAGACCACCACCGGCCTGTCCCAGTCCGTCGCGCTCACGCCATTCGATGAGGCGCTGGTTTACCACCAGCTCGACGCCATCGTTGAATTTTTCCAGCTGCGTCTGCGCGACACCGCCCGGCGCCGCTCACTGACCTTCCATGCGGCATTTTCCGAGCTTCGCGCCGGACAGGAAAACATCCAAGCCGAACTCGCCGCGGCACTCGGGAGCACGTCGCTCGTATTCTTTGAGGCCCCAACCGGCTACGGCAAGACCGGCTGCATGCTGGAGTTCGCCCTCGGCCAGCTCCGCAGCGGACGCTTCGGCCGGCTCATCTGGCTCACTGGCAAGTCGACCGGCCAGCTGCAGACCATCCACACGCTGCAGCGGATGACCGCCGGCGCGCACCTCGCCACCTGGCAGGTGCGCAACAAGGGCGAGCATTGCGTCAACCACACCTTCCACTGCGTGCGCGACGCCTGCGGCTTCCTGAAGGATTGCGGCGAACGCTGGCCGCAGAGCGGGCTCGCACGCTTCTATCTCGACGAAGCGCAACCCCACGACCTTGACACGCTGCGCGCCGCCGGCCGCGAAGCGCACGTCTGCCCCTATGAGATCACCCGCGCCGCCCTCGCCTTCAACGACGTCTGGATCGGTGATTTTAATTACGTCTTCGCCCCCGACAACCGCGGCCTCTTCTTCGACCAGCCCGGCTTCGACCCGCGGGAAACCCTGCTCGTGATCGACGAGGCGCACAACCTGCCCGCACGCGTAGCCGACGCCTATTCGCACACGGCCCGCGTCGACGACGCCCGCGCGCTCCACGCTGCGCTCGGGCATGAGCACGCGCCGGCTCCGTTACTACTCGCGATCGAGGAATGGGCGCGGCTCCTCGACACCCTAGCCCCAACCGAAATGCTCGAGCCCGCGATCGAGGCCGATGTCCGCGGCCAGACGGAGCGGCTCGCCGAAATGGTCGCGACCCAGCAACTCGACTACGCCATGCTCGGGCCGCATTTCTCGGCGCAGCTCTGGCGATTCCCGGCATTCGCGGAATTCATGGCCGGCACCGCGCTGAAAAAACTATTGTGGGCACCGCGCGCCGGCGAGCTGGCCTTTACCTGCCTCGACGCGGCGCCGGTCATCGGCGAGACCCTGCGCGGCTTCGGTGGCGCCGTGCTGATGTCGGCCACCCTGCAGCCGTTTGCCAATTTTTCCACCGCCTGCGGCGTGACGGACGGGGCCCCGGTGCTGGCGGTGACGCCCTGGCGCGAGGGCGCCTATGACGTGGCCGTCGATGTGCGCGTGGACACGACATTCCGGCAGCGCGCCGGTCACCATGCCACAACAGCCCGGACCGTCGAACTGATGCACGCTGCCGCCGGGCGCTGCCTCGCGATTTTTTTCCCATCCTATGCCTATGCCGAGACCGTGATGCGGACACTGGGAGGCTCCGGCTCTGCCCTGCGTGCGGCCGTCCAGCCCAGGCTGCCCGATCTCGCGGCGCAGGCGGCGTGGGTGGTGGAAAGTCTCAAGCGGACGGATGCGCTGTTCCTCGTGCTCGGCAGCAGCTTCGCCGAGAGCATCGACCTACTCGGTGGCCTGGTCACGCACGCGATGGTCGTCGGGCCGGCGCTGCCGGAGGTGAACGCGGTGCAGAAGGCCCGCATGGCAGCGCTGGCCGAGGCGGGACGCGACGAGGCTTTCCGTCGCGTTTACCAAGTCCCTGGCCTGCAAAAAGTGAACCAAGCGCTCGGCCGGCTGGTGCGCGCACCCGGCCAGCACGCCAAGGTGCTGCTGCATTGCCGGCGGTTTGCAGACGAGGGCTACGCCTCCCTGCTGGCGCGCGACTACCGGTCCGGCCGCGAAATCACCGACGACTCCGACCTGCGTGCGTGGCTCAGGAGCTAACCCGCCTCGATTTCGCCGAGGAGGTTGGCAAAAATCATCTTTCCACCCGCGGTGGGCAGCACCCCGATGATTTCCGCGGTCACGCGTTTGCCGATGTAGGGCCGGCCGTGGTTGACTACCACCAGCGTGCTGTCGGGCAGATAGCCCACCGCCTGCCCCTCCTCCTTGCCCAGTTTAACCAGGTCGAGCTCGATGCTTTCACCGATGACGATTTCGGGGCGGAGGGCATTTTCCAGCGCATGGAGGTTGAGCCAGGGCACGCCGTGGAATTGCGCCATCTTGGCGAGGTTGCGGTCGGTAGTCAGCAGCTTGGCGCGCATCGACTGCGCGAGGAAGACGAGCTTGGCTTCGATGTCCTGCCGGCGGGGCACCTCGCTCTGGTGGATGCGAATATCGACATGCTTGAGTTTGCGCAGGTCGTTGAGGACATCGAGGCCCCGGCGGCCGCGCGCCTGTTTCACCGGGTCGGGCGAGTCGGCGATGTTCTGGAGTTCAGTCAGCACAAAGGTGGGGATGATCAAGGCCGCGCTGAGGAACTGCGTCTCAAATACGCGGGCGATGCGGCCGTCGATCAGGACGCTGGTGTCCACCACTATGAGCGGCACATCGACATCGTGCGGCACGAAACGCACGTAGGGAATGACCAGGTTGAACTCGTCGCGTCCACGCAGGGCGAGGACTGTTGCCAGATAGGTGCAGACGAGGAACAGCACCATGCGCACCAGGTAAATGATGGCGGGGTCGCCCTGGTCCAGCAGAGGCGAACTCGACACCAGCCAGGCCATCAGCGCGCCAATCGCCAGGCCGAAGGTAATCGCCGTGAAACCGCGGAGAGAAAATCCCTTCAGCAGCATGTCGACCAGGATCATCAGCACGCCCAGCAGCAGGCCGACCAGCATTGCGCGCCCGCGATACTGGTCCCACTCCCTGATTGTATAGCACAGCAGCCAGCTGGTGACCACGCAGACGACCAGGAAAATAAGGCGGATGACAACCAGGGTCTTGTTCATGCTGCGCAGCCGGGGATTAGTTGAACGTGCCCCGGCGTTTCAGCCAGAGCAGCACGAACGGCAACGCGAGGAAAAAAATCATCGCGCCATAAAGGATCCATTGCGCCCGTTGCGCTTTTTTCCTTAGCTCGGGGTCAAGCTCGTTCATCTGGTCAATCCGACCAAACCCTCCTTTCGATGACAACGCAATACTGGCTCGTGAAACAGGAGCCCGCCGACTATTCTTGGACCGATTTCGCCCGCGACCGCCGCTCGGCCTGGACCGGGGTGCGCAATTATCAGGCCCGCAACCACCTCAAGGCCATGCAGGCCGGCGACGCGGTGCTCTTTTACCACAGCGGTGACGGCAAGGCAGTGGTCGGCTTGGCGCGCGTAGGCCGCGCCGCCTACCCCGATTCCACCGCCACCGAGCCGGGATGGGTGGCGGTTGATCTGGTGCCGGTGCGGCCGTTGCCACAGCCGGTTACTCTTGCCCGGATCAAGGCAGACGCGGCCCTGCGGGATATCGCGCTGGTGCGGCACTCCCGCCTGTCTGTCATGCCGCTGCCGGCCGCCGCCTTTGCCCGAATCCTGAAACTCGGCGGAGGCTAGCAGCCGTTCAACGCTGCGCGGAGTCTGTTTCCACCACGATGCGAAACCCGGTTGTGCGCATGCGCTCAGTGCGCGTGCCGCGCTCCAGCGGGATGGCCGCCAGCTCCTCCCGGCTATTGAGGTAACTGCCGCCGGCGAGTGGCGCGGTGCCGGCTCCGGTGACCTCAGCTGCCAGCCATTCGTTGAGATTGCCCAGTAGATCTTGATAGCCCGCGTTGTTCGGCTGTTTTTGCCCTGTAGGCTGGCTCTGACCGTTGCTGTTCTCCACCGTCCAAACGCCAGCTGCAATGCTGCCCACCGCCAGGCCGGTGGCCGCGCGGAATTCCTCCTCCGTCGGCAGGCGCACCCTTGTGCCGAGAGCCCAACTGGCGCGCCGGCAGTATTCCTGCGCCTCGGCGTAGGTGACCGAATCGGCGGGTAGGTTGCGGCCGACATTGCGGCTCGGGTTGCTGTTCATCACCATGGTGAACAATGACTGTGGCAGCTCCGTCCGCAGCATCGCCAAGCTGCCTTTGCCGGCCAAGGGCACCAGCAGGTCGTAGGTCTGATCCTGTATTTTTACCAGTTCCTCCTGCCGGAGGCTCAGGTAGCCGAGCCGCAAACGCAGTTCCTCGTCAATGCCCTGTGATTTGGGCAGGAGGGCGAGCAGCTTATCCAATTTGTCGAGTGCCTCGCGCAGGATCTTTTGGGCTTGGAACAACTCCCGCCGTCGCAGATGCGCGGCTGCGGTCGCGTCCAAACCACGGATCTCCTGCAGCTGGGCCGCCGCCAGTGCCGTCTGCCGCTCGGCTTCGATGCTGTCGAGTAGCTCCAAGGACACGAAACGGCTTTTCGCGTATTTCTGGTTAAGGAGCCGCTGGGCGTCGGCCGTCCTTTGGAAAAACGGCGCGGCCTCCTCACCCCGGCCGGCGGCGGCCGCCGCGCGGGCCTGGCGCAGGTTTTCCTCCACCTGGGTGTAAAGCCCCGCCGCGGTCAGCGAGGCTATTTCGGCGTCGATGCGTTCAATGGCTGCGAGGTCGGCATATTGCGTGCGACGGTAAAGACGATTGATGCTGTCCTGCCCCTCCCGCGCCTGTCGGAACGCCGTCAAGGCATCGGGCCAACGGCGGGCTTCCAACGCCACCCGCGCCCGTTCGAGACTTTCCTGCACCTGCAAATGCAGGGGTTCGGCCTCTAGGCGCATGATCACACTCCCGATGCGCTCCTCGCGGGAAAAATTTTTCAGTGCCTGCCCGGCCCCGCTGCTGTTGACCTCTTTCTGCCTGATCAGCGCCTCCTTGAGCCGGTCGAGCGCATCGGCTGTCCGCTTCTGCTCCTGCAGTGATTCTGCCGCGACCTCCAGGTTATTGATGGCTTCCTCGGCAATCCGGGCCTTGGCATCGTCGAGTTTGGTCTGCCAGGAATACATGGCGAGGCTGTCGCTGGCCGGGTGCCCCGGTTGCAGGCGGATGAGCTCGCGCTGGGTTGCCAATGCCTGCTCCAGCAGGGATACCCGCGCAAGGGTGGCCTTTGCTCCGGGCAGTTTAGCCAGCTCCGCGGTGAGCTCACGCAGGCGGTTTTCGATTTCCCAGACTTGTTTGCTGACAGCCAGATTCGATGCTGTCGGCACCTCCCGATTAACATTCTGCGGCCGATAATACCATACCCCGGCCCCGGCGGCCATGCTGGTCAGCACCAGCAGGAGGATTCGCGAGGCTGGGCGCAGTGTCGCCTTCGCACTCTTGTCTGGTTCCTCGCTAAGTTTGTCATAATTCATGGCGCCTTTTCGAAAGAACCTTCCAACCAGAAAATGGCAACGAGTTTAGTATCGCCCGCGAGGGCGGTGCCTCTGGCTCGACAACCCGGGCCTTTGCGCTTTCGTCGGTGGCGTGACCGACCACGTCGCCATCCTCGCCCCCGGCCTCGTCGGCGCATCCGTTGCGCAGGCGGCGCGGCACTATGGCGCGGCGCGGCGCATCACCGTATGGGCCCGGCGTCCCGAGGTGCGGCTCCGCCTCCACCGCCAGCCTTGGTGCGACCTCGCCGCCGACACCCCTGCCGACGCCGTGCGGGGCGCGCAGCTGGTGGTCCTCGCCGCGCCCGTCGACCATATCGTGCCGCTGGCGCGCGACCTCGCCCCGCACCTCGTCCCGGGTGCCCTCGTCACCGACGTCGGCAGCGTTAAAGGCGAAATCTGCCGCCTCGCGACCACTGCACTCGCTGGCCGGGCGCATTTTATCGGATCACACCCGATGGCAGGTTCCGAGCAAAGCGGCTGGGAGCACGCCCGTGCCGATCTCTTCGCCCGCCGCACCGTCTTCATCACGCCGCTGCCCGAGACCGATTCCCGCGCGGTGGAAAGCGTGGCCGCGTTCTGGACCGCACTGGACGCCGAGGTGGCCACGCTGCATCCTGACGCCCACGACGAGATCGTCGCTCATCTCAGCCACCTGCCGCAAATGCTCGCCTCGGCGCTCTGCGCCTGCCTCGCCCGCCGCGACCCCGCCTGGCGCAACCACGCCGGTCCCGGTCTGCTCGACACCACCCGCCTCGCCGCCAGCGACCCGCGACTTTGGAAAACCATCCTCGAGCAAAATCGCGACGAAATCCTCCGCGCCCTCCGCTGCTATCAAGACGAGCTGCACGGCCTCGAGCGCGCCGTGGCCAACCGCGACTGGTTCGAGGCGCAGGCCATCCTCGAGCGCGGCAAGGCCTATCGCGACCTGTTCCGCCCCGGCGCATGAACTCGCTGCCGGACAAACTGCCGATCGTGCCTTTCCCGCGCCCAGTGCGCGGGGGCATCACGCTGCCAGGCTCCAAGAGCATCACCAACCGCGCGCTCATCCTCGCCGCACTCTCGTCCCGCGCCATCACGCTGCAGGGCGCGCTCTTCAGTCGCGACACGCAGCTGATGGTCTCCGCTCTGCACAACCTCGGCTTTGCAGTGGAAACCGACGAGACGGCGCGGACCATCCGCGTCACTGGTTGCGGTGGCGAAATCCCCGTGCGGGAGGCGCGGATCGACGTCGGCAACGCCGGCACGGTCGCGCGCTTCCTCACCGCCTTTGTCTGCCTGCGGCCTGACGGAGTCTATCATTTCGACGGCGACGAGGCCATGCGCCGCCGGCCCATCAATGCACTGCTCGACGCGCTTGCCACCCAAGGTGCTACGGCCAACGCGCGCAATCTTCCCTTCACTCTTAAGACCGCCGGACTGCCCGGCGGCACGATTGAAATCGCTGCGTCGGAAAGTTCGCAATCCCTCTCGGCGCTTTTGCTGGTCGCGCCACACGCCAAATCCCCGATGACCGTCCGCCTCCGCGGCGGAACCGTGTCGCGGCCCTTCGTCGGCATGACCGAGCGGATGGTGCAGCAGTTCGCCGCCGCTCCGGCCAACTACGCCATCGAGGGCGACACAACGGCCGCCAGTTACTTTGCCGCCCTCGCCATCGTAACTCGCAGCCAGATCACGGTCAGGAATTTCGTCGGACTTGAATCGCTGCAAGGCGACGCGGAGTTTTGCCGGTTGCTCGTCGGACACGGACTATTGCACCTCGAGGGCGCGATCCTTTCCGCCGGATCAGGACGTCCCGGCGTCACCGCCGATTTCAACGATTTCTCCGACACCTTCCTCACGCTCGCCGCCCTCGCCCCGGTGCTCGACGGCCCCACGCGCATCACCGGCATCGCCCACACGCGCAGGCAGGAAACCGATCGTGTAGCCGGCGCAGCGCGCGAACTGCGCAAGCTTGGCCAGCACGTCGTCGAGACGGAGGATGCGCTGGAAATCCACCCCCGCCCGCTCACACCCGACGTCGAGATCGAGACCTACGATGATCACCGGTTCGCCATGAGTTTCGCCATCCTCGGCTGCCGTGACTTGCGCGGTGACGGCCGACCGTGGCTGACAATCCGCCACCCGGCGTGCTGCGCCAAGACCTTTCCCGCATTCTTTGACTTGCTGGAGAGGCTGCGTGTCGGCTCTTATGGCTGAACGCATGGGTCTCCCACCATTCATCATCGTGGCCATCGACGGCGGCGCCGCCTCCGGCAAATCGTCGTCGTCCAAGATCCTGGCCGACCGCTTCAATCTGCTGCACGTCGACACGGGTTCGTTCTACCGCCACATCACCTACGAGCTACTGCGCCGCAGCGTGACACACACCGACCATGCCGCGTTATTGGCTGTGCTGCCGGAACTGAAATTCAGCACACGCCTGCACGGCCGCTCCGCGCAGATGCTCATCGACGGCCAGCCCGCCGCCGGCGAAATCCGCGGCCGGCACGTCAACGACCACGTCTCGCACTACGCCGCCATCCCCGAGGTGCGGCAGGCGCTGCTCGCCTATCAGCGTGGGCAGGTGGCCGTGGCCAAACAGCACGGCTTTCGGGGACTCGTGATGGAGGGTCGCGACATTGGCTCGGTCATCTTTCCCGACGCGGGGTTCCGATTCTTCCTCCACGCCGATCCCGGCGAGCGCGTCCGCCGCCGCGAGAGCGAGGGCCACAACGATTCCATTGCCGAGCGCGACCGGCTCGATTCCTCGCGCAAAACCTCGCCGCTGACCTGCCCGGCCGGCGCCATCGACATCGACACGACCCACCTCACCCTCGCGCAGGTCGTGGAGAAAATGGCCGCCAGCATCGCCGTTAAATCGGACTGACGCGGCATCCGCCCGTCCCCCGCCGTTACATGCCGCACACCCCCGACCACCTGCAGATGACGCCGTTCTACGGCTTCTTCCATTATTTCATTATGGGGCTCTACGACGCTTTTTTCCGCGGTGAAGTTGCTGGCACCGAAAACATCCCCTCTACCGGCCCGTTCCTCATCGCCGCCAATCACGCCAGCAACCTCGATCCGCCACTCGTCGGCTGCCAGATCGCGCGCCAGATGCGCTTTTTCGCCAGAAAGACTCTCTGGAGCGGCCGCCTCATCAGTTGGTGGCTCGACTCCGCCGAGTCCATCCCGGTCGACCGCGACAGCGGCGATGTCGGCGCCATTCGGAAAGTGCTGCAGGCGCTCAACGAAGATCGCGCCGTCGTGCTTTTCCCCGAGGGCACGCGATCATTGGACGGCCAGTTGAAAAAACCCAAGGCCGGCGTTGGTCTCATGGCGTGCAAGAGCGGCGTGCCGGTGGTGCCGTGCCGGGTTTACGGCTCGTTCGAGGCCTTCGGCAAAGGCGCGAAATTCCCCCGTTTCGGCACTCCGATCTCAGTGGTCTTCGGTCCGTCAGTCACTGCGGCGGAATACGACGACCCCACCGCCGGCAAGGAACGCTACCAACTCGCGTCCGAGCGCATCTTCGCCCGCATCGCGTCACTGCCTAAACCAGCGTATCCGGTGATCTGAATTCTAACCCGCCAGTCAACGCTCGACGCGGCGCTTCAGGTTGGCGAGGCCGCGCTCGAAATCCGGCCCGATTATCTTGTCGAGGAAAAGGCCGAACCAGCGACTCATCGGATTCAGACCAAGATCGCCGGTATCGGCCCAGACCAAGCGGACGCCGACATCCAGCTCGGCGACGGCCTCTCGCTCGAACTCTTTCGCTCCACGCCGCCGCCCTGCCCCGTCATCTTCATCACGGCGCACGACGACTACCTCCTCGAAGCCTTCACCACGCACGGGATTGCCTACCTGCTGAAACCCGTGAAACACGCCGAGCTCGACGCTGCGCTCGAGAAACACCGCGCCCTCGGCCAACACTACGCCGCCAACCTGCTCGCCTTCGCCGCCACGCTCTCCCCGCCCGCTGCCTTGACGCGCCGGCAACGCATCCTCGCCCAGCGCGGCACTACCTTCCAACCGGTGGCCATCGCCGACGTGGCGTATTTTTTCTCGGAGAACAAGCTCACCTTCCTCGTCACGCGCGCTGGCGAACGTTGCCTCGTCAACGAGCCGCTCACCACGCTCGCCGGCGAGTTGAACCCCGCGCAGTTCTTCCGCCTCAACCGGAATTTTCTGGCCCACGTTGCTGCCGTGAAAAATTTCACCCCCGTCGGCAAAGGCCGGCTGTCCGTGCAGCTCTTTCCTCGCTCCACCGAAGAAGTCCTCGTCAGCCAGGAAAACGGTTCCGCCTTCCGCGCCTGGGCCGGGGGGTGATTATTCGGCCCGCCGCAAGGCGTCGCGCGTGACCTCGCGCACGCTGGTGCAGCCCGAAAGGCCGAGGGTGAGGTCGAACTCGGCGAGGGTGTTGCCGATGACTTCCTCGACGCCGCGCTGGCCCGCGCACGCCAGCCCGTAGACGTAAGGCCGGCCGAGGCACACGGCCGTCGCGCCGAGCGCGAGGGCCTTGAACACATCCGCCCCGCCGCGCACGCCGCTGTCGAGCAGCACGGGAACTTTTCCGCTCACGGCTTCGGCAATGGTGGGCAACGCGTCGAGCGACGCGATCTCGCCGTCAATCTGCCGGCCGCCATGGTTCGAAACGATGAGTCCGTCCATGCCGTGCTCGATGGCTTTCTTCGCGTCGGCTGGGTGCAGCACGCCCTTGAGCAGGATGGGCAGCTTGGTCTGCGCCCGGAGAAATTTCAGATCGTCCCAATTCAGCGCCGGACGCGAGAACACGTTCATGAACCGCTGCACGGCGGCGCGCGGCTCGCTCGACGTCAGGTTGCCGAGCAGCCCGCCGGGATAATTGGCTTTCTGCGCGAGGGCTGTCGCGAGAGTTGAGAAGTTCAGCGGCGGCATTGGCCCCGTGGCCGGCATCGGCTCCTTGAGCAGCGAGCGGAAGAACGGGTCACTGGTATATTGCGCGATGCCCTGCCCCTGCAGGAACGGCAGCGAACCGAAGTCGAGGTCGCGGGGCCGCCAGCCGAGCATCGCCGTGTCGAGCGTGAGCACGATGGCCGAGCAGCCGCACGCCTCGGCCCGGTGCACGAACGACGCGGCGAGTTCGTTGGACTTGCTCCAGTAGAGCTGAAACCAGCGCGGCGAATCGCCCATGGCGGCCGCGCACATCTCCATCGGCACCGAAGCTTGGTTCGAAAAAATATACGGCACCCGCATTGCCCCTGCGGCGCGCGCCACGGCCAGATCGGCGTCGCGGTGCGTCATCTCGAGCACGCCGATGGGGCACAGCAGTAGCGGCGACGGCAGCCGCTGGCCGAAGAGCTCGACCGACAGGTCGCGTTTCTCCACGTCGCGCAGCACCCGCGGGACGATCCGCCAGCGCTCGAAAGCGGCGCGGTTGGCGTCCATCGTTGACTCCCGCCCGGCGCCCCCGGCGACGTAGGCCCAAGCCTCGGGCGTCATCGCGGCCTGCGCGGCTTTTTCCAATTCAGTCCACGCCACCGGCACCGCCGGCAAGCGACCGGCGACGCCCGCCGTGTAGATTTCCCCCTGCCGTTTCCGGCCGATGTCGGCATGCATGTCGCTCATGTTGTGGTGAGCATGGGAAATCCAGCGGACTCAGCAAGTCTGCACCGGGCGACAGACTAGAACATGCGCCACACCAATTCCACCGGGGTGCTGCGCTTGAACTTGTCCCAAGCTTGGCAGGCGAAAAGCAGAACCACTAGCGCCAGAGCCCAGACGGAGTAGAGCCCGATGAGTCCTGCGCCTTGCCGAAACGCAAGACCGCCCATACCGAGCAGCCAGAGATGACTCACATAGAAAAAAAGTTCGGTGCGGCCGAACACATCCAGCGGCCGGCACAATGCCCGCGGCTCAGTGCCGATGGCGACAAAGGCGCGGAGCAGAATCAAATTGAGGCCCAGCGTGAGCAGGAGGAACGCAACGCTGGGCGGGTATTTGGTGACGGTGAGAAATCCGATCCAATCCGCCGATGGCGCGGCGTGGACATCGCCGGTGCCCGCCAAGCGGAGTCCGACGAACGCTACGAGGCAGCCGAGCCCGACCCAACCGCATCACCGCAGCACTTTCGCCGCATCGCGCCGGAGCCACTCGCCCATCGCGAGCCCGAGTGCACCCACGCCCACCCATGGCAGCGCCGGATACATCGCCTGCCAGATGCCAGTGTGTCCGGGGACGACGGTCAGCAAGGTGAACGGCGAAAGCGGATTCATCTGCGCTGATGCCGGCGGCAGGAGCAACTGCGTGCCGACGACGGCCAACGCGCCCACCAGTAGATTAGCCAGCGGCGGCAGCCAGCGGAGCAATGCCGTCGCGATGAGCGCGCAACCGAGCGCGTAGAGCACGCCAAAATGCAGGAGGACATTGGCCCCGGCACCTCCCGGCACCACTACCTCGGATTGGACGCCGATGGTTCCCAAGACCCAACTGGGATTTTCGACCAATTGCTGGAGCACGATCAGCAATAGACCACAGGCTGCGAGATGCCGGGTGATGCGGCGCTCGTCCCAGCCTGCCCGC
>JAHFTD010000051.1 GCA_023269565.1 Opitutaceae bacterium | reverse complement strand
CGGCGAGCTGCCCGGCGAACCAGGCGCGGGCGGCGGGGTCGCCGTGCGTGAGGACGATGGAGCGCGGCTGGCAGGCCACGGCGTAGTCGAGCAGTTCCTCGCGGTCGGCGTGGCCGGAGAGCTCGAACCGCTCGATGGCGCAGCGGAGCTTCACCTTCACGTTGACGGCGTCGAAGAGGAACTGCGTGCCGTGGCTGGCGGCCTGCAGCTTGCCGCCAGGGGTTTCCGGGTCGCAGTAACCGACGAAGCAGATGCTGTTCTTCGGGCTGCCGGCGAGAGCGGAGGCGAGGACGTAGGAAGGGGTGTTGGCGACGAGCATGCCGGCGCTGACGACGTAGATGCCCTGTTCGCCGGGGGGCTTGCCGGGCTTGAGATCGCGCGGGGACTTGCGGACCTTGAGGTCCTTGAGGATGGTGCGGGTGAAGTGGACTTGCCCGGTCTTCTTGCAGATGTCGTCGAAGTAGTCAGCCAAGTCCATGCCGAGTCCGGAACCGAAGATGGGGGCGTCGACGAGCCGGTTGAATTTCTTGGCGTCGTGCAGAATGGCCATGATCTCCTGCATGCGGCCGAGGGCGAAGACGGGGATGAGCACGGAGCCGCCGCGCCCGATGGTCGCGTTGATCGTGTCGATGAGGCGGATCATCTCGGCCGAGCGGGAGTGCCCGGGCGTGCGCTCCGTGGCCCCGCGCGTGGTCTCGGTGACGAGTGTGTCGAACCGCGCCTTGGGGAACATCGCGCCGGCGAGGATGCGCTGGACATGGAAAAGCACGTCGCCGGTGAAGAAGATGCGGCGGTGCTTGTGGACGATCTCGACGCCGGCGGCGCCGGGAATGTGGCCGGCGGGATGGAAGGTGAACTCGATCTCGTCGCGGCGGCCGGAGAATTTCTTTGGCTGGCTGAATTTCTGGGAGTGCAAGCGGCCCTTGATGCGGTCGATTTCCTCGTGCGTAAAGAGCGGGTAGTCGGCGATGTTCTTCTCCTCGCGCTCTCGCACCATCACGTTGACGGAATTGTGGAGCATCCGCTCGATGAGCATCCGGCTCGGCAAGGTCATGACGACGGGGGCGCGCGGCTGGGCGCGCAGGAGGACGGGCAGTGAGCCGATGTGATCGAGGTGGCAGTGCGTGATGATGATGAGGTCGAGCTCGACCCCCTGCAGGGGCCGGAGGTCGGGCACGGCGAGGCGGCCGTTTTTTTTGGGATGCAGTCCGCTGTCGATGACGAAATGAAAGTCGCCCAGCTGGCAGTAGAACGAGTTGGCGCCGATGCCGCCGTCGCGGTTGAGGTCGATGATCTTCATGGAAGCCGGCCAGTCAGGCGGGCGGTATCGTCAAGTCAAATGCAGGAATGCGGACGAAGATGCGGTTGCCCGCCGCGTCGAGTCCGTGGAAGCTCCCGTGCGCGCGCCCGTTGCAATGCGTCACGTGGTAGCTGTTGTAGGAAAAATGCCCGCCCGGTTCCAAGCGCGGTGTTTCGCCGACGATCTTGTCGCCCTCGACGACCAATTGCGTGCCGTCGGTGTGTTCGACAACCCATTTGCGACCGAGAAACGTGACGGTGCGGTCGGAATCGTTGCGGATGGTGAGGTAGTAGATAAAGGCGTGCGGCCGGTCGGGTGGAAGCTCTCCACCGCCATGGCGGTAGACGAGTTTGTCTAATTCGACCCGTAAGCGCGGTAATTCAATGGGGATGGAATTCATTTCGACGTTGAGCACTGCTCCGACCGCCGGCTGAATGCCCGCACCCCTTTCCTCTCCATGAATGATATTACCGCCAAGGCTCGTGAGTTGGGCATCGCTGAAAATCACCTTCTACTGTTCGGTCGGGACAAGGCCAAGGTTTCGCAAGAGGCGCTTCAGGGCAAGCCGCAACGCGGTCGGCTCATCCTCGTGTCGGCCCTGACGCCGACGCCGGCGGGCGAGGGCAAGACCACGATCTCCATCGGCCTCGCCCAAGGCCTGCGCAAGCTCAGCAAGAACGTCTCCCTCGCGCTGCGCCAGCCGTCGATGGGCCCGGTCTTCGGCCGCAAGGGCGGCGCCACCGGCGGCGGCCGCAGCACCGTGCAGCCCGCGACGTCGATCAACCTGCACTTCACGGGCGATTTTCACGCCATCACCGCCGCGCACAACCTCCTCGCCGCGGTCATCGACAACCAGCTCCATTACAAGCAAACACGCCTCACACCCGACCGCGTGCTGTGGAAGCGCGTGCTCGACGTCAACGATCGGGCGCTGCGCAACGTCACGGTCAGCCGCGGCAGCAAAACAGTGGAGCGCGCCAGTGGCTTCGACATCACCGCGGCGTCTGAGATCATGGCCATCCTCTGCCTGTCGGAGTCGTTCGCCGATTTGCGCGCGCGGCTCGACCGCATCGTGGTCGGTTTCACGGCCGAGGGCGATCCGGTCTATGCGAAGGAATTCCGCTGCACGGGCGCGTTGATCGCGCTGCTCCGCGAGGCGATGATGCCCAACTTGGTGCAGTCGGTCGAAGGCGTGCCGGCCTTCGTGCACGGTGGGCCGTTCGCCAACATCGCGCACGGCTGCAACTCGGTCCTCGCGACCCGTCTGGCGCTGGCCTATTCCGATTTCGTCGTCACGGAGTGCGGCTTCGCCTTCGATCTCGGCGGCGAGAAATTCATCGACATCAAGTGCCGGCAGTCCGGCCTCAAGCCCGCGGCCATCGTCCTCGTCGCGACCATCCGCGCGCTCAAGATGCACGGCGGCGTGCCGGTGGCGGAGCTGACCGCACCCAATACTGCGGCCGTGGCCAAGGGACTCGAGAACCTCGCCGCGCACGTCGAGAGCGCCCGGAGTTTCGGCCGGCCGGTGACCGTCGCGATCAATCGATTCCCCACCGACTCCGAGGAGGAACTGGCGCTCGTCCACCAATTCTGCCGGCAGGCGGGCGCGGCCTGCGCCACAGCAGAGGTGTTTGCCAAGGGCGGCGACGGGGCGCTTGACCTCGCCCACGCAATGTTGGCCTCGCTGCCGGCGGAGGCGCCCCCGCTCGCGTTCGTCTATCCAGACAACGTGCCGGTGAAGGACAAGATCCACGCCATTGTCACCCGCATGTATGGCGCGGACGGCGCCGACCTGACGCCCGAGGCCGAGGCCAAGCTGGCGCTGTTCGAGAAAGCCGGTTTCGGCAGACTGCCGCTCTGCATGGCCAAGACGCAAAACTCGCTGACGGACGATCCCGAGAAATTCGGCCGGCCGCGGGGCTTCCGTGTCACCGTGCGGGATTTCGAGCTGTCGAATGGCGCCGGGTTTATCGTGGCCCTGACCGGTGCGATGATGCGCATGCCCGCGCTACCCAAGGTGCCATCGGCCGAGAGAATCGACGTCAACGAGGCCGGCGACATCACCGGCATCGCCAGCGCCTGACGGCTTTGCACTTGCCAGGCTAAACCGGCGGCGGCGAACTGCGGCATGGAAAAGTTAGCGCTCCTTTCCGTCAGCGATAAAAGCGGACTGGTGGAATTCGCCACCGCGCTCGTGCAGCAGCACGGCTACCGGCTGCTCTCGACCGGCGGCACGGCCAAATTGCTCGCCGGCGCGGGCCTGACGGTGACCGAGGTGGGCGCGCATACGGGGTTCCCCGAGATCATGGACGGGCGGGTGAAGACGTTGCACCCGAAAATCCACGGCGGACTGCTGGCGCGGCGCGACAAGCCCGAGCATCTCGCACAGGCGGTGGCGAACGGCATCGCTTTGATTGATCTCGTCGTCGTGAATCTTTACCCGTTCGAGCAGACGGTGGCGAAGCCGCACGTGGCCTTCGAGGAGGCCATCGAGAACATCGACATTGGCGGACCGGCCATGCTGCGCAGTGCGGCGAAGAACCACGAAAGCGTGACCGTCGTCTGCGATCCGGCCGACTACGGCGCGGTGCTCGCGGCGCTGGGCAACGCGGACGCTCTGGGCACGTTGCGCCGGAAATTGGCGCTGAAGATCTTCCAGCGCACGGCCGGCTATGATGCAGCCATCGCGAAGTATCTGGAGGGCCAGCAAACTGAGCCTGACCTTGAGGCGATGAGTGGATATCCGGTGATATTCACGTTATCACTGAAAAAAGCGCAGAGCCTGCGCTATGGCGAGAATCCACATCAGAAGGCCGCGCTCTACGGGTCGTATCACGAACACTTCCAGCAGTTGCAGGGGAAGGAGCTTAGCTATAACAATATTTTGGACATCACGGCGGCGACCTACCTCATCGGCGAGTTCGAGCGGTCGACGGTCGCCATCCTCAAGCACACGAACCCGTGCGGGGTGGGGAGCGCCGACACTTTGCTGGAGGCATGGGAGAAAGCCTACGCGACGGACCGGCAGGCGCCGTTTGGTGGCATCATCGTGGTCAACCGGACGCTCGATCGCGAGGTGGCGGAACAGATCAAGGACATCTTCACCGAAGTCATCATTGCTCCTCGGTTCAGCGACGAAGCGTTGGACATCTTCGCCAAGAAGAAGAACCTCCGACTGATGGTTGCGAAGGAGGGCATCGGCACGGACGCCTTGCAGGAAGTGCGCTCGGTGGTGGGCGGCTTGCTCGTGCAGGACCGCGACCGGACGCTCGGCAATGTCGACAAGTTCAAGGTGGTGACCAAGCGCCAGCCGACAACCGACGAGTGGACGGCGATGATGTTCGGCTGGAGGGTTGGCAAGCACGTCAAGTCGAACGCCATCGTCTATTGCCGTGGCGAGCAGACGCTCGGCGTCGGTGCCGGTCAGATGGCGCGGGTGGACAGCTCGCGCATCGCGGTGTGGAAGGCAGGTGAGGCGAAGCTCGACCTCCGCGGCTCGATCATCGCGAGCGAGGCGCTGTTCCCGTTCGCCGACGGATTGCTGGCGGCGGCGGACGCGGGCGCGACGGCGGCGATCCAGCCGGGCGGGGCGCTGCGCGACGAGGAGGTCATCAAGGCCGCCGATGAACGCGGGATGACGATGGTTTTCACCGGCATCCGGCATTTCCGACACTGACAGAGTTCCAGGAAAACTCGTGAACTTCTGCTTGGCCGGCGGGTCGAAGCCGCTATGCTGCTCGCCATGAAGCGATTTTTGATGCGTGGATTCTGGCTGGCAGGGTTGCTGGCGCTGGGCGGCTGCTACACGGTTCCGGAGACGGGCCGGCAGTCGATGATCGTGATTTCGCCTGGCGAGGAAACGGCCATGGGTGCATCCGCCTTCGCCGAGGTTCGCGCCAAGGAGAAGATCTCCGCCGATCCCGAGTTCAACGCGCGGGTCAACCGGGTAGGGCGCCGCATTGCCGAGGCGGTGGGCGACCAGCTGCCCGCGGCCCGGTGGGAATTCGTGGTGTTCGACGCCCCGAAGGCGATCAACGCCTTCGCCCTGCCGGGTGGCAAGGTGGGAGTGTATTCGGGCCTGCTGAACCTGACCAAGAGCGATGACGAGTTGGCGATCGTCATGGGCCACGAAATCGGCCACGTCACGGCGCGGCACGGGGCGGAACGGATGACGGAGGCGATGTTGATGACCGTCGGGGCATTGGTCGTCGATGCCTCGACGCAGAGCAGCAGCAAACGCAACGCGTGGCTGATCGGCTACGGGCTGGTCGCCACAGGCTCGGGACTGGCCTTTTCGCGATCGCACGAGAGCGAGGCCGATTACATCGGCATCCGCTACGCGGCGAAGGCGGGCTACAATCCGATGGCCGCGATCAGTTTTTGGCAGAAAATGGCCAACGAACAGAGTCGGAGTGGCAAGCTGCCGGAGTTCTTCTCCACGCATCCGTCGGATGAGCACCGGATCGCAAACCTCCAGAAGTGGGCGCCGGAGGTCCTGCCGCTCTATGAGGCGGCCAAGCAGCGCTCCCATTATTAATGGCGCCGACAGCGGTTTCGGGCTAGCCGTGCGCAGATACTTCGGTCAAGTTCGCGCCATGTTTGACCCAGTTGAGAAACTTAAGGAATACATCCGTCAGCCCAGTGTGTCCGCCGACCCGGCCTTCAAGGACGGCATGGTTGGGGCGCAACGATTTGTCAGTGGATTACTAACCGAGATCGGATTCAAGGTGGAGGTGGTGCCGACGGCGCTGCATCCCGTGATCGTCGCCAAGCGCGACGGCAACTCGCACTGGCCGCATGTCATCATCTACGGCCACTACGACGTGCAGCCGCCCGATCCACTCGACAAATGGAAGACCCCACCGTTTGAGCCGACCATCATCGGTGAGCGTATCTACGGCCGAGGCACGGCCGACAACAAGGGGCCGCTCATGGTGCATATCGCGGCGGTGGCCCGCCTGCTCGAGCGCAATCCCCGTCTGCCGCTGCGCCTTACCTTCGTTATCGAGGGCGAGGAGGAGATCGGCAGCAAGAACTTCAAATCCTTCCTGCTGGAAAACAAGGAGAAGCTGCGGGGGGACTTCATCTACATGTCGGACAACGGCATTCTCACACCCGATCAGATGATCGTGACTGTCGGCCTCCGGGGTCTGGTGGCGCTGGAGATCGAGCTGACGGGACCGAAATCGGATCTGCACTCGGGCATGCACGGCGGGGTATTGATGAATCCCCTGCAGGCGCTGGCAGAGCTTTGCGCCTCCTTGCATACGCCGGACGGCCGGGTGAACATCCCCGGTTTCTACGAAATGGTCGTCGAGCCCGAGCAATGGGAGCGCGACGAGATGAAAAAGCTAGGGTTGCAGGAGAAGGCCTACGCGGAATTCCTCGGCATCGGAGAATTCCACACTCCGCCGGGCTACACTCCGTTCGAGGCGATCCGCTTTCTTCCCACGCTGGAATTCAACGGCTTCAGCGGCGGCTACCAAGGAGAGGGGACCAAGACCGTCATCCCGAGCGTCGCCCGCGCCAAGATCACCTGCCGTCTCGTTCCCAACCAGACACCGCAGAACGTGAAGGGCTGCATTTTCAGCGCGATCCGTGCCCGCTGTCCAAAAGGTGTGCAGATGAATATCACCGAGCAGCACGGCGCGACCCCTTACGTGGTGATACCACCTGATCGTTCCAACACGCCCAAGGGGCAGTCGCCCGCACTCGCGAACTGCTTCCGGGCGCTCGACAAGGCGGCGACCGAGGTGTTCGGCAAGCCGCCGATTTATCTGCGGGAGGGCGGCAGTGTCGGCTTGCTCGCCGACCTGAAGGAAGTGCTCGGGCTCGATGCGGTCATGATGGGCCTGTTTCTGCCTGAGGACAATCTGCACGCGCCCAACGAGAGTTTCCATCTTGGGCTGATGAAGCGCGGCATTGAGACTTCCGAAAAGGTGCTCGCCACACTAGCAGGCATGTGAAGTTCGTCTTCCTTTCATGAAAATAAAAGACCGCGGACGAATTCCGCGGTCTTGCTATGATTGAGAGCGTGGAGGGTTATTTCTTCAAGATGACAAAGTCGACCCGACGATCCTTGGCCCAGTCGGCATCGGTGCCGGTCTGCTTGGCGTCGGCCGAGCCTTTGGACAGCGTCTCTAGGCGCTTGGAGTCAACCCCGAGAGACTCGAGGTATTTCTGCACTGCTGTAGCCCGGCGGTCACCCAAGCCGAGATTGTATTCGGCTGTGCCGCGCCAGTCGCAGTGGCCCTCGAGCAGCATGCGCTTGTCCGCGTTGTCCTTGAGCCACTTGACGGCTGCGTCGATTTTCTCCTGACGTTCCTTGGCCGTCACTGCAGAGCGGTCAAAATCGAAATAAACCGGCTGGAGTAGCCCGCGGATAGTGTTCTCGTCCTCAATGGCGCCTTCGGGCAGAGTGCGCGCCGTGAGGGTCGTGCCGGGCGCCTGCTCGCTCGGCACCTTGACCGGCTCAGGTGTTACCGTGGTGCCAGAGGTGGCTGGGCCGGTGGTGGTCGCCGCCGGGTCGGGGCGGACGGGTTTCTTGGCGCAGGCCGACAGGAGCAGAGCGGCGGTAGCCAGCACTAGGGCCAGGATTTGGGAAACGTTATTCATGTTGAGGAGAAAAGGGACTCGCGGTCGTTATTGGTCAAAGCGGAGAGGCGGGCAAGAACGAAAACCAGCGGCCGGGCTGGTGCTTACCATGTCGGAGTGCGGTGGTCGATGAGGCCGATTTCGAGCGAGTAACGGGTGAGGCTGGCGACATCGTGCAGATTCAATTTCCGCATGAGGTTGGTGCGGTGGTTGTCGACGGTCTTCGCGCTGATGCCGAGTTTTTGGGCGATTTCCTTGGTGCTGTTGCTTTCGGCAACAAGCTTGAGGATTTCACGTTCACGGCCGGTGAGTGCATCCACTCCATTGGCGGAGTTGGTGTGGGCCACCACATTGCGCAGCAACGCGGCAACGCCGGGTCCGAAGTAGGTGCCCCCGTCGGCCACTGTTTCCAGGCCTTTCTTGAACTCACCCAAGCCGGCGGTCTTTTCGACAAAGCCATGTGCACCCGCCTCCAGCATCTCTCTCACCAAGGCTGGACTTTCGTAGCCGGAAAAAACCAATACGCGGGCCGACTTGAGCGGTTTGCTGATCCGCCGCAGGACGTCGACGCCGCTCAGGCCGGGCAGGCGTGCATCGAGCACAATGACATCGGGCTTCAAATCCAGGCAGAGCTGGCACGCTTTCAGGCCGTCACCGCATTCCCCCACGATCTTATAGGCATGCTCGTGCCGCAGAATCTCGGCCAGCATCTCCCGGATAGCGGTATGATCCTCGATGATTACGATGCGCTTGGTTTGGGTCGCGATTGCCACGGATAGAGTAATGTGACTGCAGCTGGCTAACTAGCCTAATCCCTCAGTTAAGCAACGGAGAAAAAAGCGGCCAACATCCCAAAACGCCGGCAGACAGGATATTGCCCAAAATGGTGGGTCGACCGGGACTCGAACCCGGAACCAACGACTTAAAAGGACGCTGCTCTACCATTGAGCTATCGACCCGGACCACTCTGAGGGGAGGGAATGTTTTTTTTGTTCGCTGGCAAAGCAAGAATTAATTGAACGCAATTAGCTGAGACTCTTTCCATTGACCAAATGGGGCTGGCCCGTGCAGCATCCGACCTGGCAACGATTTTCGTGGGAACAATTCTCAAATTTCCGAATCAGAACGACCCTGAGCACATGACTGCCAAGGCCCAGGAAGTCGCATTGGATCGCATGCTGGTGGACCGCTTCAAAGGCGGCGATGCCACGGCATTCGACCAGCTGGTCAGCCGCTACTGGGATCGCATCTACGCCATGGTTAACCAGCTCCTCCGCAACTCCCAGGACGCCGAGGAGGTGACTCAGGACGCTTTTATCCGCGCACACCGTGGCCTGGAAAAATTCCGCGGCGAGTCCGCCTTCTCGACATGGCTCTACCAGATCGCCACCAATCTCGCCCGCAACCGCTATTGGTATTGGTGGCGGCGCAAGCGCGACAAGTCCGTCTCCTTTGACGCCCCCCTCGGGCACGACAACACTGCCACGCTGGCCGACCTCATCCCCGCCGAGCTCGAAACCCCGGAGGACGCCACGGTCACGCAGGAGTTCACCAACCGGGTAGCCGAATGCATGGAGATGCTTAACGAGAAACACCGGGAAATTCTGATCCTGCGTAATGTCCAGAATCTTGCCTACGAGGAAATCGCCGAAGTCCTCGGTATCAGTGTCGGAACCGTTAAGAGCCGCATAGCCCGCGCCCGCGAAAGCCTGCGCGAAAAGCTCGGCGAGGAGTTTGCCACATGAATGACCACCGTTTCAACGAGCTATTGAATCTCTACATCGACCAGCAGATTGCACCTGCGGATGCGGCCGAACTGGAGTCCGAACTCCAGGCCAGCTCGCAGCGCCGCGAAAGCTACCGCCAGTATTGCCGCATGCACCGTGCCACGAAGCTGGTTTACGAAAGTTTCCGGCAGCACGCCGGCGCATGCGATATCAGCCATCCGGGGAAGCTGGCCTCCGTCGATAAATTTACCGGTCGCCGCCCCGCAGGGCAACTTCGTTGGGCTTACGTGGGCGGAGCGGTGGCGGCAGCCGTCTGCCTGGCCCTTCTTGTTTCCCGCATCAATTTCAGCCGATCCGCCGCAGGGATGGAGGTGGTGACGGTGACTCCGCACCAGCCGGAGCAGCAGGCGCTCACCGCCTCTCCGATGCGGGCGGCCCCCGTCGGGGCAACACACCCGGGCTTGGTCAGCTGGCGTGATGGATTGAATGTCGGGACGGATTATTCTGCTATACTGACCGCGCTGCGCGGGGACGAGCGCAGCGTCGCCGGTGGACAGCTGTCCACCAGCCGGCTCCAGCCGTTATTTGACGACGGCGTGTTCGACAGCCGCCAATTGCTGCCCTCCAACAGTCACCGGATCTACCGCAGCCGGAACACTGCCCCTCAGCAGCAACCCGCGGAATTCACTGCTTTCCAGTTTCAACGCTGAATCCCGCGGTGGTAGTCAGCTTAACCCTGCAGGACAGCGGATTGTTTATTAGCCGAGGGCCCGCTTGATCAGAGCCTCCGTCGTCGCTGTCGGTCCCATTGCGGCCAAAGCCTGCCGAACCGCCTGGTCGGCGTCGGTCGGCTTGTAGCCCAAGGCGATCAACGCGAGCACGGCGTCGCGAATCTTACCATCGGCCCCAGTGGCCGCCAAGGACGCCACCGAGTCGGCCGATTTTCCCGCCACCGCGCCACCGCCCAGCTTGTCGCGCAACTCGATCACCAGTCGCTCGGCTGTTTTCTTGCCGATGCCGGGGCATTTGGCGAGCAGGGCCACGTCACCCGCGGCGATGGCTCCCTTAAGGACGGGCAGGGAAAGTTTGCTCAGCACGCTCAGCGCCAGTTTCGGCCCGATACCGGAGACCTTCTCCACCAGCAGACGGAAGAAGTCGCGTTCCTCCTCGGTGCTGAATCCGTAGAGCGTATGCGCATCCTCGCGGTAGACGACAAACGTCTGCAACTTCACCTGCTGTCCCAGGCGCGGCAGCCGTTCCGTCGTGGTGAGAGGAATATGGACTTCGTAGCCAATGCCACCGGTCTCGATGACTGCGGAAAGTGGCGTGGCGCTAGCCAAGGTGCCGGAAATGCTGGTTATCATGCGGGATACTCGGGAACGGCACATCATAGGATTTGGACCGCCGGGGCAACACCCCTTTGCTTCAGTGTTCGCCGTGGAAACCAGTCGTTGCAAAACCTCAGAACGGCACCGGAAAGTTACCTTGAATGGGATGAGGATAGTCTGTAGGCACGGGATCACTAAAAAGCCCGACCCGCCCAAAATCCCATGAGCACCACCATCCAGACTGAAATTTTCAATGATCTCCTGAAACTCGGCGTCGATAGCGGGGCGAGCGACATCGTCGTGAAAGCCAACAAACCTGGCTACCTGCGCATCTCCGGGCGCCTGCGGCCGGTCGAGATGGATCCGATCAGCAATGAACATGCCCAGGCTTTCATCGACGAGAATGTCCCGCGGGTATTCAAGCCCAACTGGGATCGTGACGGCCAAGTGGACTTTGCATACGTCGCCGACGATGTCGGCCGTTTCCGCGTTAACGGTTTCCACCAGCGCGGAACCGTCAGCGTGGTCTTCCGCCACATCAAGAGCCAGCCACCCACCTTCGAGGATCTGAAAATAGATGCCGACATCCTTATCAAGCTGGCCCAATCCAAAGACGGCATCCTTCTCGTGTGCGGAGCCACCGGCTCCGGCAAAAGCTCCACGATGGCCGCCATGCTTAACTGGGTGAACCAGAACCTGGACAAGCATATCGTATCGATTGAAGATCCCATTGAATACACTTTTTCCGACGCGAAGTCGGTTTTCCAGCAGCGCGAGATCGGCATCGATGTGCCTGATTTCGCCATGGCCATCAAGTCTGTGCTCCGGCAGAATCCCGATGTCATTCTCATCGGCGAGATGCGCGATAAGGAAACCTTCGAGACGGCCATCTCAGCCGCCGAGACCGGCCACCTCGTATTCTCCACCATGCACGCCGCCACGGTGGCACAGTCGCTCACGCGTCTGTTCGAATTCTTCCCTCCCGAGCAAATCGCCCAGGCCCGCCGGCAAATCGCGGGCACCCTGCGCGGGTTTATCTGCCAGAAACTGATCCCCGCCATGGAGGGCGGCGGCCGTTTCGCCGCGCACGAAATTCTCGTGGCCGATGCCACGGTGCGCAACCTCATCCTCGAAGGCCATAACGACAAGATCCAGCAGCTCCTCGAGTCCAGCAGCGACTCCGGCTCGAAATCCTTTAACAAGGATCTCTACCGACTCATCAAGGACAATAAGATCAGCAAGGCTGATGGCCTGCGCTTCTCACCCAACCCGGCGGCTCTCGAGATGAATCTCAAGGGTATCTTCTTCAAGAGCTGATGTTGTCCCTCGGCTGCCCGGTTCCTCTCCGCCCAGACAAGCGGGAGTCTCATTCGCGCCCGGGGAATATATTTTAGGGCTTGGTTTTTCACTGGGGGGGCGGTTTAACCGCACCTTTCCTTACATGGCACTGGCACTTTTATTTTCAGGGCAGGGCGCTCAGAAGAGCGGCATGGGCAAGTCGCTTTACGCCGGCTCGCCCGCGGCCCGCGCGCACTATGACGAGGCCAACCAGATCCTCGGCTGGGATCTGCGGCAGATCAGTTTTGAGGGCCCCGAGGCCGAACTGACGCAAACCCGGGTCTGCCAACCGGCGCTGTTTGTGCACGGCCTAGCTGTCGTGGCCGCATTGCGCGAGCAGGGGAGGTTGCCCGAGGTGAGGTTCGCCCTCGGCCTGAGTCTCGGCGAGGTGACGGCGCTGACTGCCGCGGGAGTGTTCGATTTCGCTACGGGACTGCGGGTGGTGGCCGAGCGCGGCCGGCTGATGCAGCTTGCGTGCGAGAAAAGCACTGGCGGCATGGCCGCGATCATCGGCGAGGAGCGGGCCAAGGTGCAGGAGCTATGCAGGGAATTTGACGTGGAAGCCGCCAATTTCAACGCGCCGGGTCAGATCATCGTCTCAGGCGAAAAGTCAAAGATCGACACGCTGGTTGCCGCCGCCAAGGAGCGCGGTCTGCGGCGCGTCATGCCGCTCAACGTCGCCGGGGCCTACCACAGCCGGTTGATGGAGCCAGCGCGCGCCGCTTTCGCTGATTTTCTGGACGGCCTCTCATTCCGCCGCCCGCAGTTCGCCGTCTTCAGCAATACCACCGGACGGCGAGTTGCCGAACCCGACGAGATTCGGGCCGCTCTGGTGCGGCAGGTTATATCTTCGGTTCTCTGGGAAGACTGCATGCGTGCCTGTGCCTCGGCGGGCGCGACCGAATTTTGGGAATGCGGCCCGGGCGCCGTGCTCGCGGGGCTGGCGCGCCGCACAGAGAAGACCTGGGTGGTGAAAAGCTTTGCCGAATTCGCCGACCTCTCCGCCCTGTGAAGCACGATCCGACACTCACGCGGAATTTCTGCATCATCGCCCACGTCGACCATGGCAAGACGACGTTGTCCGACCGACTCCTGGAATACACCAGCACCATCGCTAAGCGCGTGATGACCGACCAGCACCTCGATTCGATGGACCTCGAGAAGGAGCGTGGCATCACCATCAAGATGCACCCGGTTACCATGACTTATCCGGCCAAGGATGGGAAGACCTACAAGCTCAACCTCATGGACACGCCGGGGCACGTGGACTTTTCCTACGAGGTGTCTCGCTCGCTCGCGGCCTGTGAGGGCGCGCTGCTGCTGATCGACGCGGCGCAGGGCGTCGAGGCGCAGACCGTGGCCAACGCGCACCTGGCGTTCACGCAGGGGCTGAAGATCATCCCGGTCATCAACAAGATCGACCTGCCGAGTGCCAATCTCGAGCTTTGCACCCGCCAGTTGGAGGACATTCTGACCATTCCCGCCGAGGAGGTCATCCTGGCCAGCGGCAAATCGGGCATCGGCATCGAGGAAATTCTTGAGGCGGTGATCTCGCGCATCCCGCCACCGCGCTGGTCGGATTACCCGACCACCCGCATGTTGGTCTTCGACTCGAAATACGATTCATATCGGGGCGTCATTTCTCACGTGCGGGTTTTTTCAGGCACGTTCAAGGCCGGCGAAATGATGATGCTCATGAGTTCCGGACAAAAATCCGAGATCAAGGAAGTGGGGATGTTTCATCCCGGCATGATCAAGTGCAAGGAACTCCGCCCCGGCGATGTCGGCTACATCGTCAGCAACATCAAGAGTGTCGACGAAATCAAGATCGGCGACACCATCACGCACGCCAACAAACCCGCGGCGGAGATGCTGCCGGGTTACAAGGAGGTGCACCCGATGGTCTATTGCGGACTGTATCCGCTCGAATCGAGCGACTACGAGAAACTCAAGGTGGCCCTCGGCAAATTGAGGTTGAACGACTCTGCACTGCAATATCAGCAGGAGACCTCAGTCGCGCTCGGATTCGGATTTCGCTGCGGCTTCCTCGGTCTGCTGCACATGGAGATCCTCCAGGAGCGCATCCGCCGCGAATATGACGTCGACATCATTTCCACTTATCCCAGCGTCGTCTATCGCGTGAAAAAGCACGGTGGCCAGGTCATCGAGGTCGACAATCCGGTTAATCTGCCCGACCCGGCGAGCATCGAGGAAATCTCCGAGCCCACGATCAAGGCCTCCATTCACATTCCCAACGAATTCCTGGGCGACATGATGAGCCTGATCATGGAAAAGCGCGGCAGTTGCGACCACACCGACACGCTGGACTCTACCCGCGTCATGCTCACGTGCACGCTGCCGCTCAATGAAATCCTCGTGGATTTCAACGACCGGCTCAAGAGCATCACCCACGGCTATGGCTCGATGGATTACGAGCTCGGCGATTACCGGCCCTCCGACCTCGTGAAAATGGAGATACTGGTCAACGGCGACCCGGTGGACGCCTTCGCCTGCATCGTGCACCGGAGCAAGGCCGAGACGCAGGGCCGGTCGCTGTGCGAGAAGCTGGCGGAGATCATCCCGCCGCAGATGTTCAAGATCGCCGTTCAGGCTGCCATCGGCGGCAAGATTATCGCCCGCGACAACGTCCGCGAGATGCGCAAGGACGTCACCGCGAAATGCTACGGCGGCGACATCTCCCGCAAGCGGAAGTTGCTCGACAAGCAGAAGGAAGGCAAAAAGAAGATGAAACAAATCGGCAAGGTATCGATCCCACCGGATGCCTTCATCCAAGTCCTGAAGACCAACCACTGACGAGCGCTTATGTTCAGTTTCCTGTATTCCGAGGAGAAGAAGATGCGCCGCGCCGCCGCCAACTGGCTGGAGCTGGCCGAACGGGTCCATCATTACCGCCGGGATCAACTGAGCGAGACACAGCTGCAGAAATTGCTCAACAAGGTCGCCGAGCTGCGCCAAAGACTCAAGGAGCGTTCCGATGCCGGGCGACTCAAACTCGCGACCGAGGCGCTGGAGCGAGAGCTGCGCGAATCGGGCGGGCGGCATTATCCCGTCTCGTCGTTCGTGGAGAACGTCGAGTTCTTCCTGGTCGCGGCGATCGTCATTTTGGGCTTGCGGGCGTATTTCGTTCAACCGTTCAAGATTCCCACAAATTCGATGTGGCCGAGCTATTATGGCATGACCCACGAGAGCTTTGCGGCGGGAGATGAGCCGGGACTGCTGCGCAAGGCCGCGCGTCTGCTCACCCTCGGAGCCACCCATTATTCCGCCAACGCGCCGGCTGACGGCGAGGTGTTGGTGCCGGTGGTATTTTACTCCCAGAATTACGCCCGCATCATGGCTGTGGAAAAACCGGGCCGGACGATGCTGCTGCTGCCCACCACCGTGCGTGAATACAGCTTCTCCGTCGGTGGGGAACAGACTAGGATCGAGGTGCCGGCTGACTTTGATTTTGAACGGGTGCTAGAGGAACAATATGCCGGCCCCGGCAGACAGCTCAGCAGCCACCTCGTCGAGTCCGCCAAACGCCACTGGCCGTTGGAATCATCGACCATGAGCATTTTGCGCGGCGGTCAGCTGCAGGTTGTGCAGGTTTACTGGGTTTCGCTGGGGAAAAAGGTCGCCCGGGGCGAGTCGCTGGCCTCTTTTGATATTCTTACCGGTGATCTGCTGTTCGTGGACCGGATATGGTATCAATTTGTGCGGCCACGGGTGGGGCAGGGTTTCGTGTTCAAGACGGAGAACATCCACAGCCCGGAGATGCAGGACGCTGCCGGTGAGCAAATCCGCCAGTATTACGTTAAGCGCCTTGTCGGCACGCCCGGCGACCGGCTGGAAATCAAGCAACCAGTGCTCTGGCGCAACAGCGCGCCGATCGGAGGCGCCGCCGCGTTCGGGGAAAACGCCCAGCAGGAAGGAAACTATCCAGGTTATACCAACGACGGACTGCTTGCCGCGGGCAAGGTCGTGACCGTTCCTAACGACTTCTATTTCGCCCTAGGGGACAATTCCCCCCGCAGCAAGGACGGGCGTGCGTGGGGTTTCGTCCCGAAAAAGGACGTCGTCGGCAGTCCGCTCTTCATCTATTATCCGCTGACCAAACGCTGGGGATTTGCGCACTGACCCGCGGTAGGATCCTCAGGCCCGGCGGCGCTGCGGTCTCCGTGAGGCGACGATCACCACGGGGCAGGATGCGCCGCGCAACACGCCGCTCGTGGTGCTGCCTACCAGCAAATCATATACCGCCGTGTGGCCGTGCGAGCCGATGACAATATAATCGGCGGCAAGCTTCCTGGCCTCGGCCAGGATCAAGCTCACGGGATAGCCGCTCAGCTGCACGGTCTTGACCCGGACCTTGCGGCTCAGTCTTTCCTGCCAGCGCTGCAGCTGGCGACTGGCATATTTTTCCATGACCTCCGTGAGATTTCCGGTTTCGACCATCAGACTGTAGTCGTTCACGAATACGGGGAGCTGCACGACATGCAGCAGGACGATGCGGGCTTTTAAACTGCGGGCGAGAGCAGCCGCCTCGGATACGACTGGCCGCGTTGTGGCGGAGAAATCTACGGCAACAAGGATAGTTTTCATTTGAATAAAAATACCATAACCCATGGTTCGTGTGGCGCAGGGCTTGCCGAGTATTGGGCGGTTATTGTCTTGGCAGCAGCGGAGAGGTGCGGGAGAAAATGAAAACGCACAATGGGCATTATGTCGCTTATATATAATACTATGAAAGCCTGCTTTACGCCTGATCCAGGAAGATATTAATTCGGTTTAAGCATCCGTCCCTCTCATCCTCCAGCAGGTAATGCCCGGCATTATCAAGGTATACATT
>JAHFTD010000134.1 GCA_023269565.1 Opitutaceae bacterium | reverse complement strand
GATGTTCATCGGCGGGGCGAAGCGGATGGTCTGGCCCCAGAGGCCGCCCTTGCCGAGGAGCAGGCCAAGTTCGCGGGCATTCTCGACGACCTGCGCGCAGATTTCCTTGGCGGGTTCCTTCGTGGCGCGGTCCTTGACGAACTCGAGGCCGAGCATCAGGCCCTTGCCGCGCACGTCGCCGATGACTTGGTGCTTCGCCTTCAGCTTCTCGAGGCCGGCAAGGATGTAGGTGCCGAGCTCGAGGCAGTTCTGCTGCGTGTTTTCCTTTTCGATAACCTCGAGCACGGCGGTGCCGATGGCGGAGACGACGGGGTTGCCGCCGAAGGTGTTGAAATGGATTTTCTGCGCCATGACGGCGGCGATCTTCGGCGTGGTGACAACGGCGGCGAGCGGCGCGCCGTTGCCGATGCCCTTGGCCATGGTGACGATGTCGGGGATGACGCCCTGCGTCTCGAAGCCCCAGAAATGCGTGCCGGTGCGGCCGAAGCCGGTCTGCACTTCATCGGCGATGCACACGCCGCCGGCGGCGCGCACGTGCGCGTAGGCATGCTTCAGGTAGCCGTCGGGGAACACGACGAAGCCGCCGACGCCCTGGATGGACTCGGCGATGAACGCGGCGACCTTGCCCGGCGTGGCGTAGCCGATGAGGTCCTTGATGTCGTCGGCGTATTTGCGGCCGGCGTCCGGATCATCGTAGCCGAAGTTGCCGCGGTAGGGATACGGCGCGACGGCGTGGTGGATGCCGAAGCTGTGCGGGAGATTGAATTTCCACGAGCTGTGCGCGGTGAGGCCCATCGAGGCGGGGCTGCCGCCGTGGTAGGCATTGCGCAGCGCAATGGCGTCGTAGTTGCCGGTGTAGAGGCGGGCCATCATGAGGGCGAGGTCGTTGGCCTCGGAGCCGGAATTGACAAAATAACAGACCTTGAGGTCGCCCGGCATCTTCGCTGCGAGCTTTTCGGCGAACGCACCGATGTTCGGGTTGAGGTAGATAGTGGTCGAGTGCTGCAGGGTCTCGTTCTGCTTGATCGCCGCCGCGACGACGTGCGGATGGCAATGTCCGACGCTGACCGTCACGATGCCACCGAGGCCGTCGAGGTAGCGTTTGCCGGTGCTGTCCCAGACATACTGCATGCTACCCTCGACAATCATGATCGGCTGCTTGTAGTAGAGGAAGAGTCCCGGGTTGAGGAACTGCCGGCGTTGGGCGAGCACCGACTCGAGCGAGGGGCCGGTGTAGAGTGCGGGCTGATGCGAGGTGGGCGGGAGCGGGATGGGTTTCATTGGAGAGGATTTCTAACCACGGATTTCACGGATTCACACGGGCAAAAAATTGCTTGGCTATCTGTGTCCGTCCGTGTGATCCGTGGTCAACGGTCTGGCGCGAGCTTGCGGAGGGCGAGGTAGACGACGAACGCGACCCCGAAGCCGACGAACCAGGCGTAGTCGTAGAGGTGCACCAGCCAGTCGACCACGGTGCCGGCGGGGATGACCTTCACGGTAACAAGGAAGCCCGGCAGGCTGGGCGCCACGGCGACGATGAACGCGATGAGCGCGACCACGCTGACGCCGTTCGTGAAGCGATGCTCGCCGTGCGGGTCGTAGAGCGCCCGGAGGCTGAGGTGGCATCCGCGGTGCACGAAATAGTCGGCGATCATGATGCCGCCGATGGGGCCGAGCAGCGCGCTGTAACCGATGAGCCAGGTGAAGATGTAGCCGGAAGGATCGGCGACGAGCTTCCACGGCATCATCACGATGCCGATGAGGCCGGTGACGAGGCCGCCGGTGCGGAAGGAAATCCGCGACGGCGCGAGGTGGGCGAAGTCGTTGGCGGGCGACACGACGTTGGCGGCGATGTTGGTCGCCAGCGTGGCGATGCAGAGCGCGACCATGGCGACCACGAGCACGACGGGATCCTTGAAGCGCGTGAGCACGTCGATCGGGTTCCAAATGGTCTCATGGTAGATGATGGTGGTGGCCGAGGTGACCGCGACGCCGATGAAAGAATACAGCGCCATCGTCATTGGCAGACCGAGCGCCTGGCCGACGATCTGGTTGCGCTGCGTGTGCGCGTAGCGCGAGAAGTCGGGGATGTTAAGCGAGAGCGTGGCCCAGAAGCCGACCATGCCGGTGAGCGCGGGGAAGAAGAACGTCCAAAACTGCCCGGCCTTCGGCTGCCCGGCGTCGAAGGCGGACGGCTGCGAAAGGATCGGCCCGAAGCCGCCGGCCGCGCGCCACGCCCACCACAGCAGCAGCAACCCAAGCGCGAGCAGCAGCGGGGCCTTGATGTTCAAGAGCACGCGGATGGTGTCGATGCCGCGCCAGATGACCCACATGTTGATGCCCCAGAAGAACAGGAAGCACGCGAACTGCGCCCCGTTGATGTCGAGCACCGGCAGCGGCGCGCCGGTGGCGAGGGCGGGGAAGAACACCGCGAGGATCTTGTAGATGGCGTCGCCGCCGATCCACGACTGGATGCCGAACCAGCCGCAGGCCACCAGCGCGCGAAGCAGGGCGGGGAGGTTGGCGCCGCGCGTGCCGAACGACGCCCGGCAGAACACGGGGAAGGGGATGCCGTATTTCGTGCCGGCATGGGCGTTGAGCACCATCGGCACGAGCACGATGAGGTTGCCGAGGAAGATGGTGAGAATGGCCTGCCACCAGTTCATGCCGCCGCCGATGAGCGATGAAGCCAGCATGTAGGTGGGGATGCACGCCGCCATGGAGATCCAGAGCGCAGCGAAGCTCGCCGTGCCCCACTTGCGGCGCGACGCCGGCACCGGCGCGAGATCCTCGTTGTAGAGGAAGCTGGTCTGGATATCGACCTGGACGTCGGGCGCGTTGGCGGTCGTGGACGGTGTGGCCATGGGGTGGTTATCAGTTGTGAGCTGAGAGTTGAAAGGGACTGCGTGGAGGGCTCGTCTCCGGACGAGCCGCGGTTCGCCGGGAGACGGACCCTCCCTTGTTGATATCAGTCTTCATCGGTGCGATCCGTGGTCAAAAGTGGCTGGGGGTTCTCTGGAGAAACCGGCCGCGGCCGGGCGTGCCGCAGAACCTGCCGTCGCGCACGGCGACCGCGCCGCGCACCATAACGTCGCGCGCGCGGCCTTCCAGCTTCCAGCCCTCGAAGGCGCTGTAGTCGACGTTCATCGACTGCGTCTTCGCCGAGATGGTGCCGCGGTAGTCGGGATCGAACACCACGAGGTCGGCGTCGGCGCCGGGCTGGATGGCGCCCTTGCGCGGGAACAGGTCGAAAAGCTTCGCGACCTGCGTGCTCGCCACGTTGACCATCTGGTGCAGGTCGATCTTCCCCGTCTTCACGCCGTAGGTGTAGAGCAGGTTGATCCGCTCCTCGAGCGAGGGAATGCCATTGGGGATTTTCGTAAAGTCATCCTTACCCATCGGTTTTTGTTTCTGGAAGTCAAACGGCGCGTGGTCGGTGGCGACCGTCTGGATGAGGCCGTCGCGCAGGCCGTTCCAGAGCACCGCCTGGTTGCGGGCGTCGCGCAGCGGGGGCGACATGACGTATTTGGCGCCCTCAAAGTCGGGCCGCTCGGCGTAGGTCTTGTCGAGCGTGAGGTATTGGATGAGCGTTTCGACGCCCACGCGCACGCCGCGCTGCCGGGCGGCGATGGCTTGGTCGAGCGCCTCCTGGCAGCTGAGGTGGACGATGTAGGTGGCGGCGCCGGTCAGCTCGGCGAAGGTCATCAGGTGGTGCACGCCCTCGGCCTCGACGGCCGGCGGCCGGCTCTCGTGATGCTGGCCCGGGTCGGTCTTGCCGGCGGCGAGCAGCTCCTTGCAGCGCTCGGCCACGAGCGTCTCGTTCTCGCAGTGGGCGGTGACGATGACGCCCAGTTCCTTGGCGAGCTTGAGCGTGCGGTAGAGTTCCGTGTCGTCGACGCCGAACGCGCCCTTGTAGGCGAGGAAGATCTTGAAGGAGCTGATGCCGCGCCGGACGATTTCGCGCAACTGGGCCTCGGTGCCGCCATCGAACTTCGTCACGCCCATGTGGAACGTGAAGTCGCAGGCCGACTTGCCGGCCGCCTGGCTCATCCACAGCTCGAAGCTCTTGAGTGCTTCGTCGGCGCGCGACGGACAACACATCTCGATGAGCGTCGTCGTGCCGCCGACGAGTGCGGCCTTCGAGCCGGTCTCGTAGGTGTCCTTCGAGAACGTGCCCATGAACGGCAGGTAGATGTGAACGTGGGGATCGATGAAGCCCGGGAAGACGAACTTGCCCGTGGCGTCGATGACCGTGGCGCCGGCGGGGGCACTGAGGTTTTTGTCGATCTTC
>JAHFTD010000050.1:16559-17334 GCA_023269565.1 Opitutaceae bacterium | reverse complement strand
ACGACGCGGCGGTGCGCACGGCGCAGTAGGGCTACGACCTGAAGATTCCGCATCTGGCGTTTTTCAGCTGGCCGTCGAAGAGCCGGGTGACGGCCTATCTGAAGGACCAGGGGAGCGTGCAGGTCACGATGAAGGCGCTGAGCGATTATTTGAGCCTGGTGGCCGATGAGGCGCAGGCCGCCGGCAAATCCCTGCACGTGCTCGCCCACAGCATGGGCAACTACGTGTTGCTCGACGCCATCCTCCGGCTGCTCGCCCTCGTCGGCCAGGGCCGGCCGAAGCTGACGCTCAAGAGCACGATCTTCGCCGCGCCCGACGTGCCGGCCGCGCGGCTCCAGCAAATCGTCGAGCTGATGGAGCCCATCTCACCGCGGAAAACCCTCTACGTGTCGGAAAGGGACCGGCCCCTGCTGGTCTCCGGCAGCCTCAAGGGCCAGCCCAACGCCGGCGAACAAATCACGATCGCGCCGGGGTTGCAGACGATCGACGTGGTGGGCCGCCGGCTGTCGTTGCTCGGCCACAGCTATTACGCGGAGCTGAAGGAAGTGATCACCGACATGCACCAGTTGATCCACTTCGGCATCGAGCCGGACAAGCGGGCGATCCTGCAACGCAAGCAGACCCAGGCCCGGGAAACTTACTGGCAACTGCCGTGAGCCGTGGGCCCGGGTCTCACTTCAGCTCCAATCCCACCGGGCAGTGGTCGCTGCCCATGATCTCGGGGGAGATCCACGCGCGTTTCAGCCGCGGGCGGAGCGCCGCGGAGGCCACGAAG
>JAHFTD010000050.1:2873-16549 GCA_023269565.1 Opitutaceae bacterium | reverse complement strand
CTCCACCGCCACCTGCCGCGACACGCAGTTGGTGCCGTGCGCATGCGCGCGGCCCACGCCGAGATGCCGCACCTTCTGCTCCAGCGTGTAGGCGGTCAGGCCCCCGAGGAGAAATTCCGACGCCCCGGACACCGCGCCGACGCGCGCCTGCACCCGCCCGCAGGTCAGGCTCTCCGCCACGGCCAGCGTCAGCCGCGGCCGGCGCAGCATCAGCTCTTTCAGTGTGGCGCCCAGGTCCATCTTATTTCAGCTCCAGGCCGACCGGGCAGTGGTCGCTGCCCATGATCTCGGGGGAGATCCACGCGCGCTTCAGCCGCGGGCGGAGCGCCGCGGAGGCCACGAAGTAATCGACGCGCCATCCGATATTCCGTGCGCGGCAGTTCATCATCTGGCTCCACCACGTGTAGTGGCCGGGGCCCTTTTCAAATTCGCGAAACGTGTCCACGAACCCGCTTGCGAGCACCGCGGAAAACCGCTCGCGCTCCTCGTCGGTGAAGCCGGCGTTGCGCCGGTTGGTCTTCGGGTTGGTGAGGTCGAGCTCGGTGTGCGCCACGTTGAGGTCGCCGCAGAAGACCACGGGCTTTTTCTTTTCCAGTTTCTTCAGGAACTTGAGGAACGCCGGGTCCCATTCCTGCACGCGATAGTCGAGCCGGGTCAGCCCGCGCTGCGAGTTCGGCTGATAGACATTGACGAGAAAGAAATCCGCGAACTCCGCCGCGATCACGCGCCCCTCGGTGTCGTGCGCCTTTACGCCGATGTGGTTGGTGACGCTGAGCGGCTTCATCTTCATGATCATCGCCGTGCCGCTGTAGCCTTTCTTGTCGGCACTGTTCCAGAACACCTCGTAGCCCTTCGGCCACGCGACGTGCTGCACGTCGCCGGGGTGCGCCTTGGTTTCTTGCAGGCAGATCACGTCGGCCTGGCCCGACGCGAAATAATCCATCGCGCCCTTCTTGAGCGCGGCGCGGATGCCGTTGACGTTCCAAGAGATGAGTTTCACTGACCTCTAGTCCGCCGGCTCGGCGCGCCGGCGGCAAACTTTTTGCGCCTAAAATTAATGCCAGACGGCGAGGATGGCGGACACAACCCCGCTTTACGCCGCTATCCGGATCCCCCAGTCTGTGCGCCCATGCCCGGCCCATCTTGCACTCTCAATCTGAAAGTCATCCCCAACGCCCCGGGCGACGCCGTCGCCGGCTGGCTGGGCGAGACCCTCAAGGTCCGGGTCAACGCGCCCGCGCTCGACGGCCGGGCCAACGCCGCCTTGCTGGTCTTCCTCGCCACGCAGCTCGGTCTGCCGCGGCGCGCCGTCACCCTGCTCCACGGCGACAAGTCCCGGCTGAAGGTGGTGCGGATCACCGGCCTCAATCCGGCCGAGGTCCGGCGCCGCCTCACTCCAGGGTAAGTAAGTGCGCGCAACGCCCTATCGTCGCAGAGTGAGCCGGTGAAACCGCCAGCCGAGCAGCACGGCGGCGCAGCAAAGCCCGACCGCCAGCCCGCTCCAGACGCCGACGGAGCCGAGGCTGGTCCTGAACGCCAGCAGGTAGCCGGTCGGCAGCGACACCACCCAGTAGGCGACAAACGTGATCGCTGTCGGCACGCGCACGTCGCTCAGTCCGCGCAACGCACCCGATCCGATCACCTGCGCGCCGTCGAACAGTTGGAACATCGCCGCCACCACGAGCAGTTTTGTCGCGAGCGTCACCACCTCGGCATCGGGGGTGAAGCCCGTCGCGATCCAGCGCCCGCCGAGGGCGAAGAGCAGCGCGAAGCCCGTCATCACCACGAGCCCCGCGCCGAGCGAGCCGAAGCCGATCGCCCGCACCGCATCGCGTTGGCCGCCGCCGAGCGCGCGGCTGAGGCGCACGCTCGTGGCGATGGACAGCCCGAGCGGGAACATGAACGCGAAGCTCGCGCAGCCCAGCGCGATCTGGTGCGCGGCCAGCGGCACCGTGCCGAGCCAGCCCATCATCAGCGCGGCCGCGGAGAACGCCCCCGCCTCGAACAGCCACTGTCCCGCCGCCGGCACGCCGATCCGCAGCATCCCGCCCAGCCGCCCCACTGAGAGCGCGCCGCGCCATTTTTCCGGCCACTCAGCCCGCACGCCCGGATGCCGTCCCAGCCACCACCACAGCACCACCGCCGAGGCGAGGCGCGCGATCAGCGTGGCCAGGCCCGACCCGGTAAGCCCCAGTGCCGGCGCGCCGAGGTGCCCGTAGATCAAAACCCAGTTGAGCAGCGCGTTCAGCGCCACGCCGGCGAGCAGGATGGCCATCGGCGCCCAAGGATGGCCGACGGCCTCGCTGAATTGCTTGAGCACTTGGAACACGAGCACCGGCAATAGCGAAACTGCAATGAGACAGAAAAACGGGTTCACCTCGGCGAGCACTTCCGTTGGCGGCCCGAGCCAGTGCAGGTGCGCTGCGAATCCCAGCAGCGTGCCCACGACGCCGATCCCCAGGCCCAGCGCCAGTGCCATGCCGTGTCTCAGATACTCCGCGCACTCCCGCGGCTGCCGCGCGCCGTGCGCCCGCGAGCCCAGAACCGACACGGCTATCAACAACCCGAGCGCGGTGATGTAGACGAAATTGAAGATCGTGCCCGCAAACGCCGAGGCCGCCAGCGGCACTACACCCACCCGGCCGATCATCACGCTGTCGGTGAGGCCCATCAGCATCTGGCTGACCTGCCCGACGATGATCGGGAAGGCCAGGGTCAGCGTGGCGCGAAGTTCGTGGAGCAGCAGCCGGTGTTTCACAGACATACAGCGGACAAGGCCCGGGATTTGGCTTCAAACCAAAACGGAACTCCGGCCTGCTGGGACCCTCCCTTCCCGCATGAGCAGTCTCGCCCTCGTCCTGATCCTTGCCGCCGCCGTCATGCACGCGACCTGGAACCTCGCCTCGAAGCGCGCGGCCAGCGGCCTGCCGTTCATCTGGGTGACGGGCGCGCTCGCGCTGGCGCTGTGGACGCCGGTGGCGGCGGCTTACCTGTGGTGGCACCCGGGCGCCATCACCCGCACCGGACTGCTGTTCATGGTGCTGAGCGGCGTGTTGCACTGCGGCTACTCCATCTTCCTGCAACGCGCCTACCGCGCCGGCGACTTTTCGTTCGTCTATCCGCTGGCCCGCGGCACCGGCCCGCTGCTCTCGGCGCTCACCGCGATCGTCGTGCTCGGCGAGCGGCCGACGCCGCTGGCGCTGGTGGGCGGCGGGATGATCATCGCCAGCATTTTCTTTCTCACCGGCGGGCCCGCGCTGTGGCGGAATCACCCGCAGGGCCGCGCGATCTTCTATGGCATCGGCTGCGGCGTGTTCATCGCGGCCTACACCGTGACCGACCGCCAGGCCGTGGTGGTGGCAGTGGTGCCGCCGCTGCTGATCGACTGGGGCGGCAACATCGCCCGCACGGTCATCTTCGCGCCGTTCGCCGCGCGGCGCTGGCCGGAGTGCCGCACCGTCTGGGCGCAATACCGGCGCGAATGCGCCACCGTCGCCGTGCTCGGGCCGGCGGCCTACATCTTGGTGCTCGGGGCGATGACGTTCACTCCGCTCAGCTACCTCGCCCCGGTGCGCGAGGTGAGCATCCTCCTCGGCGCTTATTTCGGGGCACGCTACCTGCAGGAGGGCGACGCGCGCCGGCGTCTGCTTGCCACCCTCGGGATGGTCGCCGGCGTGATCGCGCTGGCTTTGGGTTGAAATACGGCTAAAATGTTCCCGATGCGCAAGCTTCCAGCCGAAATGTTCCTGCTCCTCCTACTGCTGTTGCTCGGGATCAGCGCGGTGCTGTGGTATGTCCTCGACCGCCGGGCGACGATGCTGGCGCCCACAGCGGCTGCTCGCATCCCTGTGCCCGCGGATCAAGTCGACCTGACCAAGCACGACCTGCAGACGATTGATTTCTCCAGCGGCCGGCCGGTGGTGATGGACTCGCCCGAGGAACGCGCCGCGCTCGCCGCCGCCGAGAAGGAACTGGCCGAAGTCGTCCGGAGCGTCACCTTCGAGTCGCCGAAGAAAAACCCTGTGCCGCCGAAAAAATGAGGGCGGCCCGGATGGGGTGTGCGAACTGGCACGCCCTGCTCCTGGTGGGGAAAGGGCGCCGCGTGGCTAAACCTGCCCCCGGGCCGGGTGTCACTTCGCGACCGGGAACGGTTGCGTCCCCACCACGGAAGTGCGCCCGCGCTTCGCGGTTAGCCAGTGCGTGAATTGGTCCAGGTAGACATAGATGGCGGGAGTGATGTAGAGCGTCAGCAGCTGCGAAACAACCAGGCCGCCGACCACCGCGAGACCGAGCGGCCGGCGCGAGTCGGCGCCGGCGCCGAGGCCGAGGGCGATCGGAAAGGAGCCAGCGAGCGCGGCGAACGTAGTCATCATGATCGGGCGGAAGCGCACGAGGCAGGCTTCGAAAATCGCCTGCTCCGCCACGAAGTGCCCGCCCTGTTCGCGTTCCTTCGCGAGGGCGAAGTCGATCATCATGATGGCGTTTTTCTTCACGATGCCGATGAGCAGGATGACCCCGACGTAGCCCATGACGTTCAGTTCCTCGCCGAACGCCCAGAGGGTAAACAAAGCGCCGAAGCTCGCCGCCGGCAGGCCGGACAGGATCGTGAGCGGGTGGATGAAGTCCTCGTAGAGGATGCCGAGCACGACGTAGATCACGAGCACCGCCATGATGAGCAGCAGGCCCAGGCCCTGCAGCGACGAGGCGAACGCCTGCGCCGAGCCCTGGAAGCCGTAGCTGATGGTCGCGGGCAGTTCCTTGCGGGCGAGCGCTTCGACCAAGGCTGTAGCCGGACCGAGCGAAGAGCCGGGCCGGAGATTAAAGGAGATGGTGACGGCCGGCAGCTGGCCAAGGTGGTTGACGGTCAGCGGGCCGACCGCGCGCCGGAGCGCGGCCACGGTGTCGAGCGGAACGAGCCTGCCGGCCTTGTTGCGAAGGTAAATCAGGGAGAGCGCCTCGGGGTTCTTCTGGAACTCCGGCGCTGTCTCCATGATGACGTAATACTGGTTGGTCGGCGTGTAGATGGTGGAGACCTGCCGCGAGCCGTAGGCGCTGTAGAGCGCGTCCTCGATCTGCTGCGGGGTGACGCCGAGTGCGGCGGCGCGGTCGCGGTTGATGTCGACGCGGAGCTGCGGGTTGGAGATCTGCAGGTCGGAGTTCACGTCCTGCAGGTCGGTCAGGGTGCGCATCTTCGCCTCCATCTTCTGCGCGGCGGCGTAGAGCTCGGTGAGGTCGCTGCCGAAGAGCGTGAACTGGTAGAGCGCCTTCGTCAGCGAGCCGCCGAGGCGGATGGGCGGGAGCAGCTGCGGATAGACCTTCATGCCGGGGACAACGGCGAGGTCCTTGCGCAGCTGCTGGGCGATGACGGCGGCGTGCGGCCGCTGCTTGCGCGGCGTGAGCAGCATGAAGATGCGGCCTTGGTTGCTGTTCGAGGAGCTCGGGCCGCCGCCAATGGCCGACATGAAGGAATAGACGTAGGGATTCTTCGCGACGATGGCCGCCGCGGCCTGCTGGTGACGCGCCATCTCGGCGAACGAAACGTCCTGCGCCCCCTCGGTGAAGGCGAAGATCTGTCCGGTGTCGTCCGTCGGGATGAAGCCCGTCGGCAGTGCGCGCGCAACGAACACGGTGAGCACGGCCATCAGCAGCGCGACGCCGACCGTGGCCAGCCGGTGCCGCAGCGCGACGCGGAGCGTGCGCTCGTAGAGTTGGCGCATGCCGGTGAAGAATTTCTCCGAGAACTCGTAGACGCGACCGTGCCGTTCCACCACCCCCGGCGTGTGCGGTTGCAGGAAGCGGCTGCAGAGCATCGGCGTCAGCGTCAGAGACACAACGCCTGAGACCAGGATCGCTGCCGTGATGGTGACGGCGAACTCGTGCAGCAGCCGCCCGAGGAGGCCGCCCATGAACAGCACGGGCAGGAACACGGCGACGAGCGACAGCGTCATCGAGAGGATGGTGAACCCGATCTCGCCCGAGCCCTTGAACGCCGCCTCGCGCACCGGCATGCCCTGCTCGGTGTAGCGGACGATGTTCTCGAGCATCACGATGGCGTCGTCGACGACGAAGCCGACCGAGAGCGTGAGGGCGAGCAGCGAGAGGTTGTCCAGCGTATAACCAAAGAAATACATCGTGATGAACGTGCCGCACAGCGCCATCGGGATGGCCAGCCCGGGGATGAGCGTCGCGCGGACGTTGCGCAGGAAGACGAAGATCACCAGCACGACCAGGCAGATGGCCAGCGTGAGCGTGAACTGCACGTCGTTCACCGACTCGCGCACGGTCTGGGAGCGGTCGGCGAGGACATTGAGTTCGATGGACGGCGGCAGCGCCGAGCGGAACGTGGGCAGGAGCTGGCGGACGCGGTCGACCACCTCGACCGTGTTGGTGCCGGGCTGCTTCTGCACGGCGAGCACGACGGCGCGGTTGCCCACCCCCTGCTTGTAATACCAACTGGCGACGCGGTTCTCCTGCACGCTGTCAATCACCTGCGCGAGCTCGGCGAGGCGGACGGGCGCGCCGTTGCGGTAGGCGACGACGATGTTGGCAAACTGGCCGCTGCTGGCGAGCTGGCCGCTGGCGACCACGGTCATCGCCTGGTGCGTGCCGTCGAGGACGCCGGTGGGCAGGTTGACGTTGTGCTGGCTGAGCGCGGCGCGCACGTCCTCCAGTGCGATGCCCTTGGCGGCAAGCGCCCGCGGGTCGAGCCGGACGCGGAGCGCGTATTTCTGGGCGCCGTAGACCTGCACCTGCGCGATGCCATCGACCGTGGAGATGCGCTGCGCCATGATGGTCTCGGCGTATTCGTCCACCACCGAGAGCGGCACGGTCGGCGAGCTGAGCGCGAGGTAGATGATGGGCTGGTCGGCGGGGTTGGTTTTGCGGAAGGACGGCGGCGCGGGCATGTCGTTCGGCAGGCGGCGCTGCACGGCGGCGATGGACGCCTGCACGTCCTGCGCGGCGGCATCGATGTTGCGCTCCAGCGAAAACTGCAGCGTGATGGACGTGGAACCGAGTCCGCTGGTGGACACCATGGAGTCGATGCCCGCGATGGTGGAGAACTGCTGCTCGAGCACGGTGGCGACGGCGCTAGCCATCGTTTCCGGCGTGGCGCCGGGCAGGCTGGCGTTGACCACGATGGTCGGGAAATCGACGTTGGGCAGATCGGAGACCGGGAGAAGCTTGTAGGCCATGGCACCGAAGATGCACAGCGCCGCGGTCAGCAGCGTGGTCATCACGGGCCGGCGAATACAGAGGGCGGGCAGGTTCATGGTCAGCCTTTCGTCGCGGGTTTGGCCGGTGCGCCACCGAGGGTGGTGGCCTCAACCTTCACGCCCGGCAACAACCGCAGCTGCCCGTCGGTGACCACCGTCTCGCCCGCGGCGACGCCGGCGGCAAGCAGCGTGCGCTCCCCGTCGGTGCGGGTGACCTGCACCGGGCGCAGTTCGACGGTCTTGTCGGCCTTGACGACATAGACGGTGGAGCCGCTCTGACTATTCTGCACTGCCGTGGTCGGCACGACGATGGCGCCGTGATCGAGGTCGACCTGCGTTTTCACGTGCACGAACTGGCCGGGCCAGAGCGCGTGGTCGGCGTTGGCAAACAGCGCCTTTAACATGATGGTGCCGGTCGCGGGGTCGACGGTGTTGTCCACAAAATCCAGCCGTCCGTCCGTGCGTTCGAGGCCGGTGGCCCGCTCGGTCACGGCCACCTCCGCGCGGCCGCCGGCGAGGGCGGCGCGGATCAAGGCGAGAGAGTTTTCCGGCACGGCGTAGGCGACCGCGATGGGCGCGAGCTGGTTGACGGTGATGATGGAGGTGTTGTTGTCGTTGGCCTTCACCAGCGCGCCTTCGTGCAGCAGCAGCTGGCCGGCGCGGCCGGCGAACGGCGCGCGGATCTCCGTGTAACCGAGCTGCAGCTCGGCGTTGGCCAGCGCGGCCTCGCGGGCCTGCACGTCGGCCCGGGTGGTCTGGGCGCGCGTCAGGTATTGGGCGTAGGATTCCTTGGAGATGGCGGACTGCTGGTCGAGGTGCGAGTAGCGGTCGGCGTCGACGGCGGCCTGGTCGGCCTGCGCCTTGGCGGTGGCAAGCGCGGCGCGGGCTTGCAGCACGGCGTTTTCAAACGGCCGGCGGTCGAGCGTGATGAGCAGATCGCCGGCTTTGAGCTCCTCGCCTTCCTGCAAATGGATCCGGGCAATGATGCCGTCGACCTGGGATTTCACCGTGACGGTGCGCAGCGCCTGCACGTTGCCGATGGACTCGATCAACCGGGGCACGTCCTGCTGCACGGCGACGGCGACCTGCACGGGCACGGCCGGGGCTGCGGCGACCGGACCACTGCCGGAACGGTTGCAACCCGTGGCGGCCAGCAAGGCCAGAGCGGAGAAAGCGGGTAGAAAAGAGATTCTCATGGGGCAATAAGGTTAGAGTCGTGGGCGGGCGTTTGCTTCCAGCCCGATCAGGTTGTTTTTGATCCGGACAAGATCGTTAATCAGCGCTTCGCGCCGGCTCAGGGAGATCCCCTGGAGGTAATCCTCGCGCAGTTGCACCGCCACGGCCGTGAGCCGCGCCACGATGCGCTCCGCCCGAGCGGTCAGGTAAAGATGATAGGCCCGGCCGTCCACCGCATGGTCGCGCCGTTCAATCCAGCCGGCTTTGATCAAACGCTCCGCTTGGCGTCCGACGCTGATTTTCCCGATTTGGAGGCTTTCGGCCAGATCGGTCTGGGTGCAGCCCGGCTGCCGGGCCAGATGAAAGAGGAACAGCCACTGCGCACGCGTCAGCCCGAAGCGGCGCACGCGGCGGTCGAATTCGCGCCGCGCCAGCCGGCTGATGTCGTTCAGCAGGAAGCCAAGGCTGCGCTCGAAGTTGAACGGGGCGGGAGGCATGGAGGTGAATTAGTAAGCTGGCTTACCAATTAAATCAAGCCTCTCCCTGCCCCGCCCCCGCGCTTGCCTCGGTGGCCCGCCCCGGTGATGCTGTAGCCATTCGCCATGCCCTTCGTCCTCGCGCTTGACCAAGGCACCACCTCCTCGCGCGCCATCGCGTTCGACCGCCGGGGCCGGCCGCGTGCCACGGCCCAGGAGGAATTCACCCAGCACTACCCGCGGCCCGGCTGGGTCGAGCACGACCCGCGCGACTTGTGGTCGACGATCCGCCGCTGCGCCGGGCGGGTGGCGGGGAAAGTCGGCCCGGGCAACATTGCCGCCATCGGCCTGACCAACCAGCGAGAGACCACGCTGCTCTGGGACCGCCGCACCGGCCGGCCAATCTATCGCGCCATCGTCTGGCAGGATCGCCGCACGGCGGATATTTGCGCAGGGCTGAAGCGCCGCGGACTCGAACCGTTGTTCCGCCGGAAAACCGGCCTGCTGCTTGATCCGTATTTCTCCGGCACAAAGCTCGCCTGGCTGTTTGACCACGTGCCCGGCGCGCGCCGACGGGCCGAACACGGCGAACTCGCCTTCGGCACGGTCGACACCTGGCTGCTCTGGCAGCTGACCGGCGGAGGCGTCCATGCGACTGACGCCTCCAACGCTTCGCGCACACTTTTGCTCAATCTGCGCAGCGGCGACTGGGACGACGAACTGCTGAAAATCCTCCGCATCCCCCGCGAGGTTCTTCCCGTCGTCCGCGACAGCAGCGGGGTGTTCGGCGAGGTGACAAGCGTGCCGGCGTTGCGCGGCGTGCCCATCGCCGGGATCGCCGGCGACCAGCAGGCGGCGCTGTTCGGGCAGGCGTGCTTCCGTGCCGGCATGGCCAAGAACACCTACGGCACCGGCTGCTTCCTCCTCCTGCATACCGGCGACAAACCCGTTGCTTCAAAAAACAACCTGCTCACCACCATCGCGTGGCGCATCGACGGCCATACCGAATATGCACTGGAGGGTTCTGTCTTCATCGGCGGCGCCGTCGTCCAGTGGCTGCGCGACGGACTCGGCCTGATCAAGAAATCCGTCGACATCGAGCGACTGGCCGCGCGCGTGCCCGACAACGGCGGCGTCTACCTCGTGCCCGCGTTTACCGGACTCGGCGCACCGCATTGGGATGCCTCGGCGCGCGGCCTCATCACGGGCCTCACGCGGGGCAGCAACGCCGGCCACCTCGCCCGCGCCGCGCTCGAGAGCATCGCCTACCAAAGTGCCGACCTCCTTCGCGCGATGGAAGCCGACGCCGGCCGCCGGCTGCGCGAACTCCGCGTCGACGGGGGCGCCGTCGGCAACAATGCGCTCATGCAATTCCAGTCCGATCTCCTCCGCGTGCCGGTCGTCCGCCCGCGCACGACGGAAACCACCGCGTTCGGCGCCGCTTATCTCGCGGGCTTGGCCGTGGGTTTCTGGAAAAGCCGCGCTGAGATCGCCACCCTCTGGTCCGCCGACCGCACTTTCCGCCCGAAAACCCAAGCAGTCGCCATGCGCCGACTCCAAACCGAATGGCACCGCGCGGTCGCCCGCGCGAAGTCCAGCGCAGTCGAATCTTGAGGGCGGACGAGTTACCGTCCGTGTTTCCTCCACGGACTACCACCCCAAGAAGTATTCCCGTTCTAACTGCCACTTGACACCCGGTAAGGCCGGTAATACCATTCTTACTTGCTATGCACACGCTCTCTGTCAGCAAGCTCACCAGCAAGAGTCAGGCAACCATCCCGGGTCGCGTCCGGAAGCAGCTTGGGTTGAAGGCGGGCGACTCAGTCGCCTTCAAAATGAAGCAGGGGCTCGTCTATCTCCAGAAGGCGAAGCCGGTCGACCACGTCATGGCCCGCGCCGTCAGCGAGACGCTGCAGGACGAGTGGGGCTCGGCGAACGACGACCGCGCTTACCGAAACCTCTAGCCGGTGCGTCCGTGAACTGTCGCCCAGTCCGCTGCGCACTTCCGGTTGAACCGATAAATGACTTATAAGCCCTACGATGTGCTGGTCGTGCCGTTCCCGTTCACGGACAGTGCCGCCGTAAAGCGCCGCCCGGCCCTCGTGCTCTCGGCGGAGCAATTCCAGGACCGCGCCGGCCATCTCGTGCTGGCGATGATCACGAGTCGCGAGAACCGTGGCTGGCCGCTCGACGTCGAACTCGCTGACCTAAAGTCGGCCGGCCTGCCGCACGCCTCGGTCGTGCGCATGAAACTCTTCCCGCTCGACGATCGCTTCGTGCTCAGCAAAGCCGGGCTCCTCGCCGAACCCGACCGCCGCGCCGTGCAGCGCAGCCTGCGCCTGCTCCTGCCGCTCGACGAGTAACCGCCAGCGCTTGCTCGCGTCACCCACCCTGTGGACCAGATTTTCAATCCCGGCCGGATCGCCATCGCGTTGTGGTGCTGTTCGCGATCTTCGTGCCGTTGGAGTCGCTGTTTCCGCTCGTGAGGCGGCAATGCTGGCAGCGGCCGGGTTTCTGGGCGGACGCCGTTCACTTCATCAGCGGCGCGGTGCGGAAACTGGTGACGATCTTCGCGCTGGTGGTGCTCGTCTACTGGCTGGGATTTCTCATCGACCCGCCGTTGCAGCGCGCGCTGCTGGCGCTGCGGTGGTGGGTGCAGTTCGCGATTGCCAATGTGGTGTTCGATGTCGGCGCTTACTGGGGGCACCGCTGGGCGCACAGCGTGCCTTGGCTGTGGCGGCTGCACGCCGTGCACCATTCGAGTGCGTCGCTGGACTGGCTCGCGGCGAGCCGGTTGCACCCGCTCGATCAGGCCTTCATCCGCGTGTGCGGCATCCTGCCCGTCTACCTGCTCGGGTTTACCAAGGAAACCTTCGGCGCGCTCATCGGCCTCGTGGCGGTGCTGGCGATCTTCATCCACGCGAACGTGCGCTGGCGCTTCGGCTGGCTCGAGTGGCTGGTGGCGACGCCGGCGTTCCACCACTGGCATCACGCCAACGAAGGCCCCGAGACTGCGAACAAGAATTTCTCCGGCCTGCTCCCGTGGGTCGACTGGGTGTTCGGCACGATGTATCTGCCGAAACGCTTTCCCGAAAAATACGGCATCGATGAGCCGATGCCGGCGAACTACGCCGGTCAGCTCGCGCAGCCGTTCCGATCGAAGTAGTCGTGCGCGGGAATAAACCGCACACCGCGTCGCTCCAGTGTGCGCATGACCAACACTCCACGTTTCCTCTCCCTGCTGCTCGCTGCCTTCTCGCTCGCCCTCGCGGCGCGCGCCGAACTCGCGCCGTCGCCCGCGGCGGCCAAGCCGTTGCCGGTCGGCGCCGCCGTGCCGAGCGCGCTCGTCACCACCCTCGACGGAACCGAGCTCGATCTCGCGCAAGTCGTCGCGGGGAAGCCCACTCTGCTGGTGTTTTACCGCGGCAGCTGGTGCCCGTATTGCAACAAGCACCTTGCGGCACTCCAAGAGATCGAGGCCGAATTGCTCGCGCTGGGTTACCAGATTCTCGCGATCAGTCCCGACGGGGCGGCCGGCCTCCAAACCACGGCGGATAAAAACCATCTCAACTACCGGTTGCTGTCTGATCAAGCGATGAAGGCTTCGGCAGCCTTTGGTTTGGCATTCCGCATCGACCCGGTGATGGTCGAGAAATACAAGGGCTACGGCATCACGCTCCCCCTCGTTCCGGGAGAATCCGACATCCGCTGGCTGCCCGTGCCGGCGGCTTACCTCATCGGCCGCGACGGCCAAGTGAAGTTCGTTTACACCAACGCCGACTACAAGACCCGCATCACCGCCGCCGACCTGCTGGCTGCGGCCAAGGCGGCGCTCTGACGGATTGCGGTGGGCTAATTTAGCTTCGCCACGCAGCGGGGGACATGTTGCGGTCGGCGCATGTCGTCACACTCCATCGCCTTCATCGGCACGGGCGTCATGGGCCGCAGCATGGCGGGCCACCTGCTCAAGGCCGGCCATGCCCTTCACGTCCACAACCGCACCAAGGAAAAGGCCGCCGCCCTGCTGGCCGCCGGTGCGCATTGGCACGACTCACCCGGAACCGCCGCCGCGCAGGCGGATTTCGTCATCACCATCGTCGGCTACCCCGGCGACGTGGAGGCGACTTACTTCGGCGCCGACGGCGTGCTGGCCCACGCGCGGCCGGGCGCGGTGCTGATCGACATGACGACCTCCAGTCCGCTGCTGGCGCGGCGGATCGCTGGCGCAGCCACGGCAAAAGGCCTGAATGCGCTCGACGCGCCCGTCTCGGGCGGCGACATCGGTGCGCGCGAGGCGCGGTTGGTCATTATGTGCGGCGGTGCCGAAGAGGCCTTCGCACGCGCACAACCGATTTTCGCCGTCATGGGCAAGACCATCGCGCGGCTCGGCGGACCGGGCGCCGGCCAACATTGCAAGATGGCCAACCAGATCGCCATCGCCGCCGGCATGCTGGCGTGGTGCGAGGCGCTCACCTACGCGCAGGCGGCCGGACTGGATCCCGCGAAAGTAGTCGAGACCATCGGAAGCGGCGCGGCGGGCAGCTGGTCGCTCAGCAACTACGGGCCGCGCGCGCTGCGTGGCGATTTCGCGCCGGGCTTTTATGTGAAGCATTTCCTGAAGGACATGCGCCTTGCGCTCGAGTCCGCCGCGGAGATGAAACTCGCCTTGCCCGGGCTGGCGCAGGCCAAGAAACTCTACGACGACGTCGCCGCCCGCGGCTGGGAGGACTACGGCACGCAGGTGCTCTACCGCTATTACGCGGAACAGCTCAGGTCTTCGGCGGAGTGAGTCCCTGCAGGTAAGCGAACA
>JAHFTD010000050.1:0-2773 GCA_023269565.1 Opitutaceae bacterium | reverse complement strand
CGGGCCGCGCGGCGAGCAAGGCTTTCACCACGTCGGGGTAACCGAGCATCGTCGCGACAAAAATGTCGGGCCGGGCGGCGAGGGATCAGTGCTTTTCGCACATCAGTTCGAGGATGTTGCCCTCGGGGTCGCGGAAGGGGCAGAGCCAGAGTTCGTGGTCGGGCATCTTGGCGGCCATGACTGGCGGATGCTCAATCTTGACGCCGGCCCGCACCAGCGCGGCGTGCGCCGCCTCGATGTCGGCCACCACGAAATAGAGGATGGATGACGGATGATCGAGCTCGGGCGACGAGGGCTGGCTGAGCATGAGCCGCACGCCTCCGCATTCAAAGAACGCCATGCGGTCGCCGACGGAGAAGAGGTGTTTGAGGCCGAGGACGTCGCGATAGAACGCGGTGGCCTCGGGGATGTTCTTCGCGTTGAGCGCAATCTGACCAACGCGGCTGATAGCAAGCGCGGAAGTGTTCATGCGGGCAGCATAACCGTTCCCCGCGGAGAATCCAGTCCCGGGTGACGGACGGACGCGTGGCGCCGTCAGGCGGTTATTTTGGACCCGGCCCAGCGGCGTGGCCGGTCATCGCCGCAACCTTCAGGCCTTGCAAGTTCCGCTCGAAGGCGCGGCCGAGCATCTTTTTCAGCAGCGGACCGAGCCATTTCTTCAACGGGTTGCCGCCCAGCTCGAGCTCGTCGAGCCACGTAACGCGCGTCGCGCCGCCACCGGCAGACTCGAATTCAATTTCACCGCGGACCGTGGTCTGGTGCGCCGGCATGCGCAATTCGTAGACGAGGCGCTTGCCCAGTTCGAATTCGGTGAACCGAAGGCTGCCGTCGCCCATCTTTTTCGCCGTCCATTGCATGGAGCCGCCGATCCCGGTGGTGGGGCCGGGATAAGTGTAGGCAAGCGTGGCGTCCTCGGAATTATTCCAGACGGTCCACCCGGGCCAAAGTTTGAGATCGGCCGCCCAGGGAAAGATTTTTCCCGCCGGCTGGTCGATGGTGACCGAACGCTCGACAATGACGCAGCCCGGAAGAAAAAAACCGATGACCACGAGTAACAATCCGATCCCGAGCAATACATAGAGAAGCGTCATCATGCCGCAAATGTAGTCGGTCCGGCCGCGAAAGCCAAGTCTGCAGCGGTCAGCCGGCCGCCACGGCCAGCCGGCGGGAGAGAAATTCACGCTCGGCGGCGGTGGGGGCGAGGCCGAACGCGCGGCGGAAGGCGGCGGTGGCGCGTGCCCGGTCGCCGTGTTCAAGCCAGAGCGTGCCGGCTACGGCATGGAGCAAGTGGTAGTTCTTCAGCCGATGGCGCCCTGCCATCTCCTCGACCGCGCGCAGTCCCGCGGCGGGGCCGCGGACCTTGGCGAGGGCGACGGCACGATTGAGTGCGACGACCGGTGAGTGGTCGAGTGCGAGCAGCCGATCATAGAGTTCCAAGATGTGCGTCCAGTTGGTCGCGGCGTAATCCGGGGCGAGACAGTGACCGGCGGCGATGCCCGCCTCGAGGTGGAAGCGGCCCGCCGGTGCGCCGGAACCGGAGGCCGCCAGATGCACGAGCCCACGCTGGATTTTGCCGCGGTCCCATTTGGTGCGGTCCTGCGCGGCGAGGAGCAGGATGTTGCCTGCCGTGTCGGTGCGGGCGGGCAGCCGGGCGGCGTTAAAATGCAGGAGGGCGAGGAGCGCGTGGGTGGCAGGCCGATCGCCGAGTGGGTGTGAGGCAAGGAGTTCGCCGAGGCGGATGGCTTCGGCGCAGAGATCGGCACGGAGGAGTGTGTTGCCGTGCGAGGCCTTATAGCCCTCGTTGAAGAGCAAATAGAGCGCCTGTTGGACGGTGGCGACACGCGGGGCGAGCTCCGCGGCGGGCGGCAGCTCAACGGCGACGCCGGCCACGCGGAGGAAGCGGCGGGCGCGCCCAAGACGCTTGGCGATGGCGGCGGCGGTGGTGAGGAACGCTGCGGCGATTTCGCGCTCGCCGAAACCGCAGAGGGTTTTGAGGATGAGCGCAACCTGCGACTCGGCCGGCAGCCTGGGGTGGCTGCAGACAAACATCATCCGCAGCTGCGCGTCGTGGATTTCGTCCTCAAACTGCGGGGCCGGCCCGGTGAGCGAGCCATGCAGGCATTCCTCGACCAGCGGGAGGAGTTTTTCCTGCTTTTCGCGCCAGACGCGGCGGCGGCGGACGTGGTCGAGCGCGCGGTGCTTCGCCGTCTGGATGAGCCACGCGGTGGGGTTCGCCGGCACGCCGGTGTAGGGCCAGACCTGCATGGCCTTGGCCAGCGCGTCTTGCACGACGTCCTCGGCGAGGTGCAGGTGCTCGACGCCGAAGTGCCGCGTGAGGATGGCGACGAGCCGCCCTGCCTCGCGGCGGAAAAGGCGGTCGACGACGCGCGCGACATCGCCCGCCGGCAGATCACATGTCGATGTGCTCAATCGGGCGCACCTCAATGCTGCCGCCGCGAGCGTAGCCGGGGCAACCCTTGGCGATTTTCGCCGCGGCGGCCAGCGAGGGCGCATTGATGATCATGTAGCCGGCCACGATCTCCTTGGCTTCGGCAAACGGACCGTCGGAGACCTTGCCACCGCGCGGGCCGCGAAGGACCCGACCCTTCGCATCGTCGAGCGGATCGCCTGACACATACTGGCCTTTCTTTCTCATGCCGCTGATCCAGGCAAACCACTGGCCGTAGATTGCCTCCATTTCCTTGGGGGAAAAGTCTGGCAGGCCGACGGGGTTGCGCAAGATGAAGAGGTATTGGGATTTTTTGCTCATGGA
>JAHFTD010000049.1 GCA_023269565.1 Opitutaceae bacterium | reverse complement strand
GCCGTGCTCGAGGCCTGGAAGGAAAAACAGGAGCATCCCCGCGCCCCCGACCCCGCCTCAAGGTCGGGCTGTAACCCGCGCCGCGGCCCTCGGCGTCCACGGTGCAGAGCACCGAGTAGGCGGGGAGCTGACAGGGTCAGGCCTTGGGGTTTGGGGTGAAGACAGCGAGCGGCCCATACTGACGGCCCCACTGAATCAAACCCGCGCCGTCCGGCGGGCCGCCCGCGCCCGCTTGAACACCGCGCGCGGTTCCGGCCAGGTGGCCTTGTGCCCGTAGCGCAGCCGCTGCAGGTCAAACACGACGCCCGCCTGCTCCGGTTTGGAGGTTGGCGGTTGGAACTGGGAGCTTTGCACTTCGCGCAGCCACGCGAGGTGCCGTCCGGCCTCGCGGCGCACGGGGTCGAACTCGTTCGGCCGGCTCCACGCCCGCCAGCGCCACCAGCCCTGCCGCAGCGCGCGCCCGAGAGTCCAGAGCAAAGCCGCGCCGGCAACGAGCAGCCCGCCGGTCCGGCCCGCGCGCGTCACGCTCCACGGCGAACGCAGCCAGTCCTTGATTTTCGTGGTGGTCCCGTCCAGCCACGCGCGCAGCGCCGCGCCCGAGTCGGTCGTGAATGATTTCACCGAGTCGATCATCTGCACCTGCTGCCGCGAGTCGAAGTTGACGATGCGCCGATACCAGATCACGCGCAGGCTGTCGAAACGCGCGCCCCAGCTGCTGTCGCGTTCCTGCTGGACTGCTTGCGCGGCGTTGGCGTCGGTGCTGGTGCCGCCGCCGGGCGTCGGGTCCACCCGCCGCCACACCGCAGCCGTCTGGTCAAACATCTCCGCCCAGGCGTGCGCTTCGGAATTCCGCACCATCAGGTAGTTCTCGAACGCGTTGAGCGCGCCGCCGCGGTAGCCGGTGATGACCCGCGCCGGATGGCCCGCCGCCCGGCTGAGCACGGCGAAGCCCGCGGCGAAATACTCGCAGAAACCCGACTCCTCCGACTCCAGCCAGCGCACGATCTCGTCGGCCCCGCCCGGCGGCGCCTTCACCGACAGCGTGTAGGCGTGGTGCTGCCGCAGCCAGGTGATGGCGGCCGACGCGAACTCCGGCGCGCCGAGCCGCCGGCCGCCGGTGATCTGCGCGACCATGCGCGCCAGCGCGGCCGCGTTCTCCGGGCCCTGCGGCACGGCGAGCGTCAGCAGCGGATCGTATTGGGTGGAGCCCACGCCCTTGCCGGACCGCGCACCGGCCGCCAGCAACCGCGCCAGGCGGCTGTCGGGCAGCGCGGCATCCAGCTCCACCTCGCCGAGCTGGAACGCCGTCATGGTCATCGACTCGGTGCGCAGGGCCACGAGGCGCAGCGCCGGCATGGTCTGCACCGGCACCGATTCGCGCAGCCGCATCGTCCCGTAGATCCCCGGCAGCGGCAGGAAGCGGCTGATGCCCGGCTCCACGTAGACCGTCCAGCTGCCGCCGACGCCGGTGACCGGGCGCGGCCCGCCGCGGCCCCGGAGGAATTGGACCACCCGCTGCGAACGCAGCAGCTCGTTCCGCTGGCCGGTGGAGATCCGGAAGCCCTGCGGCGTGTATTCGTCGAGCACCACCAGCCGCCAGTAGGGTGTCTCGCGCAGCGCGGAAGCGTCGGTCAGGTCCGCGCGCAACGCCACGCTCTCGTCGCGGATCAGTTCGCCGACGTCGCCGAACTTCAGGCTCTCGGAAAAACCCGTGCGGCTCTTGCGCGTGATGTATTTGTCGAGGAAGAATCCCGTCGCGATCTCGAAGCGCGGGATGACGAGGAAGAGCAGCACGGACATGCCGACCACCGCGACAAACAGCACGCCGGCCAGTCCGAGCAGCCGCCAGTCCGCCACCTGCCGCAGCCGGCCGAACAACTTGGCCCAGCTCTGCCGCGTCCACGCGGGCACCGCCGCCGTCTCCGTCGGCTCCGTGCGGCCGCCGCCGATTTCCAGCGACTCGATCAGATTGATGACGAACAGAAATCCCAGCGCGACCGCCGTGAAGAACAGCAGCAGGAACGCGAAGCCGAGCGACACCGTCAGCACGCCCGCCACGACGATGAGGAACAGCCCGAGCACGATCAGCTGCAAGTCCTCGCGCTTGCGCCGGTAGGACACCGTCCGGTAGAGCACGAGCAGGATGGCCAGCCGGATGAGCACCGGCAGCGTCTCCGGGTTGTAATAAAAATCCGCGGCCACCGCCACGATGATGGCCGGCACGGCCAGCTTCCAGAGCAGCGGCGGCACGCGCGCAGGCAGCCGCGGCCAGACGAGAGTCGCGAGGATCACCGCGCCCGCCACGCCGACGAGCCCGAGCGCCTCGATATCGAGGAAGAACACCGTCCACAGCGAGACGAGCGCCAGCGCGGCGCCAAGCAGCCACTTGAGCAGCCGCAGCTCGTCGAGGCTAAGCTGAGGCCGTCTTGTTGCCGTCGACATAGGCTGCGACTCCGCGCGCCCCGTCCGGCGCGAAGGTGATGAGGTTGCTGGTGAGTGGGAAAGCGGAGCCCCCGGCCCCGCGCAAATCCTCCTCCGTCACGGGCTGCAGGAGGGCGAGCTGGTCGAGGAATGCCTCCAAGTCGCGCACGCGGCGCGTTTCCAGGAGCGGCCCGCCGTTGACGCTCACGCCGCGCAGCCGTCCGGCCGCGTAAAGGTCCTCCGCCATCGTGCCGGCAAGGCTGCACAACAGTTCGAATTGCTCCGGGCGCGTCCAGACGCCGGCGGGTGTGTCGAGCCGCAGCACATAGCCGTCGTGGCTCTCGGCGGCGAACTGCCGCACCATCAGCTTGCCCAGCCGCGCGCTGGCCTTCCAGTGGATCAACCGGTGCGAGTCGCCCTCGTTGTATTTTCGCAGGGCAAGGAGGTCGTCGCCCGTGCCGGCGCGCGCCGTGCGCTGACCCTGCGCACCGGTGTGCGCGGCGGCGGCGGCGCGCGACTGGTATTCCACCTGCGCCGGCCAGACCAGCACCTGGCACCGGAGTGCCGTGCCGATGTTCTTGCGCAAAAAACCGAACGGGAAAAGCGACCCGACCGCGGTGAGCTGCACCACCGCCTCGCCGCGCCGCGCGGGCTTGACGATCCAGTCGAGGGCGGCCTCGCCGCCGGGTTCGAGCCGGTCGCGGAGGTGGAGCCGCCCGCGGGTCACGGCCCGTTCGGCCGCGGCGAGAATCTCGCGCACGCGCATCTTGTCGGCCGCCGCGTCGCTGATGTCACTCCGGCGCGGGTGCGTCTCCAGTTCGAACCACAGCCCGTAGGTCGGCAGCCATTGTTTGCGGTTGCCGACCTCGACGGTGACGAGCGTCTCGTGCCCCGCGCGCCACGGGCCGGGCGGGCGCACGCGCCAGCAGATGCCGGAAAAATTGAACCACGACATCAGGCCGCTGAGCAGCAGGCAGGCGAGCAGGAGCGAGAGCGTGATGAAGAGAATATTGCTGCCGGTGTTGTAGGCGGCAGTGCCGATGCCCATGGCCATCACCATCAGGAACAGGCCCGGCACGGTCGGCATGATGCGGTGGCGCCGCGGCGGAAAGACCAGCGACCAGAGCAGCGTGCTCCAGTCGAACACGCGGCGCGCGCGCTCCGGCGCACCCGGCCCCTGCCAGTCAAGGCGGGTTTGCACTGCGGCGGCTACGGCCATGGCGCGGGCGGCCGGTTACTCGGGGTTGGGCACCGCGGCGATGATGCGCCGCAGCGCGGCCAGCACCGTGCGGCGCTCCTCCAGCGCGTCGGACGTCTGCCGCGCGAGCGACAGGCGGTGCGCCAGCACCGGGCCGGTCATCTCCTGCACGTCCTCGGGGACGACGAAGTCGCGCCCGCGCACGAGCGCGCGCGCCTGCGCCGCCACGCGCAGCGACAAACCGCCGCGCACGCTGATGCCGGCCTTGAATTCCACCTCCGTGCGCGTGGCCGTGACGATTTTCAAAATGTAGTCGAGCACGCTGTCCTCGACAAAAACGCGCCCGGCCAAGGACTGGATCTTCAGCAGGTCGGTGCGGGTGACGACCGGGTTGAGCGCAATGGCGTCGTAGCCGAGCCGCGGCGTGCGGAGAATCTCCAGCTCGTCGCCCGGCTGCGGGTAGCCCATCTGCAGCCGCATGAGGAAGCGGTCCATCTGGCTCTCCGGCAGCGGGAACGTGCCCTCGTAGTCCACGGGGTTCTGCGTGGCGATGACCATGAAAGGCGCGCCGACGGCGTGCGCCTCGCCGTCGACAGTCACGCGGGCGCGGTCCATTACTTCGAGGAGGGCCGACTGGGTCTTGGGCGTGGCGCGGTTGATTTCGTCAGCGAGCACAATGCTGGCGAAGACGGGGCCGGGCTTGAAGACGAACTGCTTGATATGCTCGTCGTAGATGGAGACTCCGGTGACGTCGGTCGGCAGCAGGTCGCTGGTGAACTGGATGCGCGAGAACGCACAGTCCATCGAGCGGGCGAGCGAGTAGGCCAGCGTGGTCTTGCCGACACCGGGCAGGTCCTCGATGAGCAGGTGGCCGCCGGCCAGCAGGCAGACCAGCGCCTGCTCGATGACGTCGTCCTTGCCCTTGATGGTGACGCGCATGTTGGCCTTGAGGCGGGCGAGGGCGTCGCGCGCGGAGGCGACCTCGGCAGCGGGGGCAAAATCACTCATGCGCGCAGGCTAGACAAAAGGGGCGCGGGCGCAAATGGAAATCCGCCGGTGCCGGCGGCGCTTCAGGCTAGGATTTCCAGCAGCCGCGCGAACAGCCGGTTCACCTTGGACTGGTTCTCCTGCACGAGATTCTTGAATGCGGCGAAATCGATCGCGGTCCCCTCAATGCCGTTGGCGTAGTTGTCGACAAACGCCAGGCTGTTGTAGCGCAAGCCGAGCTCGGTGCAAAGGTCGGCCTCGTGCGCCGCGGTCATGCCGACAACATCGCCCCAGTGCTGGAGAATGCGGATCTCCGCCTTGGTCTCGAATCGCGGGCCGCGTGTCTGCACGTAGACCTTGCCGGGGTGGACTTGGAACTCGGGGGCCAGCCGTTCGCTGAGCAGCGGGATGAGGTTGTTGGCGATGCCGGGCGCGCCGCCCTTCAGCTCGTCGTCGAAATACGTCGCCGGCCCCTGCGGCAAGCCGACGTAGTCGCTGCACGAGACCAGCGTGCCGGGCGGCAAATCCGGACGCAGCGAGCCGACGGAATTGAACGCGACGATGTCCCCGTAACCCAGGTCGGCCAGCGCGCGGAGATTGGCGCGATGGTTGATCCGGTGCGGTGGCAGCGGCGCCGCATAGCCGTGGCGGTTGATCAGCGCGAAGTCGCCCTGCGTCTTGCACACCACCTCGCCGTAGGGCGTGGTGGCCTTCCGCACTTCCCAGCCGGCGAACAGGTCCGAATTCACGATGCTCGTGCCACTGATGAACGCCACTTTCATATCCCTGACTAACGGGCCGAGCCCGTTGCGAGACAATCCGAAATATGAGAACCAGGCTGCCCGCCGGGCTCTGGCCGAGCCGTCAGTCGCCGGCTAGCCAGTCCATGAAATCGCCTGGATTTTCCGGGCCAGCTCCACGTCCTTCGCCGTCACCTTGCCGCCGGCGTCGTGCGTGTTGAGCCGGATGGCAACGCGATTGTAGATGTTGGCCCAGTCGGGATGATGGTCCATCGCCTCTGCTTCGAAGCCGACACGCACCATGAACGAGATCGCCTCGCGGAAGCTGCCGAACTTGAATTCCTTCGCCAAGGCGTCCCGCTCGAAACGCCAGCCGGGCAATCCGGGCAAGGCGGCGGCAATTTCCGCTTGATTGAGAGGTGCACTCGCCATGTGGAGAAAATTGACCAGCCATGTTCTCAACGCAAGCCGTCCCTTCCCGCCCCGGCCCCCCGGGGCCGGCGGCGAAGGAGGCTTGTCAAACCCCGCGGGCGCGCCCTGAATCGGGCCGCCCATGTCGCCCCCGGATCCCGGAAAAATCCCGCAGCACGTCGCCATCATCATGGACGGCAACGGCCGCTGGGCCCGGCAGCGCGGCCTGCCCCGCCTCGAGGGCCACCGCCGCGGCGTCGAGACCGTCCGCACCGTGGTCGACGCCGCCCGGGAGATCGGCATCCGCTACATCACCCTTTACGCGTTCTCCGCCGAAAACTGGAGTCGCCCCACCGACGAGGTCTCCGGCCTGATGGGGCTGCTCGACTATTTCCTGAAGCGCGAGCTCGACAATCTGGTTAAGAACCGCGTCCGCCTCCGCACCATTGGGCGCACCGAGGCCCTCCCTGCGAGCGTCCAGCGCGAGCTGGCCCGCGTCGTCGAAGCCACCAAGGATTTTCCCGACTGGAACCTCGTGCTCGCGCTCAACTACGGCTCGCGCACCGAGGTCGCCGCCGCCGCCCGTGACTACGCCATCGCCGTGCGCGACGGCACGGAGAAACTCGAGGACGCCTCCTGGGAGAAATTCAGCCGCTACCTCGACACCACCGGCCTCCCCGACCCCGACCTCCTTATCCGCACTTCCGGCGAGTTGCGCATCAGCAATTTCCTTCTCCTGCAACTGGCCTACGCCGAATTGGTCTTCACGCCTGTGCTCTGGCCTGACTTCGGCCAGGCCGACCTGCAGGCTGCCGTTGACGAATATACGCGGCGCGAGCGCCGCTACGGCCAGACCTCCGAGCAAATCCAGACTGGCGAAAAATAATCCCCCCACCCTAACTGTCCCGTGCTCCAACGCCTCCTCAGCACCCTTCTCCTCTGGGCCACCGTCCTCGCCAGCCTCTGGTATTTCGGCGCACACGCCGCCGTCTGGCTGATCACCCTGCTCTCCGCGCTGACGCTGCACGAGTTCTACGCCCTCGCCGGCCGGATGGGCCATCGGCCCTTCCGCTGGCTCGGCCTCGTCTTCGGGGCGCTGATGACCGCCGGACCGTTCTACCTCTCGCAGTTTTTAACCGACGGGGAGGAAATACCCGACTTCGCCTCCGCCCTGCTCGCCCTCGCCGTGGTATTCAGCTGCTGCCGCGTCCTCGCCCGGCGCGACGCTCCCGGCCGCGCCGGCGCATTCGCCGCGACGGTGCTGGGGCTCGTCTATGTGCCGTTTTTGCTGCACTATTTCACGCGCGTGCTGCTGATCTATGATGATCCCAACAGCGGTGTCGTCCCCTGTCTCTGGATCGTGGCCGTGGCGAAATTCTGCGACATCGGCGCCCTCCTCACCGGCCTCGCCATCGGGAGGCATCCGCTCGCTCCGAACATCAGTCCCAAGAAAACCTGGGAAGGCGCCATCGGCGGCGTCCTCACCTCGGCGGCCGTCGGCGCGGCCGTCGCCTATTTCGCCGCAGACTACCTGCCGGAGAATCTGACGCCCGCCACCGCCGCGCTGGTCGCGGTGCCGCTGGCGGTCATCGCCATCATATCCGATCTCATCGAGTCCGTGCTCAAGCGCCACGCCGATCTGAAGGACACCGGCGCCCTCATCCCCGGCATCGGTGGCGCGTTCGACCTGACCGACAGCCTCATCCTCACCGCGCCCGCCGGCTACTGCGTCTTTCTTTTTTTGAGCTGATGGAAAATTCCTCCGCCGTGCCAACGCATGACCGTGGGAGCGGCTTTACGCCGCGACTTCTTACTGGCCGGGCGCCCGCGGTCGGGGCATAAAACTCCCCCCACTCCCGTGAGCAGTCCAACCCAACGACGCATCGTCCTCCTCGGCGCCACCGGCTCCATCGGCGAGAGCACGCTGCGCGTCATCGCCGCGCACCCCGACCGCCTCCGGCTCGTCGGCATCGCTGGGCACCACAACCACCGGCGGCTTGCCGAGATCGCCCGCCAATATGGCGTGCGCCACGTCGCGCTGTCCGACCCCGCCGCCTGCGCCGCCGCGCGCGAGAGCGACGCCTTCCCCCCGTCCACCCGGCTCCTCAGCGGACCGGACGGACTCTGCGAACTCGCCGCGCTGCCCGAGGCGGACCTCGTCGTCGTCGCCGTCGTCGGCACCGCCGGCCTGCGGCCCACCCTCGCCGCCCTCGCGGCGAAGAAGGACATCGCCCTTGCCTCGAAGGAAATCCTCGTGCTCGCCGGCAAATTCGTGCTGGCCGCCGCGCGTGCCAGCGGCAGCCGCCTGCTGCCCGTCGACAGCGAGCACAACGCTGTCTTCCAGTGCCTCGAAGGACGCCGGACAGCCGACGTGCGCCGCGTCGTGCTCACCGCCTCGGGCGGCGCGTTCCGCGACTGGCCACTCGAAAAACTCGCGCACGCCACGCCCGCCGACGCGCTCCAGCACCCCAACTGGGCCATGGGTCCCAAGATCACCGTCGACTCGGCCACCCTGGCCAACAAGGGCCTCGAGCTCATCGAGGCGCAGTGGCTGTTCGGCCTGCGGCCCGAACAGTGCGACGCCGTGCTGCACACGCAGAGCATCGTGCATTGCCTGGTCGAATTTACCGACGGCTCGATGCTCGCACAGCTTTGCCCGCCCTTGATGACGTTCCCTCTCCAACACTGCCTGTTCTACCCAGACCGCGCCCCGCAGCCGACCGACGCGCGGCTCGACCCCGCCCGGGCGTTCGCGCTCGATTTCCGGCCGGTCGACGACGCCCGCTATCCCTGCCTCCGCCTCGCCAGGGACGCCATGACCGCCGGCGGCACCGCCCCGGCCGTGTTCAACGCGGCCAACGAGGTCGCCGTCGCCGCCTTCCTCGCCCAACAGGTCCCGTTCCTTGCGATTCCCCAAATCATCGCTAAGACTCTCGGCCGGATGAAAACCACCGAGCCTGCCACGCTTGATGAGGTCCTCGCCACCGACGCCGAGGCCCGGCGCACGGCGGCCCAATTTCTTTCCTGATGTCTTCCGAATTTTTCCGCTCCCTGCTCGGCAACGCCTGGTCGGTCTTCATGATTGTGCTGTTTTTTGGCGGCTCGATCTTTGTCCACGAGCTCGGCCACTTCCTTGCCGCCCGCCGCCGTGGGGTAAAAGTCATCCGGTTCTCCATCGGTTTCGGCCGGGCCCTCTGGAGCCGGATCGGCAAGGACGCGGTCGAATATCGCGTCGCGTGGATCCCACTGGGTGGTTATGTGATGCTGCCGCAACTCGCCGATCTTGGACCCATCGAGGGCGCGGATGAAACGGCCGAACCGCTCCCACCCGTCAGTTACGGCACCAAGATGCTCGTCCTCGCCGCCGGCGCGTTCTTCAACCTGCTCTTCGCCTTCGCCCTCGCCTGCGTCCTCTGGCTCGCCGGCCAGCCCACCAGCGAGGATCTGTCCACCACGCGCATCGGCTACGTCTCCCCGACCGTCACGCTCGCCGACGGCTCCAGCGTGCCCAGCCCGGCCGGCGAGGCCGGGTTGCAAGTCGGCGACACCATCCGCGCCATCGACGGCACGGGCGTCAGCGACTGGCCGGAGCTGCTGCAGACGCTCGTCACCAGCGCCGGCGTGACCGGCGACGGCCGCCGCGTCGCCGTGTTCACCATCGAGCGCGGCGGCCGGCCCCTGGACCTCCGGCTCCACCCCAAACTCGTCGGACAGGACAGCGTGCGCAAAGTCGGCATCCTCGCCGCCTACACGCCGATCGTCGCCACCGTGCCGGAAAAATCCTATGCCAAAAAACTCGGCCTGCGGGTCGACGACGAACTCGTGGCCCTCGACGGTGCGCCCCTGCTCAATCTCCTCACACTCTACGACGCGGTGCAGGAAAAAATGCCGCGAGGTTTCACCCTGACCGTGCGCCGCGGCGGACAAACTCTCGATCTCCGCGTGCCCGCTGACCATCCGCGCGAAACCAGCGGACTGTTTGGCGCCGGCTACCGCACCAAGCTTGGTTTGATCCACCCCAATCCGTTCAAGCAAATCACCGGCCACGTGGCGATGACCGTGCGCGTGCTCTGGAGCCTCCTGCAGCCGAGCTCTGACATCGGCCTTTCCAAGCTCAGCGGCCCCGTCGGCATTGGCCGCATTTTCTGGGACGCTTCCGAGACCGGCATCCTCTGGGTCGTGTGGATCGCCATCCTGGTGAACGTCAACCTCGCGATCTTCAACCTGCTGCCCATCCCCGTGCTCGACGGCGGCCACATGCTGTTCGCCACCATCGGCAGACTGCGCGGCCGTGCGCTCTCCCCCGGCTTCGTGGCAAGCGCGCAGAGCATCTTCATCGTCCTGCTCTTCACGATGATCATCTATGTCAGTTTCTTCGACGTGCGTCGCCTGGTGCGCGACACCCGCGCCGACGCCCAAGCCAAGGAGGCCGCCACCGAGCAGCCGAAGAAGGCCGAGCCGGCGAAACCGTAGCGATCAACTGTTCATTGGTTGTCGCCGATTGGTTATTGGCGCGGCTCCGGAAATGACCATTAACCAATAAGCCGTAAGCATTGACCAGTCCCCCCGTGTCCTATTGCCCGTCCCGTTACCACACCGTCCGCCGCCGCACCGTCGAGGTGAAGGTCGGCGCCGTCGGGGTCGGCGGCCCGAACCCGATCCGACTGCAGTCGATGACGACCAGCGACACGCAGGACATCGCGGCGACGCTGCAGCAGTCTATCGCGCTCGCCGAGGTCGGCTGCGAAATCGTGCGCATCACCGCGCCGAATGTCGCCGCCGCAAAATGCCTGCGGGAAATCCGCCAGAAATTCACCTCGGCGGGTTTCGACCACATCCCGCTGGTGGCCGACATCCATTTCCTCCCCTCGGCGGCGATGGAGGCAGTCGAACACGTCGAGAAGGTGCGCGTCAACCCGGGCAATTACGCCGACAAAAAGAAATTCGCCGTCAAGGAATACACCGACGCCGACTACGAGGCCGAGCTGCAGCGGCTGCACGACGCCTTCTCGCCGCTGGTAAAGCGCGCCCGGGAACTCGGTCGTGCGCTGCGGATCGGCACCAACCACGGCTCGCTGTCCGACCGCATCATGAACCGCTACGGTGACACGCCCCTCGGCATGGTCGAGAGCGCGCTGGAATTCGTGCGCATCGCCGAGGCGCACGGCTTCCACGGCCTCATCCTCTCGATGAAATCCAGCAACCCGAAGGTCAAGATCCAGGCCTACCGGCTGCTGGTCGAGCGGATGGACGCACAGCATCGCCCCTACCCGCTCCATCTCGGCGTCACTGAGGCGGGCGACGGCGAGGACGGCCGCATCAAATCCGCCATCGGCATCGGCAGCCTGCTGCTCGACGGCCTGGGCGACACGATCCGTGTCTCGCTCACCGAGGATTCGGTCTACGAAATCCCCGTCGCCCGCGCCATCGCCGACAAAGCGATGAGTCTGTGGCAGGCTCCCGCTCTCAACTCTCAGCTCACAGCTCTTGGCTCGGATTCAATTGATCCCTATCATTTCAACCGTCGCGAGACGGCGATACTGCCGCTATCAACCGAGTGCACCATCGGTCCAGAGCAACCGCCGCGGGTCATTGTCCGCGTGCCCTCCGTTGCCGCGATGCCGACCGCCATGCGTGACATCGCCACCCCGAAGCTCACCGACACGCCTGCCGAGGGGCTGTTGGTGCCGATCGCCTCCACCGCCGACCTCGCTGCGCTGCGCGGTGCCAGCTTGCCCGTCAGATTTCTGGCGCTGGAACTGGCGCCCAGCCTCTCTCCGGCCGGGTTGGAGCCGTTACTGGCGCAAAGCGCCGGCCGCTTCATGCTCGTGCGCACCTTCAACGGGGAAGACGGCGATTTGCTCCGCGCTTTCGTCGGACTGGTCCGCCGGCACGGGCATTTTCTCGCCTGCGACATCGCGCCCGATGATCTCGCGACGCTGGGAACAATCCTGCGCGAACTCGGCGACAACGGTTTGCTCTTCACTCTCTCGCGTGTGCCTCCCACTGCCGGGCACCCGACCGGGGCCTACCGGCAACTGGCCGCGGAACTCCGCCGTGCCGGCTCCCGCGCGCCCATCTGGATCCGCAACACCGCCGCCACCGCCATCCACGACCAGCCGGACTTTCTGTCCAAGCTGCTCGAGGCCTCGTTCCTGACCGGCGCGCTGCTCTGCGACGGCCTCGGCGACCTCGTGAGCATTGAGACCGAGCCCGACGCCACCCGCGCCACGCGCCTGGCCTACAACGTCCTGCAGGGCGCCGGGGCGCGCATTTCCAAGGCCGAGTTCGTCGCCTGCCCAAGCTGCGGACGCACGCTGTTCGACCTCCAGTCGACCACCCAGCGCATCCGCGCCCGCACCGGCCACCTCAAGGGAGTCAAGATCGCCATCATGGGCTGCATCGTCAACGGCCCGGGCGAGATGGCCGACGCGGATTTCGGCTACGTGGGCGGGGCGCCGGGCAAAATCAACCTCTACGTCGGCAGGAACTGCGTTCAATACAACATCCCGCAGGCCGAGGCCGACGAAAAACTTGTCGCCCTCATCCGTGGGCATGGCAAGTGGGCCGATCCGGCGCCCCATCAGCTCGCTACCGCTTGATTTGCGATTTTCAGAGGGAAATTTAAGCCCCGCAGCCTGTCGTTCCGGCGCAACCAAAAAATTTGGAAAGTTATGCTCAGCCCGGTTGTGAAAAACTTGCGCGAAAGTTGCCCTTGAAACGCATTTTAGGATTCACGTTATACAGGAAATCACTTTTAAAGACCTTCCTCTCTACTGTTCTTTGCCCATTCCGCCGCACACACGGACCACCGCCGCAAAAAGGGGTTTCACTAGACGCCGGCCATTATCGCCTTGCCGCTCCGCCATCCCGGGGCGCACCGTTCTGGCCTTTCACCCAATTTCCCTTGCGCGCCGCGGCCCGCTGTCAGCCCGTTGCGGAGTTTGCCGCAGAGATCAGCCCGAGAGGTGTGAATAAAACACCGCCTCCATCCCCATGCCCCCCGTTTCGCTCAACGCCAGTCTTTGGGAATCCGTCAAGTGCGACTTGAAGGACCTTTTCCCCGAGGAGGTGTTCCAGATGTGGTTCGAGCCGATGCACTGCCTCGAGACCGGCGAGGGCTCGCTCACGCTCAGCGTGCCGAATGACTTCGCGGCGATCTGGATCCACGACAATTACCTCGACTTGATCAACCAGCGCCTCCGGCTCGCCGCCGGCCGCCTGGTCCACGTCAGCCTCCGCAAGCAGGAGACGGACGGCACTCCCGCTACCCCCGCGCGCTTCACCGCCGCCGAGGCCGCCACGCGCGCCCGCGCCGGTGCCGCCAGGCGCAGCAGCCCCCGCTACGACGAGCGCAGCGCCGCCGCCCACTCGCTGAACCCGCGCAACACCTTTGGAAATTTCGTCGTCGGCCCGAACAACCAGCTCGCCCACGCCGCCGCGCTTGCCGTCGCCCAGACCCCCGCGCAGGCCTATAACCCGCTTTTCATCCACGGCTCCACCGGCCTCGGCAAGACCCACTTGATGCACGCCATCGGGCACAGCATCCTCCAGCGCAATCCCGACACCAAGGTCGCCTACCTCTCCACGGAAAAATTCACCAACGAATACATCCACGCCATCCAGGAGAACGCCCTCACCAAGTTCCGCCAGCGCTACCGCAGCGTCGATGTGCTCCTGATCGACGACATCCAGTTCCTCTCCGGCAAGGAGCGCATCCAGGAGGAGTTCTTCCACACCTTCAACGACCTCTTCGAGTCGCAGCGCCAGATCGTGCTCTCCAGCGACCGCCCCGTGGCCGAGATCGCCACGCTCGAGTCGCGCCTCGTCTCCCGCTTCCAGTGGGGTCTCTCCGCCGACATCCAGTCGCCCGACTTCGAGACCCGCGTCGCCATCCTCAAGACCAAGGCCGCCACCCTCAAGGTCGACCTCCCGATGCCCGTCATCGAGTTCATCGCCCAGCACATCTCGAAGAACATCCGTCGGCTCGAGGGCGCGCTCATCAAGATTTCCAGCTACGCCGCACTCACCGGCAAGACCCTCGACCTCCCCACCGCCGAGTCGCTCCTCAAGGATGTGCTCATGGAGGAAGCCCAGCACCGGCTCAACATCGAGGGCATCCAGAAGCGCGTCGCCGAGCACTACCAGATCCGCCACTCGGACATGACGAGCAAGCGCCGGCCCAACGCCATCGCCTTCCCCCGCCAGATCGCCATGTTTCTCTGCCGCCAGCTCACCCGCCACTCCCTGCAGGAGATCGGCGACGCCTTCGGCGGCCGCGACCACGGCACCGTCATCCACGCCGTCAAGACCGTGGAGAACATGATGGAGCAGGACGACTCCGTGCGCGGCAGCGTGGACTTCCTCAAGGCCCAGCTCGCAAAATAATTCCACACACACCTGCACCAAGAGGGGCCTGGCGCATTGCCAGGCCTCTTTGCTTTCGCCAATCTCGTTGCCCATGCCCCTCACCCTGCAGAGCGACACCGGCCGGCTGAAAAAAGTCATCGTCCAGCACGCGCGTGACGCCTTTGACGCCACCGCGAAACTCGCCGCCGAGTGGCAGCCGCTCAACTTCACCGCCTGCCCGGACTTCGCGAAGGCGCAGGCCGAATCCGACGCCTTCATCGCTCTGCTGCGCCGCCTCGGCGCCGAGGTGCTCGAACTCCCGCGCGACGACACCCGGAGCATTGACTCCATCTACGTGCGCGACGCCGGCGTCGTCTGCGACCGCGGCCTCATCCTGTGTTCGATGGGCAAGCCCACTCGCCGGGGCGAGCCCGCCGCCTTGCGCCGCGCCGCCGAGTTGTGGGATCTGCCCATCGCCGGCGAAATCACCGGCAACGGCCGGCTGGAAGGCGGCGACGTCGCCTGGGTCGATCCACGCACGCTCGCCGTCGCCCGCGGCTACCGCACCAACGACGAGGGCAGCCGCCAGCTCCGGGTCTTGCTCGGCGATTACATCGACGAACTGGTCGTCGTGCCGCTGCCCCATTACCGCGGCCCAAGCGATGTGTTTCACCTCATGTCCGTCTACTCGCCGCTCGCGCCCGGCCTCGCCCTCGTGCATTCGCCGCTCATGCCCATCCCGTTTCGCGAACTGCTGCTGGCGAAGGGCACCGCACTCGTCGAGGTCGCCCCGGGTGAGTTCGATACGCTCGGTTGCAATGCCCTGGCCGTCGCTCCGCGCGTCTGCCTGCTGGCCGCCGGCAATCCGTTGACCAAGCGACGCCTGCTCGACGCCGGCTGCGAGGTGCATGAATTCGCCGGCGAGGAAATCGCCAAGAAAGGCGGCGGCGGTCCGACCTGCCTTACCCGGCCGCTGTGGCGGGAAGAATCAATGTAGGGCGGGGTCGGCGACCCCCGCCCTACACCTATAGCTACACGACAGTTGCATCCCGCCTGCCGGACGCCTACTCTTTGCGCCACCTTCCTCCATGACTCTCTCTCCCGAACAAAAGCAGGCCGTGGCTGCCTGGATCGCCGCCGGCGACAACCTCTCCGCCGTCCAGAAGAAGCTCTCCGCGCAATTTCAGATTTCCATGACCTACATGGATGTCCGATTCCTCGTTGACGACCTGGGCTTGGAGCTGAAGAACGCCGCGCCCAAGGCCGACACCTCCGACGTTACGAAGGCGGCAGCCGCGCGGCCCGGCCAAGCGCCCGCCGCGGCCGGCGAGAAAAAGGGCTTCCTCGACAAACTGAAGGAGAAGGTGGGCGTCGGCCGCAATGACGACGAGGACGAAGCCCCCGCCGACGATTTTGCCGGTGAGGACGACGCCGACATCCCCGCCGCGCCGCCCGCAGCAGGCAGTTTGAAGGTCGAGCTCGACCGCATTGTCCGTCCTGGCTCCGTTGTCAGCGGCACGGTGTCGTTCAGCGACGGCGTCACCGGCAAGTGGGCGCTCGACCAGATGGGTCGCCTCATGCTCGAAACCGGCAAGAAGGGCTACCAGCCGTCCGCCGCAGACGTGCAGACCTTCCAGCGCGAGCTCAGCACGCAGCTGCAGCGCGCTGGTCTTTGAAAAGCTTACGCTGTAGGGCGGGGTCGCCTTTCATTCACGCCTGCCAGTTGCGCCAGCCCGTGCGCGACATTGACGCCGCGGGGCCCGCCGCCTAGCTTCAGCCCCGTCGGCGCTCAATCCTGACGCCGCCCCTCACCCCACCACCCTCACCCCACGGAGGATTTATGGCAAAGTTGCGTCAATGGTTCGACTGGGCGGAAGCCCATCCCAAGGTCTGGCTCGATTGCGTGCGCATTTATCTCGGGCTCGGCCTTTTTGTCCGCGGTCTTCTCATCATCACCAATGAGAAGGCCGACTTCGTCCACGACATGCTCCAGCGCTCCGGGCAGTCGTGGCTCGTTTCGGCCGCCATCCTGCACTACGTGGCACTGGCGCACCTCGTCGGCGGTGCCATGCTCACGATCGGGCTGCTAACACGGCTCGGCGCGGCCGTGCAAGTGCCCGTCCTGGCCGGCGCGCTGTTCTTCATTCATCGCACTGCGGGTCTGATGAAATCGGACCAGTCGCTCGAATTCTCCGCGCTGGTGTTCTTTCTCCTCGTGGTCTTCACGCTCAGCGGCGCCGGGCCGATCTCGGTCGACGTCGGGATGAAACCCGCCCGCGAGCCCGTCTAGCTCAGCCCTCGAGCAACCGCCGGAACTCCTCCTCGTCGATCACGGGGACGCCGAGTTCCTTCGCCTTGTCGAGTTTCGAGCCCGGGTCGGCGCCGGCAAGAGGTAGTGGCGCAACCTTCGAAGATCCTACAAACTTGAACTGGCTCTCAGGCCAGCTCCTGCTAAATCCGTCCCATGAACCGTGGCCTAACGGATGCTTCATTCGCGGTGATTGATGTTGAGACAACCGGAATTTACCCGACTGCGCATGATCGGTTGATTGAAATAGCCATGATCCGTCTAAACTCAGGCCTGGAAATAGAGGATGAATACGTCACGTTACTCAATCCGCAGCGCGATATTGGCCGAACCGACATTCATGGTATCAGTGCTGCCGACGTTCTCAAGGCTCCGACTTTCGACCAGGTTGCGGGTGATATCGGAAGCCGTATAGTCGGAGCTAGCCAAGAAAGCGGGGCTCATCGTGCAATCCAACGTGACGAAGAACTTGGATCTCTTAGTAGTAGCCGACCCTCACACACAGTCCGGGAAAGCCAAAAAAGCTCGAAACTATGGAGTCCGAATAATTGCTGAGCCTGCTTTCTGGCGAGCAATTACTGCTACCGTTGAGTGAAAGCGTTCGCTCCCGGAACGGCTGCTCACATACCTCCGGATTGGAGCATCTCAACGAAAGTTGCCTCGTCGATCACTGGCACACCGAGCTCCTTGGCCTTGTCAAGCTTCGAGCCTGCCTCAGCACCTGCCAGGACGTAGTGGGTCTTCTTACTGACGCTGCTACTGACCTTACCGCCTGCCGCTTCAATCTTGCCCGTCGCCTGTTCTCGGGAAAGTGACGGTAGCGTGCCGGTCAGCACGAATGTCTTCCCCGTGAATACACCCGTTGTGACTGCACGCTTCCACCGAGGTGCGATACCCAGAGCGTAAAGTTTCGCCACGAATTCTTTACCGCGCACGAAAGCGAAAAACGTTATTGTATTACGCGCCACTTCGGGGCCGATTTTCTCCGCTCCTGCAATATCCTTCAACTGAGCACCCAAGCTTGAGAGCTCAGCGTCAAGCTCCTGTGCCCGCTTGGTTCGTGCAACCCGCTCCACCTCATTCTTTGGTGGTCGCTTACGCGACTGCGGCGCAATCTCGATG
>JAHFTD010000133.1 GCA_023269565.1 Opitutaceae bacterium | reverse complement strand
GTGATCGTGGTGGATTTCAAAACCGACCGGATCGACCCGGGAGTCGGAACCGGCCGGATTGTGGAGCGCTTCGCGGCGCAACTGGAACTTTACCGGCGGGCGGCCGCCGTGCTGACGGGACTGCCGGTGGAGTGCGTGAGAGGCAGGTTGGTGCTGACCAAGTTGCAGCAGAGCTTTCCGGTGGAGTCTCCTGTCTAAAATGTGCTTTACAGGGCCGCGGGCGAGTCGCACGGTGCCGACCAATCATCTTTAATCACCATGGGAAATTTGAAGAAAAAGCGCCGCCTGAAAATGTCGAAGCACAAACGCCGCAAGCGGCTCAAAGCCAACCGGCACAAGAAGCGCACATGGCAGAAATAAGCCGCGGCAACTGGCCGCGAGCAGCGCTCCACTCCCGCAACCCGCCGTTTCCGCGGCGGGTTTTTCATTGGGCGAGGCCGCCGCGGCCGGAGAATGAATTTTCTGCCAATCGCGGCCGGCCGCAGTTTTGGTCTTGTCAGACCAAGCGACCATCCCTTATCCAATCGTTCTGCAAATGATTTTTACTTGGTCTTTTGCAGGATTCGTCCAGCCTCCCACACAGGCTGGCCGGGTCGGTCAGAACCGCTACCACCACTTCACCAGGCACACGCATGTTTTTAGCTAACAAAGGCAAGGCCTTCTGCGTCGAACTCGGCGAGCATTCCGTGTTGGTCGCCCGGCTGAACCAGGCCGAGGCCCCGATGGTGATCGAAGAGTTGAAGGAACTGCCCGCCGCCGACACCGACGGTTTGCGCGACCTGATGAAGGCCATGGAAGGCCGGGGGCCGACCGGCTACGCGCATTCCACCTGCGGCATCTACCCGGCCCGCCGGATGGTGCGCCGGCAGACGCTCGACCTCAAGCGCGTCAAGGAACCGGCTTACTTCAACGAAATTCTCTCGCAGCAATTCCGCATCGAACCCGAGAAATACACCGTCATGGTGCTCAATTCCGGCGACGGCAGCGAATACGACGGCGCCAAGGGCACGCTGAAGGAAGTGCTGTTCTGCGGCCTGCCCGCCGAGGAAATCGTCGCCACGCAGGACAGGCTGCTCGAGCTGGGCATCTATCCCGAGCGGCTGGAGATGGGCACCGTGGCCACGATGGGGGCGCTGGCGAGCTACCTGAAGTTCAAGCAGAGCAAGGCCGCGATCCTCCTCCTCGAGATCGGGGCCGACGCCACGCAGAGTTTCATCGTCAGCGCCGACGGGGTGGATATTTCCCGGCCCATTCCCACCGGCATCGCCGCCATGATTCCGGTGGTGCAAAAGGAGCTCACCCTGAAGGACGAGGAGTCCGCCAAGAAACTTTTCTACTCGAACACCTTTGATTTTACCAGCATGGGCGCGAAGCTGATCGGCAAGCTGCTCAAGGAGCTGCAGGCCTCCATCGGTTTTTACGAGGTGCAGACCGGCCAGTCCATCAGCAGCGTTCTTTGCACGCAGCTCCCGGCCCAGCTCGGCTGGCTCGCCACCAGCATGGCCAACGAGCTCCACGTCGACCCCTTCAAGATGGAAGCGGCGCCCTGGCTCGAATCCCTCGACATCCGTCTGGCCGATGGTGTCACGCTCAATCCACCGGACGAGCGCTGGCTCGGACTCTTCGCCCTCGCGGCCGACTACAACCATGGCGTCGTTCAACCTACCTCTGACGAAAAAAAGTAAGGCGCAGCCGGCGACCGCGCCGGTCTGGCACCCGAATTTCCGCAACTTCGAACGGTTGCCGGACACCAAGGTCGTGCGCACGGCCTTCTTCATCAGCATGGGCGCCATTGCCGTCACCGCGGGCCTGCTGCTCTGGGCCGGCACGCGCGAGTATCACCTCCACGTCCTGTCCCAGCAGATCGCCGAGGCCCAGGCCCGCATCGACAGCAAGACCAAGCAGAACAACGAGGCCCTGCGTCTTTCCAAAGTCTTCGCCGACGAGGAGAAGAAGCTCAGCGAGGCCGCCAATTTCACGGGGACGCCGATCCGGCTCACGGAATTGCTGATCCAGCTCGGCCAGACCCTGCCGAAGGAAATCTCCCTGGAGATCGCCGATTACCGGCTGACGCCCTCCGCCGACAGCACCAAACCCAGCTCCGAACTGATGGTCACGCTCCGCGGCTCGGCTCGGGGCACGGCTGATGAAGCCAGTGGCGCGGCTTCCAGCTACATCGAGCTGCTGCGCACGCACCCCAGCTTCGCCGCCGCCTTCGATACCGTGGAGCTCACGAACATCAACCGCGACGCGCGCACCGGCTTCCTGATTTTCGAAGTCATCCTCCGGGTCAAACCCGACGGGAAGGGGAAGAACTCATGAATACCGCCGCCCTGCTTGCCTTCATCAAAAAGCAGCCGATCGGCGTTGCCTGCGCCGGGCTCTGCCTCGGCTGTCTCCTCCTGCTCTATTTCCGCAGTGATGCCTTGGATGAGAGGCAAAAAACTTTCGACGCCCGGACGGCTGAGGCGGACAAGATCGAGACCAATGTCCGCAACGCCGAGGGTCTGCCCGCGCAGGTCGCCGCCATGCAGGCGGACGGCAAAGAGATGGGATCCCGGCTGATCCGTGCCTCGCAGCTGGCGCTCAACTACCGCTATTTTTACCGGCTGGTCGACGAGACCGGCGTGAAGCTCATCGGTGACATTCGCCAGGGCCAGGTGCTCGCCGGCAAGGGAACCACCAAGACGAGTTACCAGGCCGTGCCCTACACCGTCACCATCCAATGCACCTATCCGCAGGTGCTCGGTTTCCTCCAGCGCCTCCAATCCGGCGCGCACTTCTGCCGGATCACCAGCGCAACTTTTTCCAAAATCGGCGGCGATAATTCGGACCGGCTTTCCGCCACTCTGAACCTTGATGTGATGGGACTGCCATGAATCTGACCAACCGCCCTCTGCTCACGTTGCTGGTCCTCGCTTCCGCGGGTTCGCTGCTCGCCGCCACTCCGCCCATGCCGAATCTGGCCCCCCCGACGGCGCTGCCGCCGGGCCGCCCGCCCGCCGCCAGCCCCGCGTCCGCCCCCTTCGAGGCCGGACAAGTCGCCACCCCCACCCGGCGCGCGAGCGCGGTTGCCGCAGCCAAGAAGCTCCTTACGGTCACCGAGCACGGCGCGATTCCCAATCTGGTCGATCCCTTCCATTCGGACACCGTTGTTCAACCGCCAATTGATAAAGTGCCAGATGAACCCGGTAAGCCACCCAAGCCTGGCCCTAAAGTTGATGACTCGAGTAGATTGATCCGCGCCATTGCCGCCGCGCTCAAGCCCAGCGGTCATTTTGTCATCGGCGGCGAGCCCAACCTCGTCTTCGGACAAAAGAGAGTCAAAGCCGGCGGCCACCTGTCGATTACCTTTGAAGGCACGGCTTATACTGTCGATATTACCGCCATCACCAACACCACCTTTACCCTCAGCCTCAATGGCGAGGAATATACCCGGCCCATCAAATAAGGAACCGCCCATGAAGACCCGCCTGCTCCTCTCTTCGCTGCTCACGCTGGCCTGCTGCGCCCGCCTCTCCGCCCAAGCCCCCGCCATGCCGCCAGCGTCCGGCCCCGGCATGCCGGCCGCCGGCCCCGCCTCGTCCGAGGCCGCCACGCCCGCCGCCGAGACCCGCCGGGCCCGGCCCGCGCCCGCCGCCGAGGCCTCCAAGCCCGAGCAGCCGGCCGTCGCCGTCGAGGGCTCCGCGCCCGTCAAGGGCACCGTCACCCGCGACCAGGACAAAATCTCCGTCGACTTCCCCGATGAGGACATCAAGGCCGTCCTCCGCAACGTCGCCGACATCAGCGACCTCAACCTCGTCATTCCCGACAGCCTCGCCGGCAAGACCACCATCAAGCTCCGGGACGTCACCTGGAGGCAGATCTTCCAGGTCGTCCTCGCCCCCGTGGGCCACACCTACGTCGAGGAGGGCAACATCATCAAGATCGTCAGCAACGAGTCCCTGCTCGATGAGCCGGTCACCACCGAGGTCATCATCCTCAACAGCGCCAAGGCCTCCGACATCAGCCCCGTGGTCTCGGGCATGGTCGACGGCGCCAAGGGCGGCAAGCTTCAGATCGACGCCCGCAGCAACGCCCTCGTCATCACCGAGCGCCCCACGCGCCTGACCCGCATCCGCAGCACCATCGAGAAACTCGACAAGGCCATCGACCAGGTGATGATCGAGTCCAAATTCGTCGAGGTTTTCGACAGCGACATCCGCAACATCGGCGTCAACTGGGCCTCGCTCAACGCCTACCGGCTCGGCGTGGGCGGCATCAACCAGACCTTTGATCGCAGCCGTGGGCAGAACGAGAGCAGCGGCAGCAGCAGGAACAATAGCACCGGCACCAGTTCCAACAATGGCACCGATAGAT
>JAHFTD010000132.1 GCA_023269565.1 Opitutaceae bacterium | reverse complement strand
CGGCCACCGTCATGGCCGTTGAATGGAACCAAACTGATTTGCCCGTCCGCGTTGGGGATGACCTGAATCACGCTTGCTTATTTACGGTGAGTGCCCCGGTTGATCACAACCTTGCCCTCATTTGCTAAGAGGCACGTTTTCGTCTGCCCCAAATGCTACAGATAATAGAGCTAAACAGATGTCAAAACCCACAGTCCAAAGCTGACGTGGGTCAACTTGAACATTACGCAAAGAGAAAGGATCTGCTTCTGTTCAATGGGTCGGCGTTAATGCAATGACGCGAACGTCAGGCTGCCGGCGAAACCGAGGAAAACGATGCCGAGGGCGCGGTTGATCCAGTGGCCGTGCCGGAGAAAGCGGCGGCGCACGTCCTCCTGCGTGAACACCACGGACACGAAGCTGAACCACACCGTCGTGGCGAAGGCCATCCACACCCCGTAGCCGGCCTGAATGAACTTCGGCGTGGCCGGGCTGACAGCCAGCGGGAAGAGCGCGATGAAGAAAAGCGCGGCCTTGGGGTTGAGGACGTTGACAAGAAAGCCGGTCGTCCACGCGGCGCGGGCGGCAGGCGCGGACGCGCCGTCGCCCGCGAGATCGAGGTCGGAGGTGCGCAGCCGGGATCGCAGCGCCTGCAGGCCGACGCAGGCGAGGTAGGCCGCGCCGAGGTATTTGAAGACGAGCAGGCCGGTCGGCGAGTTCTTGAGCAGGAAACCGAGCCCGAGCAGGCAGTAGACAATGTGGACGGAGATGCCGCAGCCGATGCCGAGGCTCGTCCAGAGCGCGGTGCGACGGCCATGCGCAAGGCTCTGCCGGAGCACGATGGCGAAGTCGGGTCCCGGGCTGGCGACCGCCAGCGCGTGCGCCACCGCCACGGTGAGGAACTCGGGAAGATAATTCATGAGACCACGAATTTCACGGATGCCCGGAGGGCCGGCCGCGGCCCGTCGGAAGCCGGGTCCTCCATTCCACCGGTGCGGGGTGCCGCCTCATTCGCGGGACGGAGGCTGGTGGGTGAGCGCCGAGGGCGGCGTGGCCCCGTGGCGCGTGCCGGCCTCGAGCAGCTCGATCTTTTCGCGGAGCTTGCGCACCTCGACGGTGAGGTGATGGATCTCCGACTCCTCCTTGTGCTGCTCGCGGCCGACGAAGAAGCTGGCGATGTAGGCCGTGAACGTGCCGAAGACGCTCAGCCCGCAGATGACCAGGATCACCGCGACAATCCGGCCGGCGAGGGTCACCGGATAGCGGTCGCCGTAGCCGATGGTGGTGATGGTGGCGAAGGCCCACCAGAGGGCGTCGCCGGCGGTCTTGATGTTGGACTCGGGCGCCGTTTCGAAGACAAGCATCGCGAGCGTGGCGAAGATGGTGGCGAGGATGGTGATGAGGGTGACGACGCCGAAGGTGCCCTTGGCGCGGTCGAGCGAGAGGTGCTCGCGCACCTCGTTGAACGAGCGGAGCGCGCGGACGATGCGGACGACGCGGAAGATCCGGCCCCAGCGGAGCCACTCGATCTCGGGGATGCTGGAAAGGAGGTCGACCCAGCCCCACTTGAGGTAGGCTTTCTTGCCCGGGGCGAGCCAGAGGTGGACGAAGAAATCGAGGAGGAAGACGCCGCAGATGATGGTGTCGATATCCTGCAGCAGCTCGCGCTGGGGCGGGGCGAGCGGCAGGAAGATCTCACCGAGCAACGCCAGCAGGGAGAAAATGGACAGGCAGAGGACGACGATTTCTAGGTAGACCACGCGGCCGGAGAGTCTGGCGGCTTCCTTGAGGCTGAGGGCCATGGTCCGGCAGCATGAACGGCGGCCGGGCGGACGCCAATGCTTTAGTCGCGCCCGGCAAGATCAGGCGACCCCGCCCTGCAATTTGAAACCACCCGCTCGCGCCTCAGCGCAGTTCCATGTCCTGCGGGACGCTGGTGAGGGCCTCGGCCATGGTGGCGACGCCGTCCCGGACCTTCTGCATCGAGTCCTGGTGAAGGGTCTTCATGCCGTGCTTCATGCAGATGCGTTTCAGTTCGGCGGTCTCGAGCTCCTTGTTGATGCCGTCGATGAGCTCCTCGTTGTTGACCATGAGTTCGTGGATGCCGACGCGGCCGCGGTAGCCGGTGCCGCTGCACTTGGGGCAGCCGGCGGGGTTGGCGCGGTAAATCTGGCCGGTCCAGCCGATGGCCTTTTCAAGGATCTCCTGCTCGCGGCCCGAGGCGTCGTAGGGCTGGCGGCAAACTTTGCAGACCCGGCGCATCAGGCGCTGCGCGCAGACGCACACCAACGATGAGGAGATCATGAACGGCTCGATGCCCATGTCGGTGAGGCGGGCGACGGTGCCGGGGGCGTCGTTGGTGTGGAGCGTGGAAATGAGGAGGTGGCCGGTGAGGGCGGCCTCGACAGCGATGTTGGCCGTCTCTTTGTCGCGGATCTCGCCGACGAGGATGATGTCGGGGTCCTGGCGGAGGAAGGCGCGGAGGGCGGTGGCAAAGGTGAGGCCGATCTGCCGGTGCATCTGCATCTGGTTGATGCCGGGCAGCGTGTATTCGATGGGATCCTCGGCCGTGCGGACGACGACGTCGGGCGTGTTGACCTCGTTGAGGGCGGAATAAAGCGTCATCGACTTGCCGGAGCCGGTGGGGCCGCAGTGCAGGATCATGCCGTAGGGCTGGCGGATGCAGTCGCGGTATTTCTGCAGATTCTCCTCGGTGAAGCCCAGCGCGGGGAGCGGCAGCGTGGACTTCTGCTTGTCGAGGATGCGCATGACGATGCCCTCGCCGTAATTGAGGGGCGCGGTGGAGACGCGGAGGTCGAGGTCGATGTTCTTTTTGTTGTAGTGCTTGAAGACGATGCGGCCGTCCTGCGGGAGGCGGCGCTCGGCGATGTCGAGGTTGCACATGATCTTCAGGCGGGCGACGAGCGCGCCGGTGACCTTGCTGGGCAGGCGGAGTTTTTCCTGGGTGAGGCCGTCGATGCGGTAGCGGACGACCAGTTCCTTTTCCCACGGCTCGATGTGGATGTCGGAGGCGCCGGCAAAATAGGCGTCCTCGATGATGCGGTTGGCCAGTTGGATGATGGGCGCGGAGTCCTCGTGCTCGAGGTCCTCGTCGCGGAGCTCGGTTTCGTCCTCGCTGAACTCGACGCCGAGCTGGTCGACGACGTCACCGAACTGCACCTCCTCGCGCAACTGGTCCTTCTTGAGCTTGTCGCGGATATCCTGCTCGCGACCGAGGAGGCGGATGACGCGCAGACCAGTCTTGTCCTGGATCTTGGCCGGGATGGTGGTCTCAAAGGGGTTGCCGAGCGCGATGAGGAGCGCGTCGCCGACCTGGCCGACGGGGAGGATCAGGTTCTTCTGGCAGAACTCGAGGTCGATCTTCTCGAAGGTGCCCGTGTGCACCCGGTAATGGGCGACATTGTAGGGCGTGAGCCCGAACGTCCGGCACTTGGCGAGCTGCAGTTGGAAGGGCGTGATGCGGCAGTCGGCCTGCAGGATCTGGTCGAGCTGTTCGCCGGTGGGCTCGTCGGGGCGCGCCAACAGCACGGTCTTCTGGTCCGCGGAAAGCTTCCCCATCAGCTCCAACTGGTCGATGAACTGGGACTGGGTGCGGCCAAGGGGCATGGTCAGGCCTTGGGTTTGGCCGCGGCGGCATCGGCCGCAGCCTTGGCGGTGGTCTTTGCCGCGGCTTCCGCGGCGGTCTTGGCGGCGGCTTTGGCAGCCTCGTCGCGTTCCGCCTGCTGGCGGTCGAGGAAGTCGGCAATGATGTCCATCGAAGTCGCCAGCCAGATGATGTTTTTGCCGTATTTCTTTTCCCAGTGGGCGCGCACGGCGGGGCTGAGGTAATAGGCCGTGGCGATGAAATAATAATCTTCCTCCAAGTCGAAGGGCACGCTCCACGTCGCCCAGCAGGCGCCGAGGTCGAGGCCCTTGCGGAGTTCCTCGGGCACGTCGTAGCTGCGCAGGTCGACGGCGCCGAGTCCGTGCTCGTCGAGCACGTTGTGGATGACGTCCTCCTCGCGGAGCGCCTTCTGCTCGTAGGCGAGGATGGCGAGGAGGGAGGCCTGCCGGAGGTCGCCGGCGGCGGCCAGCTCGAGCAGGCGGTCGTTGGCGGCGGTGAGTTCCTCGTATTTCACCAGGTTAAGCTCGGCCAGCGCCGCCCCGAGGAGGCGGTTGGCACGCATGAGCAATGGCCGGTGTTCCGTTGGCATCGGACGGCAAATCTGGGCTAGAAGACGGGGCTTGGCGATTTTTTTCCCTGCTGGCGCAGGCGGCGGACACGTTTTAACAGTTCTTTCTTAAGCCCCGGAATGCCTTCCTCGCTCAGGCAGGAAATCGGCACGATCGGCCAATACACGACCTCGGGTGCGACGGTGAATGCCGCGCTGATCTCGGGATTTAATATTCTAATGGGTATTGACCTGTCGGGGACGGACCTGTTTGTCGCCGACCGAGG
>JAHFTD010000004.1 GCA_023269565.1 Opitutaceae bacterium | reverse complement strand
TGCGGCGCAGCCGCTGACGGTCAGATTACACAGCGGCGCTTCCCGCGTTGAGCATCTCCACTATCTCCACTCGTGCCGCGGATACCGCCGCGACAGCTCGGCCTTGATCTTCGGGTATTGCTCCCGCCAGAAATTGCTCAGGTCGTCCGTCACCTGGATCGGGCGCTGGTTGGGCGCGAGCACTTCGATCTTCACCGCGACCCGGCCGTGGCCGAGCGTGAACTTGGCGCTCACGCCATAGAGCTCCTGGATGCGCGCGCTGAGCACCGGCGGACCGTCCGCCGTATAGCGCACCCGTGCCTTCCGTCCGTTAGCCATCTCAATCCGCTCGGGGAGATATTCGTCGAGCACGGCGAGTTGCTCGGCCAGCAGCCAGTCGCGCAGCACGGACATGACGGGTTTGTCCTTCAACTCGCGCGCGCCGTAACTCCCGTAGCAGATCTGCTCAATGAGCGTCGCCCGGTCGGCGTCTGTGATAGGATTGACCTCCAGCTCCGGCCACCACTTGGCGAGGCAGTTGACACGAATGATCCATTGTTCGACGGCCTCGTTCCATTCCGTGAGCACGATCCGGCCAGCCAAAACCTCATTGCCCAGAAGGGTCGCGGCCTGGCTCGGTTCGGGTTCCGTGGCGGTTTGCTTCGACTCGAGGACAAGATCCCGGAACCGCCGCTCGCTGCGCACCAGCACGCGGCGCTGTGTCTCGTCGTAGACGACACCGCCGGCGTCCAGAAAATCCTTCGGGAACAACTCCCGCAGCCACGACTCCTCAACGGCGGTGCAGAGACCGAGGAGCACGTTCACCTCACCCCGGCTCTCGATCTCCGTGATCTCCGCGGCCACAAACAGAAGCGCCTCGCCTATGCAGCTCTCGCGCGCGAGCACGCCCTTGCGCTGGTGCACGAGCTCGCAGCGGAGCGTGCCCCGGTCGAGCCGCCGGGCCAGATGGTCGCTGAATCCGAGCAATACGCACTTGCGCACGGCCACACTGTCGATGCGTCTCTCGGCAACATCCAGTCCTTCGTCCGCGGCGATCTCGAGAAACTGCCCGAACAGCGGCCCGACCTGCCGCACGCCCTGCGCGTGGATGCCGAGCCGGCGGCACGCTTCCATGTTGTAGTTCGCCTTGTCGGCGTAGCGCCACGCGCGCATCAGCAGGAAAAAATCGGATTCATGCTCCTCCCCGAACAGCTCCTCCCGCGCCTCCTCCACCCCGCGGCTCTGTCCGCGCAGCAGAAAATTCCTTCCCTGCGTCAGCGCGGCCATCAGGGCGACGGAACGCACGCACCCGTATTCCTGCGCCGCGAGAAACATCCGGGCGTAGCGTGGGTGCATTGGAAAACGCAGCATACGCCGACCGAGGTCGGTGATGGTTTTTTTGGGATCCTGCAGGGCGCCCAAATCCTCCAGCAGGGTCTCCGCCCGTTCGAGCGCGCGCGGATCAGGTTTTTCCAACCAGGGAAACGCGGCGATGTCGTCCATGTCCGCCGCCTTCAGGGTCAGGACGACCTCGGACAGATCCAGCCGCTTCACTTCGGGTAACTCCTGCAGGGGACGCCGCGCATGCTCGCGCTCCGTCCAAAGCCGCACGCACACGCCCGGCGCCGTGCGGCCCGCCCGGCCGGCGCGCTGGTCGGCAGAGGCCATCGAGATTTTTTCGATGAGCAGCATGTTGATGCCGCGGTGCGGATCGTAGCGCGCGACCCGGGCGAGGCCGCAATCCACCACAGTAGTAACACCGTCGATGGTGAGCGACGTCTCGGCGACATTCGTCGAGACGATGATCTTGCGCGTCTCGTAGCGGGCCACAGCGCGGTCTTGCTGCTCTGGCGGCAATTCGCCGTGCAACGGGAAGCAGACGAAACCGCGCAACGCGTGCGAACCCTGCACCTCCTGCACCGTGCGGCCGATCTCGAAAGCGCCCGGCATGAAGACCAAGATATCGCCCGTCGTCTGCGCCGCGGCGCGTTCGCATTCGCGGGCAGCGACCGACCACACCGGGTCGTGCTCAAAGTCCACCGTCTTCGGCAGATATTCGATCTGCACCGGGAAAGTGCGGCCCTGCGAGGCGAGAACTTCGCAGGGCGCGAGGTAGCCCTTGAGCAGCGTGGCGTCAAGCGTGGCGGACATGACGATGAGTTTGAGCTCGGGGCGCGTGGACTGCTGGATCTGCAGGGCGCGCGCGAGGGTGATGTCGCCGTAGAGATGGCGCTCGTGGAACTCGTCGAAAATAATGGCGCTGATGCCGCGCAGGGATGGTTCGAACGACATTTGCCTGAGCAGGATGCCCTCCGTCACGAACCGGATGCGCGTGGCGGCGGAGACGCGCGAGTCCAGCCGGATTTGGTAGCCGACCAAGTCGCCGAGCTTCGTGCCGACTTCTTCGGCGACGCGTTTGGCCAACATGCGCGCGGCAAGCCGGCGCGGCTGGAGCACCACCACCTCGCCGTCGCCGAGCAAACCGTGGTTAAGGAGCATCTGCGGCACCTGGGTGGATTTGCCCGAGCCGGTCGGCGCCTGCACGATGAGCCGGCCCGACGCGCGCAGCGCTGCTACGAGGCGATCCTCGAGTTCGTAGATGGGCAGTTCACGCAGAGCAGGCATTAGCAGTAAAAGTGTTTCTTTGCAGAAAAGTCGAACCGTGGACGCGATTCGTCATGCCATTTGCTGCGTTAAGAACAAGCCCGTTGCGCAACCACTGGCAGGAACGGGAGTTCATCGTCCGGAGTTCGCGTAACGCTGTGCAGCCGCAGCGGTGAATAACCCGTGAACGGACGGGCAGACACAACTTACGCACCGCCCGGCCGCGGTGAATAAGTTGTGCGCAACAATCAGTAGACTTTTCCACCCTGCTCGCGGATATTCTCACTCGTTCCTTGATAGAACAGTCGTAGTTCGGCGGCATGAAAAACCCGCCGAGAGCGCGACTGGGATACTCCCGGGCAACCGGGGAAAGGATGGTTGTAATTGGTGCGACCATCCCCTTGGCAGCGCGAGCTGCCGGAGGCAAATATCACCAGTTCCTCTGGACGGCGTCGCAGCCGATCCAGTTTTGCGACAAAGGAACTGTGCGGTCAGGCGCGAACTTAGAAGCCGCGTCCGAACCGAGTCAGGTCCAAGGCCAGTTTCGGGCCTTGCACCGATGCAGTTACCCAGAGGGTTATGGTTGCTACTGTAAAACCAGGACGCAGCGCAGTGTTCCGGCAGGTCCACCCTGCCAAAAGGCCCGGCCCGCAAAGGCGGGGCGCGAAAGGGATGCAGCGCAGCGGGGAGCGGGCGAGTCTGGCAAAGCTCGCAAAACCTCCTCCTTGGGGCGGCGCGAAAAACCGCGTCACCCAACTTCAAGTCGAAAGCAACCTGAGAGTTAAGAGGTCAGACCCGTTGCATGGGGCAAACGCCCGGCCAAAAGCCGGGGCCGTCCCCGTGGTCAAGGTGCTGGTGCGCAAAGTTGTTCTTGTAGGCGTGCCAACACCCGTCCGGCGAGCGAGCCATCGGCAGATGGCGCCGAACCGGGCGGAGAGGCCTCACTCGATAGATTTCGATCCGAAAGGATCGGGACGGTCCCGCTATGAGACCGAGACCATCGCATGCCGCGGTGAGTAGCGTCGGGGAGCACACGGCCCGCGAAAGCGAGGCGCCCAACGCTGTGCGAATGGGAAAGAGTGCGTGGCGAGCACCCACCCCCGATTTTGGCCCGGGAGCCGCAAGGTTCCCGGGCCTTAATCTTTTTTAGAGACCCCTTTGTCAGCGCGCTGGGCCCCACTTCGGCCCGGAACCTCCGGCTAAAGCCCGGCCCGGCGCGCTGACCGTAAGGGGTTTCTGCTTTTTCGGCGACCGGCATGGCCCGGAGTCCGTGTTTCAGCGCCGGCGGAGAGCTTCCTTCTTGCCAAGCCATGGCACGAGCCGCACCGTGACCCTTTTCCCACTTTGCTACCACATATCCGGCCATGAACCAGAGCATCCGCAATATCGCCATTATCGCCCACGTCGACCACGGCAAAACCACGCTGGTCGACAAGCTGCTCAAGGAAGGCGGGGTCTTTCGCGCCAACCAACAGGTGGTGGAGCGCGCCATGGATTCCATGGATCTCGAGCGTGAGAAGGGCATCACCATCAAGGCCAAGAACACCTCCGTTCACTGGCACGACAAGACGATCAACATCGTCGATACCCCCGGCCACGCCGACTTCGGCGGCGAGGTCGAGCGCGCCCTCCGCATGGTCGACGGCGTGCTGCTGGTCGTGGACGCCTACGACGGCCCGCAGGCCCAGACGCGCTTCGTGCTGCGCAAGGCCCTCGCCCACGGCCTCAAGGTCGTGATCGTCATCAACAAGATCGACCGCGAGAACGCCGAGCCGGCCAAGATGTATGACAAGGTGCTCGAACTCCTCATGGAGCTCAACGCCACCGAAGAGCAGTTCGACGCGCCCGTCGTCTACGGTTCCGGTCGCGACGGCTACATGATGCTTCATCTCGGCGAGGAGAAAAAGGACATGAGTCCGCTCTTCCAGACCATCCTCGACCACGTCCCGCCCCCCTTCGCCAAGCCCGACAAACCGTTCCACATGCTGGTCTCCAACATCGACTGGAGCGACTACGTCGGCCGCATCGCCGTCGGCAAGGTGCTCGGCGGCACCGCCCGCGTCGGCGACCCCATCTTTGTCCTCCGCCACGCGACCGGCACGCGCCTGCGCGCGAAGATCACGCAGACTTTCGAATTCACCGGTCTTGGCACGACCGAGACGGAGACCGCTGTCGCCGGCAACATCGTCGGCCTGGCCGGCTTCGAGGACATCGACATCGGCGACACCATCACCGCTCAGGAGGACGGCCACGCCCTGCCCTTCACCCAGATCGATCCGCCGACCCTCGAGATGCAGTTTTGCGTCAACGACGGCCCGCTGGTCGGCCAGGAGGGCAAGCTCGTCACCTCCCGCCAGCTGCGCGAGCGCCTCTTCCGCGAACTCAAGACCAACGTATCCATTCTGGTCGAGGAAACCGACAAGGCCGCCGTCTTCAACGTGAAGGCTCGCGGCGCCATGCAAATCGCCGTGCTGGTCGAGACGATGCGCCGCGAGGGCTTCGAACTCCTCGTTTCCCGCCCGACCGTGATCGAGAAAACCGTCAACGGGCACCGCCACGAACCTTACGAGACGGTCTGGATCGAAATTCCTGACGAGTGCGTGGGCACCATCATGACCAATCTTGCCAACCGCAAGGGGCGGCTGACCAACATGGAAAAGCTCGCGCACACCACAATGATCGAGGCCGTCATCACCACCCGCGGGCTCATCGGCATGGAAATCGACGTCGTCAACGCCACCAGCGGACGCGGCGTGCTGAGCCATCTGTTCAAGGAATACGGTCCCTATGTCGGCGAGGTGCTCACCCGCATCACCGGCACGCTCATCGCCACCGAGGCCGGCGAGACCACCGCCTACGCCCTCGTCATGGTGCAGGAGCGCGGCAAGCTCTTCGTCAATCCCGGCGAGAAAGTCTACGAAGGCATGATCGTCGGCGAGAATCCCCGCAATGAGGACATCGCCTGCAATGCGGTCCGCGAGAAAAAACTCACCAACTTCCGCTCCCAGGGCGAAGGCGTGGCGGCCGGCCTTACGCCCGCCACCAAGCTCTCGCTTGAGCGCGCCATCGAATACATCGCCTCCGACGAGTTCGTCGAAGTCACCCCGAAGAATCTCCGTCTGCGCAAGCGCATCCTCCGCGAAACCGAGCGTCGCAAGGTCCAGCGCGCGGCCAAGCGCGCCGACGAGTAACCGTCAGCGCCGGGAGCTGAAGCGTCTTCGGTTTACACAGACGCGCGCGCGCTGCCCCGGGCAACTGTAGCGCCAGGTCGGCGACCTGGCCTGCAACACGGTGGATTAAATCGAAAATGCGCTACCGCCGGGGCGCGAAATGCCGCGCCGCCCAGCCCAGCTTATCGCGCTCCTGCGCGGCAGTCGGCGCCTGCTTGCGCATTACCGGATGCGGCCGTTAAAAAACGAATCGCCGGCCTTCACCGCCAGCCCGCCGCCGGCCTCAAGGTAGCAGCATCCCTTGCCGGCAAATCCCGCCGCAGGCATGGGGCGATTCTCTTCGCTCCGTTGACCGGAGGCAAACCCGGAATCGCCGCCTACCGACGACGACTCACGAAGTCAGATTGCCGTAGTCCGCGGCGGACAGCAGTGCGTTGGCATCGGCGGGATCCGCCAGCTTGAGCTTCAGCATCCACGCGTCAGTGTAAGGCGCTTGGTTGACCTTCTCAGGATTGGCGTCGAGCGCCTTGTTCACCTCCAGCACAGTGCCGGCGGCCGGCGCGTATACATCGGACGCGGCCTTCACCGATTCGACGACGCCGAAGGATTCGCCGGCTTTCAGCACCGCGCCAACCTTGGGCAGTTGGACAAAGGTAATGTCGCCCAGGCTGCTTTGTGCATAGTCACTGATGCCAACGAGCGCGGTGCCGTCGGCGGCGACTTTGAGCCATTCGTGGGACTTGGCGTATTTGAGGTCAGCGGGGATGTTGCTCATGGGTGATTCAGTTTTTCTTTAGTGGGACAAAGGGCGGCTTGACGAGAGACAAATTCATTTTCACGCCGCGGATGTCGACCGCCAGCGACTCCTTCGCCGCGGCGGACTCGATCAGCGCGGAGCCGATCGCCTCGTTGAGGATGGGCGAGAGCGTGCCGGAAACGACCGTGCCGACGGTGGTGCCGGCGGCGCTGAGGACGGCCGTGCCCGCGCGCACGATGCGGCGGTCGCCGGTCTTAAAAAAAACTATCCGTTTCGCCGGACCCTTCTCCTTCTCGGCCTTGAGCACGTCGGAGCCGATGAACGGCCCCTTATCGAACTTCACCACCCAGCCGAGTCCGGCCGCGATGGGGTTGATGAGCTCGGTGATCTCGTGGCCGTAGAGCGGAAAGCCCGCCTCCAGCCGCAGGCTGTCGCGTGCGCCCAGTGCGGCGAGCTGCAGTCCGAACGGCGCGCCGGCGGCCACGACCGTCTCCGCCAGCCGCTCGGTGTCGCCCGCGGCGCAATAGAGTTCGACGCCATCTTCGCCCGTGTAGCCAGTGCGACTGATGAGGCACGGCACCCCGGCGACCTCGCCCTCGGTGAAGTGGTAGTATTTCAGCTCGGCGAGGTTCGTCTGGGTCAGCGTCTGCACGAGCGCCGTCGCGCGCGGTCCCTGAATGGCGAGCTGGCCGTAATCGGCGGAACGGTTGACGACGGTGCAATCGAAGCCCCGCGCCTGCTCCTGCATCCACGCGATGTCCTTGGCGATGTTGCCGGCGTTGAGGCAGAGGAAGTAGTCGCCGGGGCCGCGCATGTAGACGAGCAGGTCATCCACCACACCGCCGTGCGGGTAGCACATCACGGTGTAGAGGACGCGGCCGGGGAAGAGCTTGCTGCAGTCGTTGGTGACGAGGTGCTGGAGGAACTTGAGCGCCTCGGAGCCCTTGACCTCGGCCTCGCCCATGTGGCTGACATCGAAGAGACCCGCCGCATTGCGCACGCCCTTGTGCTCCTCGAGGATGCTCTGGTATTGCACCGGCATGTCCCAGCCGGCGAAGTCGACCATGCGCCCGCCGTGCCGGCGGTGAAACGCATTGAGGGGAGTCATCTGGAGGGCGCTCATGCGTCCACTAAGCGGAGGCCGCGCGGCGCCGGCAAGGAAACTTTGGCCGGGCCGGGTGTAAGTGCCCCATCCGCTGCACGCTAAAAGAAATTGTGTTCCCCCGCCGCTTCGGGCCTGAATGGGGCATGACTTGGTTCGTCTTCGCGGTGCTGTTCACCCTCACGACGTCCTTCCTCTGCTCGCTGCTGGAGGCGATCATGCTCAGCACGACCACGTCCGAGATCGAGGCGCTCAAGCGCTCGCATCCCCGCCGCGGCCTGCTCTTCGAGCAGTTCAAGCACAACATGGACGGCACCATCTCGACCATCCTCACGCTCAACACCATGGCGCACACGTTGGGCTCGATGGTCATCGGCGTGCTGGCGGCGGAACTGTTCGGGCACGCCGCCATCGGCGTCATCTCGGGCGGGTTGACGCTGTTCATCCTGATTTTCTCCGAAGTGATTCCCAAAAACCTCGGTGTGGTCTATCGCAGCCAGTTGCAGCCGCACGTGGTCTACCCGTTGCTGTGGGCTCAGCGCGTCCTCTACCCCATCATCTGGCTGTGCCGGCAGGTTGTCCGCATCGTCATCCGCAAGAAGGCGCTTTACCACGCCGCCGACCGCGAGATCACGCTCCTCGCCGAGAAGGGCGCGCAGGAGGGCACGCTCTCGCGCAGCGAGTCCAGCATCATCACCAACGCGCTTGCGCTCGATAACATCCGCGTCGAGGAAATCATGACCCCGCGCATCGTGGTCACGGCGCTGGCCCGCCACGCCACCGTCGGCGAGGTTTTCCGCGAGCACTCCAACATCCCCTTCGCCCGCATCCCCGTCTTCGGGCGTAATCTCGACGACATCGTTGGCCTCGTGCGCCGGCGCGACCTGTTCAAAGCCAAGGCCAACGACCAGGACGCCGAGTTCGTGGAGAAACTGATGCAGGAGGTGCAGTTCATCCCGGAGACGGTCACGGTGGCGCAGGCGCTCCAGCAATTCCTGAAAACCCACCAGCAGATCGCCGTCGTGGTTGATGAATTCGGCGCGACGGTCGGCGTCGTCTCCATGGAGGACGTGATGGAGCAGATCCTCGGCCGCGAAATCTTCGAGAAGGACGACATCGCCGTCGACATGCGCGAACTCGCCCGCAGCAAGACCCAGCGGCTCACCCGCCAGCGCAAGGACGGCGAGTCCCACTCCGCTTCCACGCCGCCTTCAACGCCGGCCTGACCCATGCTGCCCCTCGCTTACTGGGTCCACGACCTCAGCCCGTTCCTAATCCGTTTTGGGGAGAACTTCGGCATCCGCTACTACGGGCTCGCCTATCTCCTCGGCTTCGTTGCCGCGGGCTGGCTGCTGCGGCGCTACCGCCGCGTGGGCCGCTCGCCGCTCGACAACAACGCCATCATGGACCTCATGCTCGCGCTCGTCGCCGGCGTGATCCTTGGCGGACGGTTCGGATATTTCGTCCTCTACCAGCCGGAAATCTTCCGGCACGACCCGCTCGTGCTGCTGCGCGTGTGGGAAGGCGGCATGTCCAGCCACGGCGGCATGGTGGGCGTGGTCATCGCGCTCTGGCTCTACGCGCGGAAGTCGTCCGTCAATTTCTTCCACCTCGCCGATCTGGTGGTGACGACTGCGCCGGTCGGACTGTTCTTCGGCCGCATCGCCAATTTCATCAACGGCGAACTCTGGGGCAAGACGACCGACGTGCCGTGGGCGGTGGTTTTTCCGCTCAGCGACCCGAATCATCCGGTCCGGCTCATCGTGCCGCGCCATCCTTCGCAACTCTACCAGGCCGGGCTCGAGGGCCTGCTGCTCTTCGCCTACACACAGTGGCGCTTTTGGAAAACCGACGTCGCCCCCGCACGGCCCGGCCGGCTCGCGGGCGAGTTCCTCATTGCCTACGCGGTGGTGCGGGTTTTCGGGGAAATGTTCCGCGAACCCGACGCCGGGCTCATTCTCGGCCTCAGCCGCGGGACTTTCTATTCGATCTTCCTCGTCGCCGCCGGCGCGGCGCTGATTTTCCGCGCCTCGCGGCGGCCGGCGGCCGCATGAGGCTGATGGAGCCAGAGAATTCTGCCCGCCGGGGCCAGGGCTTGCTTTCGCGACGGAAGCAACCAACGGGGGTTCCCCCGGCTACGGAATTGGCAGACGGTGCAGACCCAAATCCGTAAATCTCCAACCTTGCCTCGCAAAAGGCCTGGAGGGATTATCCCGCCATGATCCGCTCCAGAATCCCGGACTTCGGTTTGGCCGAATAACACTGTTCGGCAAAAAGATGAATATTCGCGCAATACCTCTAACGTTTTTCTTTGCAGTTTGGCTCGCGATTTCATCGGGCTGCGCCTCGGTCGAGACTCAGCACAAGGATTTCATCACTCAGACCAATCGACAGATTGGTGAGCCGTTTTACGGTAATGGCTACGGCTATCGAGTCGCGACTATCAGCCCCACAGAAAGTGAGTTCATCCCGGATCCTATGCCGGAAGGAGGAGTAGCGTGGATCGTCGATACCTCAAAGAAAGGAGACTACCATCATCCGAATGGAATGACCTTCGAGATTCAAGGGATGAAGAAATCTTGGAGATTCGTGGGCGATCCGATGAAGTGTCTTTTGAAGGTCAATTGGGGTGGTCCATGGTGAAATCAAAACAGCCGAACCAGACGCCAGAGCCAACGGCCCCAAGCGGCCGTGGCTCATCTTGAACGTTAGCCAAAATGAGCAAAACGACGCGGTGTCTGTCAGTCTTCTTTCTGCTCTTCGCAGTAGTCAGAGCAGCCGATGTTGGCGAACGGCTCTTCTACTGTTTGCCCAAGAATGTCGACCAAGCGGCTTTCATCCAGGATCTGCAGCACCATTGGCAGGCATCCAAATTGGTAGTCTTGGCGCGAGTGGAATGGACGAAGAAAAGGGAGACTTTGATTTTGGTTTGTGTTCTTCGTTCTCGAGGCCGAACCCCAGAAGTTGGCGGCCGTGTTGTCACGTGGGACCGTTCAGACAATCCGCTGTTTTCTCACGTCGTCGCGCCGAAGTATGCATTGGTCTTTTTTGCGGACTACGAGAAGAATCCAAGATCGGGTGAGGCTGTTTATCTGCGGGAAGAAGTGGACGAAGATCATGAACAGGCGATTTCGTATGCCGATTTGATATCTCTCATGCGCCAAAAAGAGCCCAACCAGTAGGAATGAGCAGCGGTGTTAGTGGGCGAGGACAAAGTGGGGATCGGCCAGGAGCCGATTGAGGACGTGGAGCATGCGGCGCATCACGGCCACGAGGGCGAGAAGGCGGGCTTTCCCGGCGGCAATGAGGCGCTGATAGAAGGGGCGCAGCACGGGATTGCAGCGCGTCGCGGTCAAGGCGGCCATAAACAGGACGTGGCGGACGACGGATCGGCCACCGCGCACATGGCGTGGGCGCTGCATCCGACCACTGTCCCGCGCGAACGGAGCAACCCCGACCAAGGCGGCCAATTGGGCGGAGCCGAGCTGACCTAATTCGGGGAGGTAGGCGAGCAGCGTTGCCGTCAACACCGGGCCGGCGCCTTGCAAGAGTCGGAGCCGGTGCGCTTTCGCCGCGAGCACCGCATCACCGGTAATCTGGTCTTCGACGAGTCGATCCACCTCGGCGAGTTCTTGCTGCTGGAAGGCCAGCTGCGCTTCAAGCCTTGGACGCAGGTGGCCGCCAGCGAGTTCCAGCCGGTTGCGCACCGCGCCGATCTGGTCGACGACTTGACGGCGATAGTCGAGCAGATCGCGCAGCGCTTGCGTGGCCGGAGCGACCGGCACATGCAGGCGCGGCTGCATGCGCCGGCCGTAGCGACGCAGCAGGCACGCATCGAGCCGATCGGTCTTGGCGAGCAGACCTTCGGCTTGGGCGAACGCGCGGACGCGCCCCGGATTGCAGAGGCAAACTTCGAGGCCGGCCTGGCATAAGGCGGTCACGATGCCACGCTCGTATCCGCCGGTGGCCTCGCAGACAACGCGAACCCCCGGCAGGGTTCGCAAACTTTTGCAGAGGCGGTTCCATCCTGCTGCCGCATTGGCAACGTGCGCGCAGTGAAGGCCATCGATCGTGTAATCAAGCCGGTCTTTGGATACATCCAGACCGACGAACCTGGGGGTGATTGACTTGGTCTGCTCCATCTTGTTATGCGAGCTCAAGGGCTCGGTCAGCGGTTCGAGTTGGACCAGGTCCGGGAGTGGGGCCAAGGCTCATTCTGGAGGTCGGGCCTCGGAAGGCGTGCGGCCTGCCACTCCCGGCGTTGCGCCAACGGCCGGTCAGCGCAACGTCCCGGCTTTTGCACCCTAGACTCTTTCGCCCAGGGACGCAAATCCGCCCAAGGCGGCTTCCTCCGACGAGCTTGATGGCCCATTCTCGGAAGCCGCCTTGGGCTCTGACCTCGTGTAAAACTAACATCGAATCGAACATACAAGAAGGCGTCGAGTGGCGCATCGCACTTTGAGGTGCGCTGCGTCAAACTCTCCGCCTTCTGCGCCCGACCAATAAACAAACCATCGGTATCGATCTCGGGGACCGCCGGCACACGGTGTGCGTCCTCTCGGCCTCGGGCGAGATCCTCGCCGTCTGTTCTCCCTCCGATCCATTGTCACTTAATAGGTGACATTGTCCCCTCGGGAAAAACCGATTGTCACCTATTAGGTGACAATGCCTGCTTTGCCGGCGGGGTCCGGGGGCCCAGGCGTGGGTCGGGAAACTGGATTGCCAAATTGGGCTTGGGGACAGTCAAAAAAGGTCAGGTTTTAATGTTTAATGCCCGGCCGGGCGGTGAACGTTGATGCCGGGCCGGGTGAGCAAACAAGCCGCAGCCGGGTCTTGCCGCCGCGGCTCAGAGCGTGAAACCCGAGGGGATGACGGCGCCCTTGCAGACGCAGAGGATGCCGTCGCGCACGACGATGTCGTGGGCGTAGTCGCCGTCGGCCTTGCCCTCGGGCGAGAGAATGACGTTGTCGCCGATGCGGGCGTTCTTGTCGATGATGGCGCGGCGGAGGCGGCAGTGCCGGCCGATGCCGAGCGGCGGCTTGTCCTGCGCCCGGTCGGTTTGCACCTCCCGGTCGGTCTGGTAGTAGTCGGCGCCCATCATGACCACGTCCTCTAGGTTGGAATTCTCCCCGAGGATGGAGCGGATGCCGATGATGCAGTGCTTCAGCCGCGAGTCGGTGACGAGGCAGCCGTCGCCGATGATCACATGGTCGATGTCGCACTTGTTGACCTTGGAGGCGGGCAGGTAGCGCGCGTGGGTGTAGATGGGCGCGCCGCGGTCGAAGAAATTGAACGGCGGCAGCGGCTGGGCAAGCGCGAGGTTCGCCTCGAAGAAGGCGCGCACGGTGCCGATGTCTTCCCAGTAGCCCTCGAAGATGTGGCCGTAGAGGCGCGCCTGGCCGAGCAGGCCGGGGATGACCTCCTTGCCGAAATCCTTCATCGTGTTGCTGACGGCGCGGCGCAGGACATCGCGGCTGAACACGTAGATACCCATCGAGGCGAGACAGCGTTTCTCGGCGGAGGGCTTCTCCAGCTTCGCCTCCAGTGTGTCGCTCATCGCCAGTCCACTGACAACGGCGGCATCCTTGGGCTTCTCGACGAACTCCGTGATCTCCATGTCGTCCGAGACACGCATCAGACCGAGTCCCTCGATCCGCGAGACCGGCACGGGCGTCGCGGCCACGGTGACATCGGCCCCCGTGGCGACGTGCTGGGCGATGATTTTCCGAAAATCCATCCGATACAACTGGTCGCCGGAAAGGATGAGCACGAGGTCGTGTCCGTGGCTGTCAAAATGCACGAGGTTGCGGCGGACGGCATCGGCCGTGCCCTCATACCAGGCGCTGCTTTTGTCGGTCTGCTCGGCGGAGAGGATGTCGACGAACCCGGCGCCGAACGGATCGAAGTGGAAACTCTTCTGGATGTGCCGGTGGAGCGAAGCGGTGAGGAATTGTGTCAGCAGGAAGATGCGGTTGTAGCCCGAGTTGATGCAGTTGCTGATCGGGATGTCCACGAGCCGGTATTTGCCCGCGAGCGGCACAGCGGGCTTGCACCGCTCCTTGGTGAGCGGAAACAGGCGCGTGCCGCGCCCGCCGCCCATGATGACTGCGAGGACTCGTTTTGATTCGCTCATTGCCGGGTGTGCTAATTCCTTGCCGTATTCTCCGGAGGCCCTCAAAAATCACCAGCTTAAACAACCTATGTGCGGAATTGTCGGCTATATTGGCACCCAGAAGGCCTCCTCGATCATCCTCGAGGGGCTCAAGCGGCTGGAATATCGCGGCTATGACTCGGCCGGCATCGCCGTGCAGAAAAACGGGCGGTTCGACATCGCCAAGAAGGCCGGCCGCGTCGAGGGCCTGATCAAGGGCACAGCGGCGCAGAAATTCTCCGGCACCACCGGCATGGGCCACACCCGCTGGGCCACCCACGGCGGGGTGACCGACGCCAACGCCCACCCGCACCTCAGCAGCGATGGCAAGTTCGCGCTCATCCACAACGGGATCATCGAGAATTACGAGAGCATCAAACGCTTCCTCCTGTCCAAGGGCTACACCTTCGCGTCCGAGACTGACACCGAGGTGCTCTGCAACCTTATCGCCTACCACTACCAAAAGGAGCCTGCTGTTGAGGACGCCAGCCGCTTCCTCGAATCCGTCCGCAAAGCCCTCCGGCACATCGAGGGCGCCTACGGCATTGCAGTGATGTGCGCGGATTATCCGGCGGAAATCGTCGCAGCGCGCAAGGGCTCGCCTCTTATCCTCGGCGTCGGCGACGGCGAATATATGCTCGCCAGTGACGTGTCTGCCATCATCAGCCGCACGCAGAACGTCGTCTACCTGAAGGACGGCGAGATCCTGCATATCACGGTGCGAAACTTTTCCATTACCACGCTCGATGCCGCCGATGTCTCGCCGGTCTTCGACCGGGTGAGCTGGAGCATCGCGGACGCCGACCTCAACGGGCATGCGCACTTCATGGAGAAGGAGATCTTTGAGCAGCCCGCCGCGCTTGAGAACACCATGCGCGGCCGCTTTTCCGAGGACGGCAGCACGGCCAACTTCGGCGGACTCAACATCTCCGCGGTGGATTTCCGGCATGTCGACCGCTTCCATTTCCTTGCCTGCGGCAGCGCCTGGCATGCCTGCCTCGTGGCCGAGCAGCTGATCGAGCGCTTCGCGCGCGTGCCGGTCGAGGTCGACTACGCCTCCGAATTTCGCTACCGCAATTCGCCCCTTGAGAGGAGCGCGCTGTTTTTCACCTTCAGCCAGTCGGGCGAGACGATCGACACCCTCGCCGCCTTGCGGGAAGCCAAGCGCAAGGGCTACAAGGTGCTTGCGGTCAACAATGTCGTCGGCTCCACCATCGCGCGCGAGTCGGACGGCGGCATTTACCAGCACGTCGGCCCCGAGATCGGCGTCGCCTCGACGAAGGCATTCACCTCGCAGCTTCTCATCGGCGCCATGCTGGCCCTTTACATCGGCCGCATGCGCGACCTGAGTTTCAGCGACGGCGTGGAATATGTCCAGGCCCTCAAGGGTGTGCCGGATCTCGTGCGGCAGGTGCTCGCCCAGGCGCCGCACATCAAGGAGATCGCCCGGCGCTACGCCAAATTCCAGGATTTCCTTTTCCTCGGACGGCTCTCCCTCTTTCCGGTCGCGCTCGAAGGCGCGCTCAAGCTCAAAGAAATCTCCTACATCCATGCTGAGGGTTACCCGGCCGCCGAGATGAAGCACGGTCCCATTGCGCTGATCAGCGAGCAATGCCCGTCGGTGTTTTTCGTCCCCTCCGGCGAGATGTTCAGCAAAGTCGTCTCCAGCATGCAGGAAATCAAGGCGCGGAAGGGGCGCATTATTGCGGTCGCGACCGAGGACTGCGCGCTGCCCGCCGGGCTGGCCGACGAGATCATCCGTATCCCCGAATGCCACGAGGCCGTGCTGCCCATTGTCGCCACCGTGCCCGTGCAGCTGCTTAGCTACTACATCGCCGTCGAGCTCCAGCGCGACGTCGACAAGCCGCGCAATCTCGCCAAGTCGGTCACCGTGGAATGAACTTGTAACGGCCCCGACCGACCTCCTTGTCTTAGCGCCTACATGGGGCACAGATACTCCTGCCCAACTGACCCAGCGAGGAGTGACACCCTGCGCCAATAAGGCCGCAATTGTCTGACGGATTTGGGAAGACCCTAGTTGAGGTCGACTATCCCTCCTGGCCAGAAGCGGGAAGACGGGGTATTTCATGACGAGCATCAATGACAATCAACTCCATGGACAGCATGGCTTAGCGATTTCGCAGCAGCGCTGCCTAGTCTATTCTTCTCGACGGAAAGGCGGCACAGTTAGGTTAATTTCAGCACTGTCAGTGTGGGTGGGAATTTCCTTCCGCTGCCGGGCATCATAAATGCAGTGGAACTGGAGTCTTTTCTCCGTTTCCAATTAACCGTCCGTTCTACCCGCCATGCCCCACCGCAAAAAGACTCTCCGCCACCAACTGGAAGTTGACGCGATTCCCGCCAGCCGGATCAACGCCACCGTTGCTATCCCCTCGCCCGAGGAAGGCCTGACTGTCCGGTCCGAGCTCAAACCCACCGCATCGCCATCCCAGTTCGACGAGGCCTCACCCGTCGACCGCCGCGACGAGCGCTCCAACCTCCAGCTTTACCTCAACGAGATCCGCCGCACGCCACTGCTCACCATCGAGGACGAGATCCGGCTCGCCGCCCGCATCAAGCGCGGTGACAAAGCCGCCCGCGACCACATGATCAAGGCGAACCTGCGTCTTGTCGTGAAGATCGCCTACGACTACCACCAGATGGGCCTTCCTCTCATGGATCTCATCAGCGAGGGCAACCTCGGCTTGATCAAGGCGGTCGAACGCTTCGATCCCGCCAAGGGCGGCAAGCTCTCCACCTACGCCGCCTGGTGGATCAAGCAGTCGATGAAGCGCGCCCTAGCGAACCAGTCCAAGACCATCCGCCTGCCCGTCCACCTCGTCGACAAGATCGCTCGCATGCGCCGGACTATCGCCCGTCTCACCGATGAGCTCGGACGCGAGCCCGACAACGAGGAGATCGCGATCGAGCTGCAGATTCCCATCGCCAAAGTCGCGCTGCTCAAGACCGTCAGTGTCCGCCCCGCGTCACTCGACGCACCAGTCGGCGAAGACGATGATTCCGCTTCGCTCGGCGATCTAGTCGGAGACGAAAACGCTATCGCGCCCGACGCCGGCCTTGGAGAGAAAAACCTCCGCGATGATCTCCGCACTATGGTCGATTCCCTCGATCCCCGCGAGGCAAGCATCATCAAGCTTCGCTTCGGCCTCGAGGGCAACCACGAGCTGACGCTCGAAGAAGTCGGACGTAAATTCAAGGTCACCCGTGAGCGCATCCGCCAGCTTGAGTATCTTGCTCTGGGAAAAATCCGCCGCCAGATGGCAAGACACAACCGGCAGCGGACCGCTGACGAAGTCGAGCAGGAGCGCTTTGCCGGTCAGCATGCCGGGCAGGTCCGGGAGATGCTGGCCCAGCAATCCGCCGCCGTCTAAGTCAGTCACTATTGTCCGGCACGCCGCCCGGGGATATCCTGGGCGTTATTGTTTGGTCAGACGAGAAGTTTCTCCATGACCGCATTCGGCAACTCCACGCCGCGGATTTGCACGAACTGGTGCTTGACGATGCGAAAACCCTGCCGCGCAAAAAATGGCTGGGCGGTCAGGCTGGCTTCGGTGTGCAGGCGCTTCAGCCCCTTGGCGCGCAGCGCCGATTCCGCCGCCCGGTAGAGGGCCGAGGCGATGCCTTGCCGCTGGTGGGCATGGTGGACGTAGAGGAAATCAAGGAAACCGGTGGCGGCCCAGCTGCAGAAACCGACGATCTCGCCCGCCAGCTCGGCGATGACCACTTCCTCACCCGCCAGCTTCTGCCGCCAGCGCTCCAGGTCGGGTTTCTCCGGCGCCCAGGCCTCGACCTGCTCCGGCGTGTAATTGCGGACGCACACCAGACGAATAGCCTGGAAATACAGTCGCTGCATCTCCCCGAGATCCTGCGGCTGGTAAGGACGTAACTTGTGCGCGGGCGGCATCGATAGGACTCTCCAGAAAAAAGGCGCCCGTGGGAGCGGGCGCCTCTGGAATGGTTCAGTGCTGCGGGGTTATTCCTTTTTGGAGGCCTCGTCGAAGATGTCGCCGAGGTTTGTCAGGTCAGAGACCCCGGTGTTCTTGGTGAACTGCTCGTAGGTGGCCGTCTCGGCGGCGAGCTGTTCGGCCGAGTAGTTGGCGGCCTTGATGCTGAGCCCGATGCGGCGGCCCTCGCGGTCGATCTTGACGACGCGCGCGGTGACCGGCTGGGTGGGCTTTAGAATGTCTTTCACCTTGTCGACGCGGTCTTCCTGAATCTGCGAGATGTGCACCAGTCCGTCGATTCCATCCTTCAGCTCCACGAAGGCGCCGAAGTTGGTGATCTTGGAGACGGTGCCAGAGACGACATCGCCGATGCGGAAGAAGCTGTCGATGTCCGACCACGGGTCGGTGGAGAGCTGCTTCATGCCGAGACTGATGCGCTGTTGCTGCGGGTCGACGTCGAGGACAATGGCGTCCACCTCGTCGCCCTTCTTGAGCATCTCGGAAGGATGGTTGATCTTGCGGGTCCAGGACATGTCGGAGACGTGCACCATGCCGTCGATGCCTTCCTCGAGTTCGACGAAGGCGCCGTAGGTAGTCATGTTGCGGACCTTGCCGCGGACGCGGGCGCCCACCGGGTAGTTGTGGCGAACCATCTCCCACGGGTTGGGCTCAAGCTGGCGGAGGCCGAGAGAAATCTTCTGTTCCTCCTTTTGGATGCCGAGGACGACCGCATCGAGCTCCTGGCCGATCTTGAGCAGCTCGGAGGGCTTGGTGATGCGCTTGGTCCATGACATCTCGGTGATATGCACGAGACCCTCGACGCCGGGCTCGATCTCGAGGAACGCGCCGTAGGGGACAAGGTTGACGACCTTGCCATGGACCTTCGAGCCGACGGGAAATTTGTGGTCGATGTTGTCCCACGGGTTGTTCTTGGTCTGCTTGAGTCCGAGGGAAACCCGCTCCTTTTCGCGGTTGATGTCGATGATCATCACCTCAATCTCTTCGCCCTGCTTCACCATCTCGGAGGGGTGGCCGATGCGGCCCCAGCTCATGTCGGTGATGTGGAGGAGGCCGTCCATGCCGTCGAGGTCGATGAACGCGCCGAAATCGGTGATGTTCTTGACGACGCCCTTGCGGATCTGGCCGGGCTGGAGTTTCTCGAGGAGATCCCGGCGCTTGTTGATGCGCTGCTCCTCCATGAGCTCGCGGCGGGAGAGGACAATGTTCTCGCGTTCGAGGTTGATTTTAAGAACTTTGAAATCGTAAGTCTGGCCGACGTATTGATCGAGGTTCTTGGGCGGCTGGATGTCGATGTGCGAGGCCGGCAGGAACGAGTCAACGCCGATGGAGACGATCAGGCCGCCCTTGACCTTGGCTTTGACGCGGCCGGAGACGACAGCGCCCTCCTGGCATTTCTGGAGAATGTTTTCCCAATTCTTCTTCTGCTGGGCGCGCTCGTATGAGAGGATGGGGTTGCCCTCCTTGTCTTCGAGTCGCTCAAGGATGACTTCGATGGAGGAGCCGATCTGGAGTTCGCCGAGGTCGGCGAATTCATTGGCGGGGATGACGCCCTCGGCTTTGCCGCCGATGTCGACGACGACTTCATTGGCGCGAATTTCGGTGATGACGCCCGGGACGATGGAGCCTTCCTTCAGTTTGTCGAAGGAGCTCTGGGCGAGCAGTTCTTGCATTAAGGAACTCATGATACGGTGGTCGGATGGTCGCCCGCATCGCTCCTGAACGTGCGCCGTCCGGCTTGGATCCTTGCGGATCCGCTGGTTGAGGTTGGACTGTCAGTTTGAGCCGGAGAGAGCGCCGCGGTAGCACCGGCTTGACCTAAGAACGCCGCGAAAGGGGCCGAAAGTCCCGCATCGCTCCGCCTCCGGCAAGAGAATAATCAATCTTTCTTCGCCCCAGCGGAGCTTCCGCCTTCCCGCAATAGCTGTTCCAAGGCAGCGTAATAAGATGCATAGAGACCGTGTTCCCGTAATACCTGCTCGCCCGCATCCGCCGGGCTGGCGCCCTCGCGCAATTCGGTCAGCCGCACCGCGACTTCCGTGCCGGTGTCACCCGATGCGCTCATCCGCACCTCAATCGTGAATTGTTGCGTGGCATGCACGCTGTCACCCGGGCGGATGCGGCTGAAGCCCTCGATGAAGGCATCGGCTTCGGAACTTCGGCTCAACGTGAAGCCGATCTGCCGGACCGCAAGCTGGGCCGCGGAATAGACGGTGTGTATATCCGCGGGGAAGGTTTTCCGCTTGGCCGGCACTGCGGAAACGCGTGCCTGGATCCGATCGGACATTGCTTCGCAGCCGGCAAGGATTGCGCATAGCAATAGTAAGGTAAGTAGCTTGGACATGGTTTTGCTGAGACACGAGGTATCCATCCATGACAAAGCAGCAAGAGCGGATTCCCGGCCACAGCCGCCGCACTCACAAAGGCGGCTCACGCGCGGAATTGTCTTTGGCGGGAAACCGTGCTTCCTTTCGCAAAGTTCACTTCTTCCGATGGCCATACGCTTCGATCCCAACTCCGCCGCCGCCGCTGATTCTGGTATATTCGGCCTGCCGTTTTCGCTCGCCGATTCCTCCGTCGCCTACCTCCCGGTCCCGTGGGAGGCTACGACTTCCTACGGCGGCGGCACGGCCCAAGGTCCGGCGGCCATTCTCACCGCCAGCCGTCAAGTCGATCTCTTCGACGCCGAAGTGTTCCGCCCTTACGAGGTCGGCCTGCACCTGCTCCCTGAGTCATCGGCAGTGCGACGTCGTGGGCGCGCCGCTCGGAAGCTCGCACTGCGGATCATCGCGCGCGGCGGCGAGATTGGCCGCTATCTCGCTCTCCGCCGAGCCCTTGTCGAGGTGAACACCGCGAGCGCCTGGCTCAACGATTTTGTCGAAACCGAGACGGGCCGCCTGCTGACCGCGGGCAAGATAGTCGGGCTCATCGGTGGCGATCATTCCACACCGTTCGGAGCATTGCGGGCGGTCGCCAAGCGACACCCACGCTTCGGCATCCTGCAAATCGACGCGCATGCCGATTTGCGCCGGGCCTACGAGGGCTTCACCTGGTCGCACGCCTCGATCATGTTCAATGTTCTTGAGCGCATCCCCGCGGTGCAGCGGCTTGTGCAGGTCGGCATTCGCGACTTCTGCGAAGAGGAATGGGACTACGCGGCCGCGCAGGGCCGACGGTCGAGGATTTTTCCGGATGCGGAACTCCAACAACACCGCCATGCCGGTCGCCCTTGGGCTCGAATGGTGAAGGAAATCGTGACGGCGTTGCCGCGGAAGGTTTGGATTTCTTTCGACATCGACGGCCTGGACTCCCGCCTTTGTCCGCACACCGGCACACCGGTGCCAGGTGGCCTTGATTTCGCCGAGGCCAATCACCTTATCGCTGCCGTGGCCCGCTCCGGCCGTGAGATCATCGGTTTCGATCTGAACGAGGTAAGCCCCGATCCCACGGGCCGCAGCGAATGGGACGCCAATGTCGGCGCGCGCCTGCTCTACAAGCTCACTGCCTGGACTCTCGTCAGTCAAGGTCTCAGGCAACCGCGCCGCATTTAGCCGGATTGGAGGCCCGGTCAAGCAGCCAACTTGGCTTTGACATCGTTGACCATAATTGTAAAAAGACTCCTGTTGCTGTCACCCAACTTGCCTAATGTGCGCTGAATCCCGTCCGTTGATTGTCGTCGTTGAGGACGAACCGGAGCTGCTTAAACTCACCACCGAGCATCTCGAAAAAGTCGGCATGCACGTCCAAGCCTATGACCGCTGTGCCCCGGCCCTGCGCTTTCTCCAGCGCAATTTCGCCAATCTCCTCCTGCTCGATCTCAACCTGCCGGACTCCTCCGGCTTCCAGCTGCTCACCGACCTGAAGGAATTGGACAAAAATATTCCAACCATCTTCGTCACCGGCAGCGTCGTCGAGGCCAACAAGGTCAAGGGACTTGAGATGGGTTGCGACGATTACATCACCAAACCCTTCAGCTTCCCCGAACTTATCGCCCGCATCCACGCCGTGCTGCGCCGCTCCGATGTGAAGACGGACTTCAACGTCACCAAGAACGTCCGCACCATCGACACGCCCTTCGCGCTTCTCGAGGCCAAGATCCACCCGGAGCGGCTCGAGGCTGAGTTCCCCAACGGCACCAAGCACAAGATTGGTCGCAAAGAACTCGGCATCCTCGCCTATCTTCACACCCATCAAAACGTCGTCATCACCCGCAAGGAGCTCATCCACTCCGTCTGGGGCGTCCATGCCGATATCCGCAGCCGCTCGCTCGACCAATACATCGTCAAGGTCCGCGGCCTCTTCGCTCGGAACGGCCTGGCGCTCGATTGCTTCAAGACCGTCCACGGCATCGGCTATATCTTCGAGCCGCCCGCAGCACCCGTCGCTCAGTCTGGAAAGAAGAAGTGACTCAGAACAACTCCGGCTGGCCACCATAACGTTTCCGCGCCTCGGCTAGCGTCGTCTTCATCTCCATCGTTTCAAGCAGCGCGGTCAGCCTCGCGGGAACCGGCACCCCAGGCTGCACCATCAGCAGCGGCGATTCCCGCCGCAGCGTCGTGAGCTTCAGATTGCGCCGCAAATCCTCCTTCTGCTCCGTCACTGCCGCGCAGAACCGCTCCGGTTTCAGCTCGCTGGCGTGCGCCAGCACGCCTTCGAGGCTCCCAAACTCCGCCAGCCACTTGGACGCCGTCTTCGGGCCGACGCCGTGCAGGCCGCGGATGTTGTCCGAGGTGTCGCCCACGATGGCGAGCAGGTCGGCGATCTGCCCCGGTGGCACGCCGAATTTCGCCGCCACGCCCGCCGCGTCGACCAAGCGCCAGCCGAGCTTGGGGTTGGCGGTCGACGGCGGCAGCAGCAGCTTGATGTTCCCGTCGACACACTGCGCGAAATCTTTGTCGGCGCTGACGATCAGCACCTCGTGCCCGGCGTTGGCCAGGGCCCGCGCCTGCGAAGCCAGCAGATCGTCGGACTCCACGCCCTCCAGCTCCACTCCCACCAGTCCCATCGCGCGCGTGAGCTCCTTGATCATCGGCACCTGCTGCTGCAGCGGTTCCGGCATCTCCTTGCGGTGCGCCTTGTATTCCGGGTGCAGCGCCAGTCGGTCCTGCGAGCCGCCGAGGTCGAAGAACACCAGCGTGGCATCCGGCTTTTCCTCGTCGAGCAGCCGCCAGATGGTCTTCACCCAGCCGTGGAGCGCACCCGTCGGGAAACCGTCCGCGCGTGTCAGCTCGGGCATGCCGTAGAACGCCCGGAACGCCAAGTTGAAGCCGTCAAGCAGAAGCCACTTTGCCATGGGGCGAGCAAATCCGCTGTCCTCCCCGGGTAAAACACATTCGGGCTCGCTGCTCCGGAAAACTATTTCTGTTCCGGTTGCCTAGGCACCGCAGTAGTGGGCGCCACCGGGTTGACGAAATTGCTGCCGCCCGTCACCACGCCGATCGGCGGGTTTTTCAACCCGCCGCCGGGGTTGACCAGGCTCGCCGTGACAAAAATCAGCAGGTTGCGCTTCTGCGCACTCTCGCCGTGACTGCGGAAAAGCCGGCCGACCATCGGCAACTTGCCAAGCACGGGCACCTTGTCTTTCACCTTCTTCACGTCCTCTCGTGCGAGGCCGCCCATCACCAGCGTGGCGCCGTCCCAGAGGGTCACCTTTGTCGTTACCTCCCGCACGGAAAAGATTGGCTGATAGAATCCGGGCGGCACCGTGACGGTCGTGCCGCCGGAGATGGCGATGCTCGGGCCGCCGTATTCCACGAAGCCCTCGAATTCCGTCACCTTCGGGTTCAAGTCGAGGCTGATGCTGCGGTTGTCTTCCTCGACGGTCGGAGTGACGCGCAGCTCGACGCCCACGTTGCGCGTGGTGAACTCCTGCGGTGTGCCAGAGGTGATGGAAACGCCGGCCGAGCCGCCGCCCGAATTGCTGCCTGTGCCCACCTGACTTTGAATTTGCCCGTAGGATTGCGGATAACGCAGCTCCTGCGCCACTGTGATGGTCGCCGGATTACCCGATAGCACGGTGAGCTTTGGTGCACTCAAGAGTTCGGTGCCGCTTTTCTGCGAAAGTGCGCGCACAACCGCGTTGACGTCGAATCCGCCGATGATGCCGTGGATGTTGGCCAGCGGCCCGGCGGCCGTCCCGAGCAGCGCCCCACCCGGGATCGACGGCGCAGCGGTGCTGAGGCTTAATTCCCCGGATGGAACGCCCGTGCCGCTGATGGTGATCTGCTGCGAACTGGCGGTGTTCTTGAAGGCGTCCGCCAGCGTGCGGTCGATTCCCCCGCCAGTGGTGTAGGTCGACCTCGGCCCGCTGTTTGGCGTCGCCTTCTGGCTCACGCTCCACTGCAGACCCAGTTCCTCCAGAGCGCCTTCCTGCACTTCCATGAATTTGGCTTCGATCGCGACCTGCCGCACTTCATGGTAACGGTTCAGGATGTTCCGGATGCGCCCGAGATTGCGCGGGGTCTGGGTGATGATGAGCTGCGAGCCGTCGAAGGCCAGTGTGCTGCCGGGCACGCTGTCGAAGTTCACCCCGGCCAGCTGCAGGAAATTGCGAATCTCCCTTCCCTCCGCCTCCGCCCCGTGGGTCGCCGGAGGCCCGCCGCCCGCGAGCCGGTCGGTTCCCGCCGCGGTGGAGCCGCCGGCCGACGCACCCCCGCGGCCGGTCAGACGCAACACGGTGGAACGCGAGACCGGGAAGAAATGCGTATCCAGCACCGCCACCGTGCCGCCGGGTCGCACCACCACGGCGTCGGCCTGCACCTCGTATTGGTAGCCCACTGAGTCCGTAATCAGGTCGAGCACGCGCTTGAGCGGTAGATTGCGCAGCGTGATGCTGACCAGCGGGTTCGCCCCGGCCGGATCGACCATGACAATGTTCACGCCTCGGGGAACCGAGCCGGCTGCGTCCAACTCCTCAGTCAGCATGCTGAGGGCGTTGACGACACGGCTGAGCTCCATCCCGTTGAAATTAACCCCCGGCAGCAATAGGCTGTTGAGTTTTTGCTCGAGTGCGGCCGAGTGGGAAATCTCTCCCGATTCAAGCGCCCTATCTCGGGAAACTCCCGGGCGCTGCCAGGCGCGGTCGACTTCCTCCAGCATCTGTTCGCTGGTCTGCCGACGTTCGCCGGTAACGGCCTGCTCCCTTCCCCCGAGCGGATGCGAGGGAAATGATATCGCCTTACTCCCGGTTGGCCGGAGCTGGGTGCCGGGGTAATCGGAACCGGCGGCAACCGCGACTGCCCCGGTCTGTGCGGACTTGAGAACTAGCTGGTCGCGGGTCTGTAGAATCACCGAGCGAGTGAGCTCCAGCTCCGCGAGCAATTCCTGGGTCAGACTGTTCTCAGGCAGACTCGCGCTGGCGTTCTGGATTTTTCCCAAGGCCGCATTGAAATTGGTCTGCTTTGCCAGGGCCCGGGCGTCCTGCAACTTGGTGCGCGCCGCGGCCAGCAATTTGCCCACCCGCTCCTCCTCTTGATGCGCAAGCCTTTCCGCCTCGCTTTCCGCGCTCCCAGCTGAGGCGGCCAAACGGGATGTGGTGCCTCGACTGACCGTGGGGCCGCCAGTAACCGTGACTTTATTCGCCTGCCTCTCGCCCAACCCGGCGAGCAGCCGCTTGACTGTTTCGTCCGTCGGCCCGAGAGCCAGCAGTTCCTCCAAGGATTGCCTGGCCGCCGTGATTTCACCGGCATCCCGGGCGTGAAGCGCCTCGGACAGGAGGCGGATTTTGGTTTCCGTCGCCACGGGCGCGGCCGGCATCGCGCTGAGAAGGACGGTGGTGAGACCAACTACGCTGCTGCTCACAATAATTCGAAAAAACTCCTGACGCAGGGTATTCATGGCATTTTCATTTTCTTGGTTTATCGGATGATTGTCTGACTTTGTTTGCCGGGTTTTCAGTCTCCTGCACAGATGTGGAGGCAGGGCGCAGGGTGAATTTCCCCTCTCCCGACTGAGTGGAGCCGAGCCGGGCGATGGTTACTTCGGGCGGATAGAGTTGAATCCGCTCAATCAGATAATCCTGCCGGCCGTCGCTGAACCTGTCCCCGGCGTGCAGGGCTGTTGTTCTGCCGGGCGCATTGCTCAACCGGAACAGGGCCAACGGTGTGTCTGTGAGTTCGCGCGACCGGCTGTCCAGCCGTAGTTCACGACCCGTTCTCTCATCCCGCACGGACGCGACCGCGGCAAAATCATAAACCGGCGATCGCTCGTCCGGGGACACCGGGACTTTGTTCACGGTAAATTCCTTCAGCGTCAGGTCGAGCTGCGGTATTCTGTCCCCGGCCCGTGCTAACAGAATCTCGCTTCGCTCAGTCCCGACCAGCACCGCGCGATAGTCGCCGGATGCTCCCACATAACCCGCCAGCTGCGCGCGGTAGGGCTCGCGAGTCACTGCGAGCAACTCGCCTCCCCCGACTTTGCTTCTCCCGGGGAATGCCGGTGGCCGGACGGGGCGATAAACTTGGGCGACCGCATCGTAGGTCAACGCCGGCGGGGTGAACAGATCTCCAGTCCAGTCGTTCGGCGGCCCAGAGGAAGCCGTCGCCAACCAGCTTGCCGGCGCAGCGATGAAGACTGGAGCTTCCCGTGGCACGTAGCACGCTCCGTTCAACCGCGCCGACGTAATTTTCTTTCTGGAAATTTCTGCCTGCCCGTGCTGCCACGCGGCCCAGGCCGTGCTGAGCGCCAACACGCCCAGGGCAATTGCCATGCAGTCTCGGGGCATGTTTCGGCTCAGGCGTGAGTTCATGGACTTTTTTGTGCTTGGGATTCGAAACGTCCGGCAATTTCCACCACGACAGCAAAACGGGAGAGCTCCCCCGGCGGTTGCCCGGACGTCACGCGGGCGGTGGATGTCGGACCGGCGGCGGCATTCGCAGGGTCCGCCCCACCAAGCGGTGCCACTTCCACTCGGCGAACCGCGACCGGGTGCGGGAAAACCGCCAGGGCGTTCAGGAAATTCCGCAGCTCCTGCGTCCGGCCGGTAAATTCCAACCGGAATAGACTGCTGCCCGGCCAGCCCGGTATGGTCCTGGCGGACGACCGGCCGGTCGCGAAATGGTCCGCCGGATCTTCTCGCGCCGGCATGGCGATCACACTGGCCGTATCCGTCGGAAGCTTTGCCAGATCCGGTGCGATGCGCTGCAGGAGGGCACGCGGCTGCTCTCGCTGCACGGCCAGCAATGCATCCGGATGTGAGGAAACTAGCGTTGTCATCAGGCGCTCCGTCAGGATCGCTTGCAGCGCGACTGTTTCTCGCAACTGCTGCCCGGGTTCAACCTGTGCGTAGGTCGCGAAACCAAAATGCTCGTCCGGCCGGAGTTTTACCTGTTCCCGAAGTGCAAGGATACGCATCCGGTGAGTGAAGCCGACAAAGTCAAAATAGATGCCGGCGGTCGATAGTGTGTCCGCCGGCAATGCGGCGGCGGTGGTATTCACTGCGGTCAGCGCATCCGCCAGCTTCTCATCCATAGCCCGCCTGGCGAGCGCGACGGCTCGGCGACTTTCGGTGGTAGGCGCAGGTGATTGCCCCGAAAGGCGGCTGTGTTCCTCCAGTTTCAGCCGCAGAAATTTACCGGCGCTATCGCGTGCCGCCACGGCTTGCTGCAGCCCCCGGCCGATCAACGCCAGGGTGCAGACTGCCAGCAGTAGCTGCGCTCTGAATAAGTAACGTTGTCTGTCGCGATGGCTCATGCCCAAAGGCGTCACGGTTGATTGGCCACCAACGTAAAATCCAACCGTAGGATGCCCGGCTGGCGGCGGTCGATCCGGCCGGTTTCGATCCGGTTGATCCAAGGTGAACCTGCCAAGCCGTCGAGCAGGTGCTGGACACGTCCGGCGTCCGGCCCGGGACTGGCTGATTCCAGCATACATGCCGTAATGGCCAGCCGAAGTGGCGTCCCACCTTCATCGGACAGCAGCTGCATGTTCTCCAGCCAGACGGCGTCATGCTTCCACATCTGCTCCTGTAAATTCGCCAGCAGGGTTGTCCACTGGCGCAAACTGCCCCGCCACTCCCCCAACTGCTCCAGCCGCTGCCGGGATTTCCCCAGGTTTTGCAAGTCCTCCGCGATGCGGGAGGAATTTTGCCGCAGTGGGGACAGTTCTTTCTCGACGGCCGAAGCTGCCGCCAGCAAGCCGTCCGCCTCAATCCGCAGTTGAACCAGCGGGGGAATGATCGCGGCGACCAGCAGCCATGCCGCCGCCACCAACCAGCGACGGCGGCGGCATTTCTCCACAAACCCACGCCGCTCCGTCGGCAGCAGGTTGAGTTTCAGGTGTCCTAGCTGCAGCTGAACTGCCGCGGCGCCGACCAAGCCGGTGGTTGCTGCAGCGAGGATTTCACTGTCCCGACGCAAATCGAGGCATTCCACCGGGACTTGGAATCTTTCTGTAAGGGTGGAGGCCAAGCCATCTTTCTTTTCCTTCCCTTCCAACAGCCAGATCTGTCTGGATGCAGTCGCGCCGAAATGCAGCCGGGTGACCGTGATCTCGCGGATCAGCCGCGCTGCCCGCTCCTCCGCCGACAGGTTCCGTGGAAGCAGCACCGTCCGCGACCGCTGACGTTTGGTTTCCAGGAAATGCAGGTTGGCCGATCGTTCGCCGAGACCGATAACGAGCGCAGGAAGCGGCGCCCCGGGGCGAAGCAACCGGAAACTGGCAAGTTCCGCCACCGGCACGGGCAATATTTCGCCTGGCATAAAGCCCGCTGCCTCCGCGGCGACGCACAGAGTCTCCACGACATTGAGCTTTGCGGCAGCCAGCATCACTTCCTGCCCCGGTTCAACTTCGCCGGAGACTACACCATCCCAGGCCACCTCGCATAGCGGATACGGAATGGCCTGCTGCGCCTCGTTGCGGATCACCGCCGTCCACTTCTCTTTGCTAATCCGCGGAATTCTCACGTGCTTCGTAAGCACCAGATGGCTCGGCAACGTCAGCACCACGCGGCCGGCCGGCCGGATTTTCCGACGCAGCTCCCGCAAGGCGTCTCCCGTATGCTTGAGCCATTCCGCGATGCCCGTCAGCCCGCCGGGCAACTCGGCCTCTGCGCACCGCTCTACCCGGAGCTGTCCGTTCCGTGCCAGCGAGATGATGCCTGCCGCCGTCCGGGTTTCGTCGCATTCCAACACTGTCGCTTTTCGGAAAAACATAACGGGCTTTTTCGTGGTGTGAAAAGGCCCGTCGGGAAGATTTGTTTGCCCAACTTTCTTCAAAGGTCACGCTTATTATCGCATGAGCCCCACCCTGCCTTACAAAATCAGCGCCCTCGTCTTCCTTGAGAATCGCGCCGGCGAACTGCTGCTGATGCTACGCGCTAAGCAACCCAACCTCGGTGTGTGGTCGCCCATTGGCGGCAAGCTTGAGACCGCCATCGGCGAGTCGCCGCTCGAGTGCGCCGTGCGCGAGACGCACGAGGAGGCCGGCCTCGCCGTGTCGCCGCAGGACATGCACCTCTTCGCCATGATCGCCGAAAAAGCCTACCAGGGGGAAACCCACTGGCTGATGTTTCTGTTCCGTTGCAAAAAACCCCTCTACCACCTGCCGCCCGACATCGCGGAAGGCCGCTTTGGTTTCTTTTCCCGCGAGGCGATCCGCAGCCTGGCCATCCCCGAGACCGATGCCGCCGCGCTGTGGCCGATCTACGACCTGTATCGCGACCGCTTTGTCTCCCTCCGCGCGGACTGCTCGAAACGACCGATCACCATCACCACCGATCAGATCACGCCGGCTCCCGGGCCGTAATACCGGACGGAATTATCCTCGGCGCCGCACACAGACCGGAAGTTTCGCTTGTCTATTGCCCGCGATTCCCGGAAAGACGGGAATCCGCGACTAACTATCGCTTCCAACTCAAAGCAATCACGTGAGTAAAAAACCGCCTTCCACGAAAAACGCCCCAAACTACGCCTACGACGCCCGGCGCGCCACCATCAATGCCCGCCTCGACGGTGGCGAGCAGCTCGCGCTCTACCGCGTCATGGTGCGCATCCGGCGCTTCGAGGAGCGCTGCCTGCGCGCCTACCAGCAGGGCAAGATCGGCGGCTTCCTGCACCTCTACATCGGCCAGGAATCGCTCGCCGCCGGCTGCTGCTCGGTCATGGACCGGAAGACCGACCACATCATTACCGCCTACCGCGACCACGGCCACGCCATCGGCGTGGGCATGAGCATGAACGAACTCATGGCGGAGAATTTCGGCAAATATACCGGCTGCTCCAAGGGCAAGGGCGGCTCGATGCACTATTTCGACCCGACGCGCAACTTCTGGGGCGGACACGGCATCGTCGGTGGCCAGATACCGCTCGGACTCGGCCTTGCCTACGCGCTGAAATACCGCGGCATCAAGGGCGCCTGCATGGCGTTCATGGGCGATGGTGCCGTCAACCAGGGCGCCGTGCACGAATCCTACAACCTCGCTGCGCTCTGGGACCTGCCGGTCGTGTTCATCATCGAGAACAACGGCTACTCCATGGGCACGAGCCAGGAACGCTCTTCCGCCGGCCCGAGCCTCGCCCAGCGCGCCGAGGGCTACGGCATGAACTGGGACATCGCCGACAACGGCCACGACGTTTACGAGGTCCGCGACAAGGTCGACCGCGCCCTCCGGCTCGCCCGCGACGAGTCCAAGCCGAGCATCCTTGAGATCCGCACCTATCGTTACCGCGGCCACTCTGTCGCCGACCCCGACTCCACCTACCGCGAGAAAGCGGAGATCGAAGAATACAAGCGCACCAAGGATCCCATCATGGCCTTGCAGAATTCCCTCGTGGTCGAGCGCGTGCTCACCGACGAATTGATCAAGAAGATCGACGCCGCCGCACGCGCTGAGGCCGAAACCTCCGCGCTCTTCGCCGAACAAAGCCCCTTCCCCACTCCCGAGGACATCAAGAAGGACGTGTATTGGGAGGTCGACAATCCCGCCGACCGCAAGTCCGTCGGCTCGCTCTTCTTCGACTGAGCCCGTGCAGTCCTTCTTTAGCTCTCAATTTTCTCCATGCCCGTCATCACCTACCGCGAAGCCCTGCGCCACGCCATGGCAGAAGAACTCGACCGCGATCCAAACGTCGTCATCATGGGCGAGGAGATCGGCCAGTTCCACGGCGCCTATAAGGTCACCGAGGGCTTGCTCGCCAAATACGGCCCGAAACGCATCGTCGACACGCCCATCAGCGAGGCGGCGTTCATCGGCCTCGGCGTCGGCGCCTCGATGCTCGGCCTCCGCCCCGTCATCGAGCTGATGTTCTTCAGCTTCTACTCGGTCGCGTTCGACCAGATTTTCAACAATGCCGCGAACATGCGCTACATGTCCGGCGGCCTTGTCCACTGTCCTCTCGTCATCCGCGGTCCGGCCAACGGCGGCACCAACGTCGGCGCCACCCACTCGCACACGCCCGAGTCCATCGCCGCCTACCACCCGGGCATCAAGGTCGTCGTCCCCTCCACGCCCGCCGACGCCAAGGGCCTGCTCAAGTCCGCCATCCGTGACAACGACCCCGTCATGTTCATGGAAAACACCATCCTCTACGGCGAAACGGGCGAGGTGCCCGATGGCGAACACCTTGTCCCGCTCGGCCTGGCCAGGGTTATCCGCGAGGGCACGCACCTCTCCATCATCGGCCACGGCCGCGCCATCCAGATGGCCGTGAAAGCCGCCGCGATTCTGGAGGAGAAGCACAACATCAGGGCGGAGGTGGTCGACCTCCGCTCCATCCGCCCGCTGGACGAGGAGACCGTGCTCGCCTCCGTGCGCAAGACCAACCGCGTCCTTCTCGTCGAGGAGGCCAAACCGTTCTGCTCCGTCAGCGCGATGCTCGCCTGCATCATCCAGGAAAAAGCCTTCGACCACCTCGACGCGCCCATCCGCCGCGTCACCTCAGTCGACTCGCCCGCCATTTACTCCCCGCCGCTGGAGAAAATCCAGCTCCCCAGCGTCGACCGCATCCGCGCCGCTGCCCTCGAGACGCTGAAATAACTGCCAGCTTCCACTTTAAAACCTTCCCACTTACTCGCCATGGCCCAAATCATCGACATGCCTAAGCTCAGCGACACCATGACGGTTGGCACACTGACCAGGTGGCTCAAGCAGGAAGGCGACACCATCAAGACCGGCGACATTCTCGCCGAGGTCGAGACCGACAAAGCCACCATGGAACTCGAATCGTTCTTTGACGGCACGCTGCTTAAGATTTTCGCGGCCGCCGGTGCGCAGGTCGCCATCGGCGCCCCGCTCTGCGCCATCGGCCAGCCCGGCGAGAAAGTCTTGGCACCCGCTGCCCCGGTGCCCGCGCCGGTCGCCCCGCCACCGCCGCCTTTGCCGATCGTCGTCGCACCGGCGCCAGTAGCAGTCGCTGCTACTGCCCCCACCGCGCCTATGGCCAGGCCACAGGACGCGCCCTCCGAAGCTTCAGCGAAGGAGGACCGCACGCCCATCTCGCCGCTCGCACGCAAACTCGCCACCGAGCACCAGCTCGACCCCGCGCGCCTCGCCGGCACCGGCCCGCATGGCCGCGTCGTCAAGGCCGATGTCCTCGCCGCTGCCGCCAATCCTGCGCTGCTTAAATCCGATCCGTCCTCAGTCCCCAGCCCTCTGTCCTCGGGCGCGAGCCTGCTCGCCACCGGCCCCATCCAGGTCGACCGCGCCGTCCCCGCCTCCAACGTCCGCGCTATCATCGCGCGCCGGCTGCTCGAGGCCAAGACGCAGATTCCGCACTTCTATGTCGAGATTGAGATCGACGCCGCGCCGCTGCTCGTCCTCCGCGCCCAGCTCAACAGCGGGCTCGAGGCGCAGGGCGTGAAGCTCTCCGTTAACGACTTCATCCTCAAGGCCGCTGCCGGCGCGCTCCGCCTTGTCCCCGCGGTCAATGCCTCGTGGACCGGCTCTGGCATCCAGTATCACGGCGCCGCGCATGTGTCGTTCGCCGTCGCGATTGACGACGGCCTCATCACGCCTGTTGTCCGCGACACCCACCTCAAGTCCGTCTTCGCCATCAGCACCGAGGCCAAAGCCCTCGGCAAGCGCGCGAAGGAGAAGAAACTCAAGCCCGACGAGTTCACGGGCGGCACGTTCTGCGTGTCCAACCTTGGCATGTTTGGCGTCGACCGCTTCTCCGCCATCATCAATCCGCCCAACGCTGCCATCCTCGCCGTCGGCACGACTGTCGAGAAACCCGTCGTCGCCCACGGCGCGCTCGCCGTTGGCCAGCGGATGAGCCTCACGCTCTCGTGCGACCACCGCGTGGTGGACGGTGCCCTCGGCGCGCAGTTCCTTGTCGCCCTCCGCGACCTCCTCGAGAAACCCGCTTTGCTGTTGGTGTAAAATGGAGGGCCTGCGTCCCCGCGGGCCGTGGTTCTATCGGGAAAGCGCGAAGCCCGCTAGGCAAGAAAGCAAACCCGGAATGCTGCTACCGGAAATCTACGTGCTCTCCGCGCTGTCTCGTGCGCTCTGATTAATAGTCATCACTCCAGCCCGAGGATCTTTCGGCCCGTGTCAGAGATCATCTGCGGAGTCCACTGCGGGTCCCAGACAATGTGCACCTTGGCGGACTCAACCGTCGGCAGGGCGGAGATTTTCTGGCGCGCATCCTCGGCGATCACCGGACCCATGCCGCAACCCGGCGCAGTGAGCGTCATCTTCACGTCGACGTGGTGCCCGCCCGCCGCAGTCTTCTCGACGGCGAGATCGTAGATGAGCCCGAGGTCAACGATATTGACAGGGATTTCCGGGTCGAAGCATCCCTTCAGCGCCTCCCACACGGCGGCCTCGCCGAATTCACCCGCGGCCTTCTGCTCCTCAGGCTTGATGGTAAAGCCTGCCAGCGCCCCAGTGTCCTCGCGCGCAATGCGGAACAATCCTTGGTCGGTCCGCACGGTGACATTGCCGCCCAGAGTCTGCATGACGTGAACCGCGAGGCCGGCCTTTAGGGTGATTTTGTCACCCTGCGGAATGATCGTCGCCGGGCAATCCCGGCTCAGAGTGTGATCAATGCTCATTGCCATGGAGTTTAATTCAGCCGCAGGTCAAAAGGCAACCGGGCATACAGGCCGCGTGGATCATTATATTTTGTCAGCGTCTTCAGTTCGCCCAGTGTTTCGCGGAAGAAATTCTCCAGCGGGCCGGCCAAGGCGATCTCGCGCCGCTTGCCCTCGAACGCTTCCGAGATCGCCTCGGCGAACTGCTTCCGGCGGGGATACTCGCTCACCCGGAAATTATCGCCGAGCCGGGCTTTGTCAGCCGCGTATTTAATGGCGGCGTCGAGTCCACCGATTTCATCCACCAAGCCGAGGCGCCGGGCCTCGGTGCCCGACCACACGCGGCCCTGCGCGATTTCATGCACGGCGGCGCGGTCGAGCTTGCGCGAGTCGGCCACCTTGTCGAGGAACTGGTCGTAAACCCAGTCGACGGTCCGTTGGATGATGACCAGCTCTCCCTCAGTCTTGGGCCGGGTGAGCGTGCCGAGGTCGGCGTATTTGGCGGTCTTCACCGTATCGAAGGTCAGGCCGAGCTTTTCGTTGGCCAGACCCTGCACGTTGAAGAGCAGACCGAAGACGCCGATCGAACCGGTGATGGTGGCGGGCTCGGCGAAGATGCGGTTGGTGTGCATCGCGATCCAATAACCGCCCGACGCGGCCACCGAGCCGAATGAAACCACGACGGGCTTGGCCTTCGCGGCCAGCCGCACCTCGCGCTGGATGGTCTCCGAGGCGGTGACGCTGCCACCGGGACTGTTGACGCGGAGCACGATGGCCTTGACGGCATCGTCCTGCCGGAGCTGGCGGAGTTCGCGCGCGAGCTTGTCGCCCCAGACGAAGCCCCGGTCGTTGCCGTCGCCGTCAACGATGGTGCCCTCGGCATAGACGATGGCGAGACGGCCCCGCCCGGACTTGCTCCTGGCCGCGCCGCGGCGGCTGGCAGTGAGACCGTCGCCCGAAACCAGCCGGGCGTAATCCTTGATGCCGATCTGCCGGAAAGTTTCGCGCACACCCGTGCGGCCGGTGGCGACTTTGAGTCCAGCCAACACCTCGTCGGTGTAAGCAATGCGATCGATCAATTTGAGTTTCTTGGCAGCCTCCGGGCGGAGAAATCCCTCGGCGTCGACCGCGCGCTGGATGGTGCCGGGCTCGACCTTGCGGGTGTGCTCGACGGTGGCGGTCAGCTCGGTCCAGATGTCATCGAGCAACTGTTGCGTCTGCTGCCGGCTTTCGGGGCTCATGTCGCGGCGCGTATAGGGCTCGACGGCGCTTTTGTATTTGCCCACGCGTGTCACCTGCACGCCGATGCCGAATTTTTCAAACGCCCCCGCGTAAAACATCGGCTGCGTCGCCAGGCCGTTCATCAGCACCGCGCCGTAGGGATCGAGCACCAACTCGCTGGCGGCCGAAGCGACATAGAAATCGCGCGTCGTGGCAAAATTCAGGTAGGCCGTCACTGGTTTGCCCGCCGCCCGGAATGCCTCGACTGCCTCTCGGACTTCCTTCAGCGCCGCGTAGCCCGCCCCGTAGCCCTGCGGCCGAAGCTGGCCGGTAAGATACAGACCCTTGATCTCGGGATCGCCCGCTGCCGCGCGCAACGCGCGCGTGACTTCGCGCAACTGCAGGATGTGCTCGCCACGCCCGCCAAAGGCCTCCGTGAATTCCTCCAAACCCTCCATCTGCGCCGGTGTGTCCTGGATGTTGGCGGACAGGTTGAGGACAAGATAGGAATCCTTCGACACGACGACCGTCTTGTCTCCCAGAGCGGCCATCGCCCCGAGGAAGAGGAATAAGCAAAGCACGCACCCGGCGCAGAACACGGCCAAGGCCGTCAGCGTGGCAAAAAAGGAGGTGAAGAAATTCTTCATGCCCGCAAGGTAGACCCGGCTATCCGCACTCACCAGCGAAAAACACCCACGCCCGCCGGCCGGAATGGTCAGACCTACGCCCGCGCGGCCGGTGCTTTGCCCCTTGGTATTCTCCTGCTGGCGCCTAGTCCGCGAAGTAGTCCTTTCCAACCGCCGGCAAAACGGACTAGATTGTGCCGACCCATGAGCGAGAAGCAGGAACTCCTTACCACCAACCGCAAGGCTCTGACGATCAACCTCGACGGCACGCATTACGGCACTATCGCCGAGATCGGCGCCGGGCAGGAAGTCGCACGCATTTTCTTCCAGGTCGGCAGCGCCTCCGGCGCCATCGCCAAAACCATGTCGGCCTACGACATGACCTTCAGCGACTCCATTTACGGCAAGGCCCCGCGCTACGTTTCCCGCGAGCGCCTGCAGACGATGCTCGACCACGAATACCGTCTGCTCAAGGAACGCCTCGCCGGCCAGCGCGGCGAACGCACGCGCTTCTTCGTTTTCGCTGACACCGTCGCCGCAAAAAGCACCCGCGGCACCAGCGACGGCCACGGCTGGCTCGGCATCCGTTTCCAGCGCGAACCGCTGGAGGAGCCCAACGACATCCTCATTCATGTCCGCATGTGGGACAAAAAAAACGTCCTGCAGCAGGAGGCGCTCGGTATCGTCGGCGTTAACCTCATCTATGGCGCTTTCAACTACCACGACGACCCCCGTCGGCTCATCCGCTCGCTGGTCGACAATGTCGGCACCGACCGCATCGAGGTCGATATGCTGAAGTTTTCGGGCCCGGCCTTCCAGCGCCTCGACCACCGGCTGCTCTCGCTCCACCTCGTCCGCCACGGCCTGACCAACGCCGTGCTTTTCGCCCCCGGCGGCGAGATGCTCCTGCCTTTCGAGGCGTTCAACGGCAAGGCCGTGCTCATGGGCCGCGGCAGCTTCCGCCCGGTCACGCATGTCGGTGTTGATATGTTCCGCACCGCCACCGCGCAGTTCCGCGAGGAGCCCCTAGTGCGCGAGAAGGACGTTGTTGTCCTCGCCGAGATGGGCATGGATCTCTTCCTCGAGGGCGGCGCGTTCGACGCCGACGACTTCCTCGCCCGCGCCGACCTCCTTGGTATGCTCGGCCTCACCACACTGGTTTCAAACTACACCGAGCTGCACCGGCTCGTCGCCTACTTCCGCCGCTACACCACAGAAATGGTCGGCGTGACCATGGGTGTCGCCAACCTCGCCGAACTGTTCGACGAAAAGCAGCACGAGCAGCTCGACGGCGGCATCCTGGAATTTTTCGGCCGCATGCTGCGGCACGCCGTCAAAATCTACATCTACCCCATGCGGCGCGACGCCTATGCCTACTATTTTCAAACCGTGGGCGCCGGCGCAACCGAAAGCGGTGTGCTGCCGGTCAGCGGCGATTTGATCACTGCGGACAATCTGCTGGTCTCGCCGCACCTCCGGCACCTCTACGCGCACCTGCTGGAAAACCGCCACCTCGCCGGTCTCGTCGGCTGCAATGAAGCCTACCTCGGCATCTTTGCCCGCGACGTGCTCGAGCGCATCCGCCGTGGCGACACCCGCTGGGAGCAGATGGTGCCCGCGCCGGTGGCCACGCTCATCAAGGAACGTCGGCTCTTCACTGCCCAGGCCCCGTCTTCAGCGCCCCGCTAGCATGCTCAACCCAATCGGTCCCGGCCTGTGGGAATACAACGCCCCGATGACCGTCCTCGGCATAGCGCTCGGCCACCGCTTGACCGTCGCCCGGCTCGCCGATGGCTCGCTCTGGTTGCACTCGCCGGCTGCCTATTCCGGCGCTCTTGCCGCCGAACTCGCCGCGCTGGGCGCGGTCGCGCACATCTTCGCGCCTAATTACATTCACGACACCTATCTCGAAGACTGGCTCCCGCGCTATCCGGGTGTGCGCTTCCACGCGCCGCCGGCCTTCCATAAAATTTTCCCTCACTTCTCTCTCACCGACCGGCTGGGCGAATCCCCACACCCGGCTTGGGCCGGTCTTCTCGACCAGCACGTCATCCAGGGCATCCCGCGTTTGCACGAGGTCGTGTTTCTGCATCGGCCCAGCCGCACGCTTCTCGTCGCCGACCTGGCCTTCAATCTCGGACCCGAGATGCCGCTGCTCAGCCGGGTGCTGTTGCGGCTCAACGGCTGCTACTGCCGCTTCACCCCCTCGCGCATGGTCAAGGCCGTGATTCAGGATCGCGCCGCCCTCCGGGCCTCGCTGGAGCACATCCTCGCTTGGGATTTCGACCGCATCCTCGTCGCGCACGGCGACAATCTCGAGACAGAGGGAAAAGAGTCGTTGCGCGCCGCTTTTGCGTTCCTCAACGCTTAGCCACGATGCGTTTCGCCAAATACCACGCCCTGGGCAACGATTACCTGGTGCTGGATCCGGCCGATTTCCCGGACTGTTCCGCGCCCACCCCGGAGCAGGTCCGTGTCCTCTGCCATCGGCACTTTGGCGTCGGTTCCGACGGCATCCTCTGGGGTCCGTCGCCGTCGGCTGCCGCGCAGTTCGGCCTGCGCATCTTCAACCCCGACGGCTCGGAATCGGAGGTATCCGGCAACGGCCTGCGCATTTTTTCACGCTTTTTGCACGACCAGGGCAAGGTGGGCAGTGCACCCTTCACCATCGCCACCCCAGGCGGTGTCGTGGAATCACAGGTGTTCGACGCTGGCCGGCTCATCACCGTGGCGATGGGCCGTGTCAGTTTCGCCAACACAGAGGTCCCCGTCGCTGGCCCGCCGCGCGAAGTGCTGAACGAGCCGATTAAAATCCAGGACCGCGAATTCACCTACTGCGCCGCGACCATCGGTAATCCACATTGCGTGATCGTGCTGCCGGAAATCTCCGAGACCCTTGCGCGCCGCTACGGCCCCGGCATCGAGGTGCACCCGAATTTCCCGCGCAAGGCCAACGTGCAATTCCTCCAAGTCATCGACCGCGCCAACATCCGCCTCGAGCTTTGGGAGCGCGGGGTAGGCTACACCCTCGCCTCCGGCAGCAGCGCCTGCGCCGCCGCCGCGGTCGCGCACCGGTTGGGGCTGGTGGATACGCAACTCAGCGTCCATATGCCGGGCGGAGCGCTGGGCATCGGCATCGGGCCGGACTACGCCATCAAGATGACCGGCCCGGTCGCGCGCGTCGCCGCGGGCGAGCTGCATGCGGAGCTGTTCGACGTCGCGGATTGATCGGGTCCGGAAAACCGAGCGTGTGGCCGCTGGGCAGAGGCTCGATGAAAAGTGCCCCCCTGATCGGCGGACCGACGACGGCCGGCTCAGTATTTTACTGAACAACCGTAGGGCTGCGTGGCGTTTGTGGCGACAGGACGCCCCGCCTTAATGTCCGCGAGCGCTGCACTGACATAGTTCCTCGCCTTGGCAGCGTCCGACATCTTCGTAGAGCGGATGCTGTCGATTGCTCCTTGGTAAACAAGCGTGCCAGCGGCATTGATGATGAACATGTGGGGCGTCGTGCGCGCGTCGTAGAGGTGACCGACGTCGCCGTTCTGATCACGCAGGTAGGCGGTTGCAGCAGCATCTTTTTCCTTCAGCCATTTCGCGACGGCGACCGGCGTGTAGTCACCTTCATTGCCCGGAGCAGCGGAATTGATTTGCAGCCAGACCGCATCGTCACTGGTGGCGGCGCGCTGGAGCTTCTGCATGTTTCCGCTAAGGTAGTGTTTCTGAATGAACGCGCAGTCGGGATTGAACCATTCGAGCACGACGGTCTTACCTTTGAAATCAGAAAGCGAACGGGATTTGCCATTGAGGTCAGTCAGGGTGAAATTCGGTGCAGCCTGTCCGACTTCGACGGCGGCAGTGGCGGACAAGGAGATGAGTGCCAAGAGGGTGGCTAGGAGGTGGCGGGTAGTTCTCATAATTCAAGTAAAGCGGCGCCAGCAGCCAGTTTTGCTTACCCGTGCTCATTTATATTTCCAAACAATCCGAGAGGCTTTCCGGGCAAGTTGCGCCTTGCCGCTTCACGACCCGGCCCTAGTTTTGACCCGGTTCGTCGTCATGTCGTCCCCTGTTTCCCGGTGCCGCCCTTCTTCTCCTCACGATGAGTGTATCTGTCGCGCTTCCCTCCGCCACGCCGGACCGGATCCGTCTTGACTGGTTTCATCGGAGTGCTGCCACCATGGCGGCACTTTTCATCGGATCATATTGTGTCCTGGTCTGGCCCAACTGGCGCGACAATCCCGACCTCTCACACGGATTCTTCGCCCCACTCACCTTTGCGCTTCTGCTCTGGGAGAGCGGCCGCATCGGTCCGCTGCGCTGGCTGCCGGCGGGCTGGCCGTGGCTGTGGGCAACCGGCCTGGCTTCGGGCGGTGCGGTGGTGCTGTTCGCTTTTGCCGGCGTGCTGGCCGCCTCCGTGGAATGGTCGCACTCGGCGGTGGTATTTGTCCTCGCCGGCTCGCTGGGACTTTTCCTGCTCGCCACTCTGTTGATGCTCGCTGGCGAACGCGTGCGCGCCCTGCCTTTCAACTGGGTCAGTCTCACCGCCATCGGTCTCTGGCTGCTCTCCGCGCCGCTGCCGCCCGGCACCTACGCGCGCTTGATGCTGGAGTTACAGACCATGGTGACACACTTTGTGCTGAATGCGCTGCACCTTGCCGGCATCCCTGCGCGCCAACAGGGCAACATCATTCAACTGGCCACAACCAGTGTGGGGATCGAGGATGCCTGCAGCGGCATCCGCAGTCTTCTATCGTGTGTCTACGCGGGCCTCTTTTTCTCCGCCTGGCTTGTGCGGCGGCCTACCGGGCGCATGGTGCTCATCATCGTCGCACCGTTGCTGGCCGTCGGCATGAACTTCTTCCGCTCGCTCATTCTGACGCTGCTGGTCAACGCCGGCGTGCGTATTGAGGGATTTTGGCACGACACCACGGGCTACGCAATTCTGGCCTTCACTTCGCTCGGGCTGGCCGGGCTGGCGCTGCTGCTCGGTTCTTCCGTCGCGCCTCTCCCCCCTCCATCCGGTGTCAGGTCTCCAGCAACGGCCACCAGTCGCTGGCAGCCGCGCCTCGTTCTGGCGGGCATGGTCGTGGTGGTTGCGCTGGGCGTGTTTTTCCTGTGGCACGGCCAGCCGGCCGCTGTCCGCCCAGGGCAGGCTCCCGATCTCTACGCATTCCTGCCGCGAGCGGCCCCCGGCTGGCTGGTGCAGACGCCTACGGATCTGCCGCGCGCAGCATCCGTCCTGAAAACCAAGCACCTCGCCGAGCGAAGCTACCTGCGGCGGGAGGGCGAGGAAAATGTCTTGTTGACGGTCTATGTGGCCTACTGGGCACCCGGACAGACGCCGGTCAGCCAGGTTGCTGCGCACACTCCCGACGCCTGCTGGCCCGGTGCCGGCTGGACCTCCCTCAGCCAGCCGGAGATGCAGCAACGGCTGATGCTCGGAACGCGCCCGCTGCCGGTCGCCGAGCACCGTTTGTTTCGCAACGCCGGCTCCGTGAGGGAGCACGTCTGGTTTTGGCATGTCTACGACGGCCGCGTGATCAACTACCGCGACCCCTACTCCGTGCCGGCCTTGCTCGAGATAGCCCTGCGCTACGGGTTCCGCCGCCAAGGCTCGCAGTATTTCATCCGTGTTTCCAGCAACCAGCCGTGGGAAAAGCTCGCCCCCGAGCCGATCGTGCGCGAAATCTTTGCCAACCTCCAGACTGCCGGCCTCTGACATGCCCTTCTCCCTGACCAAGCAGGAACGATTTATCCTTGGCGTGCTCGCCCTGTTGCTGGCGCTCGGCATCCTCGGGCTCGTCGTGCTCTGACTGTCATGCCCCGACTTTTAAGCATCATTCCTTGGGTGTTCACGGCCGTCGCCTTGCTCGCCGCCGCTTGGCTGGCCGAGCGGAACCTTTTCCTGCGCTCGGAAAACCAGTCGCGGCAGACCGAGCACGACCTGATTGCGGTCGCGCTGAAAATGTCCGATGGGCAGTTGCGGGAGCGCACCCTCCTCGCCGAGAGCCTGATCAATGACCTCGGCCGCCAGCTCGCTCTCCGGCTGGACTTGAGCCACCTGCAAGTCATCGCGCTTGTGCCACAGCCGGGCTGCCCTGACGGAGCGAAAGCCATACTAATTCTGGACACCAACCGGCAGACGGGGCTGTTGGTCGCCGAGAAACTGCCCGCCCCGTCCGGCAATCAGGAATATCAGCTATGGATTCTTGATCCTGAACCCCGGAACACTGGTGCGATCCAACTCGCTTTGGCAGGCGGCTCTCTTCTCTCCTTCCAGACCCTCAAGCCCATCCCACCGAATGCGCGCTTCGCACTGGGCCTTGAGCAAAATGGTTTAGACCCGCACCCCCCTGCCAGTTACTTGCTGCTTGGGCGCTAATCGCCCGTTTCGGCTTGGTGACTGGGTATGGGGTAAGGCCAAATTCCCCTGAGGCAGTTCAGGCTCGACGCTCGCGGGCCACTCCGCAGAGTTTTCCCGCCATGATTATCAAACCGAAGGTGCGCGGCTTCGTTTGCGTCACTGCCCATCCCACCGGCTGCGCCGCGCACATTCAGGAGCAGATCCACCATGTAATGTCCAAGGGGTCGATCAACCACGGTCCGAAAAAGATCCTCGTGATCGGTGCCTCGACTGGCTACGGCCTTGCCTCGCGCATTACCGCCGCCTTCGGCTCCGGTGCCGGCTCCCTCGGGATCTTTTTCGAGCGCCCGTCGGAGGACGGCCGCACAGCCACTCCCGGCTGGTATAACTCCATCGCTTTTACCCGCGCCGCCCGCGCCGCCGGACTCTACGCGGAAAACCTCAACGGCGACGCCTTCTCCACCGACATCAAACAGCAGGCACTCACGATCATTGCCCGCGACATGGGGCCTATTGACCTCGTCGTCTACTCGCTCGCCTCGCCCCGCCGCACCCACCCGCGCACCGGCGTGGTTCACAAGTCCGTCCTCAAGCCCCTCGGCGCGCCCTACACCAACAAGACCGTCGACCCCGACAAGGGCATCGTGAGCGAGATCACCATCGAGCCGGCCAACGAACAGGAGGCCGCCGACACCGTCGCCGTCATGGGCGGCGAGGACTGGGAAATGTGGATCCAGGCCCTCGCCGACGCGAAACTCCTCGCGCCCGGTGCCACTTCGATGGCCTTCTCCTACCTCGGACCAGTCCACACCTGGCCCATCTACAAGGATGGCACCATCGGCCGCGCCAAGGTCGACCTCGAGCGCGCCGCCCGCGCCATTGATGCCAAACTGCAGGCCCACGGCGGCGGCCGCGCCTTCATCTCCGTCAACAAAGCGCTCGTCACCCAGGCCAGCTCCGCCATCCCGGTCGTGCCGCTCTACATTTCCATTCTCTACAAGATCATGAAAGCCCAGGGCACTCACGAAGGCTGCATTGAGCAGATGCAGCGCCTCTTCTCGACCCAACTCTACGCCAACGGCAGACTCAACTTCGACGCCGAAGGCCGCACCCGGGTCGACGACTGGGAGATGCGCCCCGAGGTGCAGGCCGCCATCTCTGAGATCTGGCCACAGGTCACCACGGAGAATCTCGCGCAGCTCACCGACATCACTGGCTATCGCGCCGAGTTCCTCAAACTATTCGGCTTCGGTCTGCCCGGCGTGAACTACGACGCCGACGTCGAGCCGCACGTCACGTTTTAGTCGCGCGCCATGCGCGTCGTGCTCCAGCGCGTCTCCTCCGCCAGCGTCACCGTCGACGGGCGCGTTGTCGGACGCATTGAGCGTGGACTGCTCGTGCTCGCCAGCGTAGAGGAAACCGACACTACCGTCGACGGCGAATGGCTCGCCCGGAAAATCGTGCGACTTCGCGTCTTTGCCGATGCCAGCGGCCACATGAACCTCTCAGTCGCTGACATCGCCGGCGGCATTCTGCTCATCAGCCAGTTCACCCTGCACGCCAGCACCCAGAAAGGCACGCGCCCGTCGTTCAACCAAGCCGCACGTCCTGAACACGCCCGGCCGCTCTACGGACAGTTTATCGCCCAGCTCTCCACCGCGCTCGGCCGCGCGGTGCAGACCGGCGAGTTCGGCGCCTACATGGACGTCGCCCTCGTCAACGACGGCCCGGTCACTCTTATTTTGGATTCGAAAACCCGCGAGTAAGACCCTGCTGGTGGACGCGTTTCGTTCTGCATGGCTACCCGGCCCCAAACTGGGCTCCGCACGGCAGTCACCAATTATTTATTTCCCCAAGAGTAGTCCAACTCCGAGTAGTCCTCCATAAGCGGCGAGAAATCGGGCCGTCGCTGCAAGCAGGGCGATTTGTTCCTTGGGTTCGCTCGACACGGCAAGTCGGCGGGTAAGATTCACCGCCCACGGGGTCAGCAGCAGCGGCAGCAGCACGGGCCCGCGGTAGCCGGACAAAAGCAGCGCGGGCGCGGCCAGCAGCGCGACGAGGGCGGACAACGCATACTGCCAGACGGCGAATTTTTTCCCGTAACGGACGACCAGTGTGCGTTTGCCCGCGGTGGCGTCGGTCTCGGCGTCGCGGTAGTTGTTCACGACCAGAATATTCGCCGCGAGCAATCCGACCGCCGCGCCCACCGGGAGCGCCGCAGGCGCCAGATAACCGGCTTGCACGTAAAAAGTCGCACCCACGGCCACGAGGCCGAAGAAGGCGAAGACAAAAATATCGCCGAGCCCGTTGTAACCGAGCGGCCACGGCCCGCCGGTGTAGGCCAGGCCACTCGCGATGCTCAGCAGGCCGACCGGCAGCAGCCACCAGCCACCATCGCGAACTAGGAGCAATCCGAGCAGAAATGCCGCGCCAAAAGCCAACCATATCGCACGTCGCATCTGGTCCGGGGTGACGAGTCCCGCCGCCACGGCGCGCCGCGGGCCGACGCGCCGAGACGTATCGGCGCCCTTAATGAAATCGAAGTAGTCGTTGGCAAAATTGGTGCCGATCTGCACGAGCAGGGCAAAGCCCAGACAGACCGCCGCCTTGGGGAAATCCGCCGAGTGATGCACCGCGGCGAGCACCGTCGCCAGCAGCACCGGGATGACTGCGGCCGGCAAGGTGCTGGGCCGGGCGGCCTCGACCCAGACGGGCCATGCAACACCGTGCCGAAGAGGAAACATCAGTTGTGTTTGATTTTTTTGGCGTAAATCACCATTGGCCGCCGGGTCATCAGGCTCAGCACCGGGGGCAGCAGCACGAGGCTGGTCATGAGATTTACCTGCTCCATTTTCTCGGCAAGAAGCCAGCCCAAAGGCAGGAGGAGCAAACCATAGGTGGCGACAAACATGCGGGGATTCGGAATAATGGGGTTGATCGCAAAAAGCAGCAGCATGGCAAAAGGGCCGACGATGTAGCTCATATATCCGGTGCTCAGTCCGATGTAATAAAAGCACGGAGCGAAGAAACCGAACCTGCCCTCAAAGCGAATGCTCTGAATAAGTATCGCCACCAGCAGGAGGACGCCCTGGATGAACAGCATCTGCATCTTCGCCCTGTCGTCTGTCGCAACAAAGGTAAAATACCGCAGGCAGTAGCCCCCGGCGGCGGCGCGCAGAATATCGATGTAATTGCGCTTGCTGCGCAATTCCTTCCCCAGGCTCAGGGATCTGTCACTCGGATCCTGCGCGGGACCGGAGGAAAATTTCTCCAAGGCGTTTTTGGGCGCGCGCCTCGCGGGAGCGAATACCCGGCCCACCCTCAGCCATTGGCGCGGCAAACATAACAGCAACGAGGCAAGGAGCAGATAAGGCCACGCAATATGTAAATGAGGTGACATCGACAGGTAGTTTGGGGTGAGGGCTTTTCCAATCAGAATGCCGCGTGATGTCAAAGCATCGCCGGCTATTTCTCCGGCCTTTCGACTTGGCGCTCCAAGTAAAGCAGTCGCTCCCGCACAACGGGGACGCGGGCATCGGGATTTCCCGCTGGCAGCCGCGGCAGTAATTCGCGCAACCAGTCACGCGCCTCGCGCATTCGGCCGAGCGCCACCAACAGTTCCGCGTGGATCCGGCCGGCGTAAAACGGTGCACCCGGCAGCTGGGCGGCGCGCCGGTAGTGCTGCGCCGCCGCCTCGAGGTCACCCAGGGCACGCCAGGCAATATTTCCTTTCTCCACCGCCAGTTCGGGTGCCCTTGAATGCCAATGCTCAGCCTCGTCCAGGAAAGCGAGCGCCCGGCCGGCGGCTTCCTTCCGCCAGCGGACCACGACGCCAGCCGGCGGGTTGTGGCCGGCTGTCTGCCAGACGGGAATGTCGTAGCAGAGAATGCGCGCGCCATTCAGCCAGAAATACAAACACTGCGGGTCAGCGGTGGCGGCGAGATGGATCAGATTGGTGGTCCGGTCCGCTTCCTGCCGTTCCCAGGCCTTGTTGGCTTCCAACCAGAACCAGTCGGCGAGGATGGTGCGATAGCCGCCCGCGGCGACGAACCAGCTGCCGCCGCCCATCAGCTGGATTCCGGGAAGATCGCGGCTGAGCACTGGCCTGAGTTGGGATCCGAGCATCGGCAGCAGGCTCGCGCCCACCAGCAACAGCGCCAGATATGGAACCAAAATATTCCGCCTAGAGCTCACGGCGGAAAAATGCCAAGCCAGCCAGACTCGCGTAAAGCAGGCAGTAGCCGCTGCCGTAAAGAATGACCCAGGTGATTGCCGGCAATCCTGCGAGGTCAGTCCCAGCTGTCGGGGAGTCGAGAATTTGCAAATTGGGCACCAGTCCACTGAGCAGGGCACCAATTGAGCAAACGATACCGCTTTCATAATTGCATCCATGACCCAGCACCGGGGCGAGCTGGCCCGCCATCACGAACAGCGCTCCCAGTCCCAACACCAGCAACGAGCTCGCGCAGAGCGTGCAGAGCAGCAGTGATGCCGCGGCGATCACGGCTAATCGAACGAAAGCCATGACCGTATCAAGCGTGAGCCCGGCCAGGTCGAAGGGCAGCCCGCGCCAGTAAAGCAGTATGGCCTGGACCCCGGTTGTTACGGCCACGAAGCAGGCCAGTTGCACCCAGACCGCGAACAGACGGCTGAACAGCCATTCGCCGCGGCTGGCTCCATGCATGAGATCGAGCTGCAGCGTCTGCCGCTCCAATGCCGGGAAAAACAGCAACACCGGCAGAAGCAACGCGAGAAGACCGCCAAGGAGTGTTCGTGTCCCCGTGGCAAAATCGCTTAGGAACCGCGCCTCGTGAATCCCGAAATTGAATTCCCGCAGCCTCATCCCCGCGAACGTGAGTAGCAGTGCGACAGCCAGCAGCAGCCAGGCCACCCGTTGCCGGATGGACTCGCGAACCGCCGCAAGGCTAAGCCGCTGGATACGCCGCACGGATTGGAGGATTTTCTTCCCTTCGGTCATGATTTCATCCGCGCCACGTAAATCCGATGCAGTCCGCCCGCTGTCCGCACCTCGGACTGTGTGCCACGGAACAGCGCCCTGCCCTGCACCAGCATCACCAGACTATCACACCACTCTTCGATCTGCGGCAGAAAATGCGAGGACAGCACGACCGTGACCCCCGAGGATTTCAACTCACGGATAATGTTACCCAGTATTTCCACGCCCAGCGGGTCCAGTCCGGCGGCCGGCTCGTCGAGCAGCACCAGATCCGCGCGACGCAGCAGCGCCTGCGCCAGCCCCAACCGCTGCCGCATGCCCTTGGAGTATTCATCCGTGCGCCGCATGGAACCTGCTCCCAGATCGACGCGCCCCAATGCGGCGCTCACGGCCATTGCCGCTTCACTTCGCTCCAGCCCCGACAACCGGGCAAAGTGGGTGAGCACTTCGGTCCCGGTCAGATGCGTTGGGAAGGAGGGGGTCTCCGGCAAATATGCAATCCGGCCGGGGGAGATTTCTCCTTTGCTCCTGTCGGGGAGCATGGTGCATCGCCCGCCTGAGAGCGATGCGAGACCCGCCAGGATCTTCAGCGTCGTGCTCTTGCCTGAGCCGTTGGGTCCGACCAGCCCGCAGATCTGGCCGCAGGTGACGGTGAAGCTCAAACCATCCAGTGCGCGCCAGCGCCGTCCGAGCCAGTCGCGGGCGTAATCCTTGACCATGCTCTCCGCCCGGATGGCTATATTTTCCGTCACGCCACTCATCGGATGCCAAACCCGCGAAATTGCGCAACGCGTCGTTCAGAGGTGCGCTCCGTCTGGCGGATGAATCCCCTCATGCGCTCGGTGATCGCGGCAATGAAGGCCGCCGTTTCCGCCGCCGTGGCCTCCACCTCGATCCGCACGCGGCCGTCGGGCAGATTCTGCACATAGCCGGATACCTCGTATTCCCGCGCCAGTTGCAGTGCCTGGTAGCGGAAGCCGACGCCCTGCACGCGGCCGCTGAACAACACCGTCTCGTGATGCACCTCTGTCATGTTCGGATGAGAAACGGCCCGTGAGCGGCACTCAACACCAACCGGCAGCGCGTGCAATCCAGAATTTTATTTGCCAGCGCCCCAGTGCTGCGCACACTGCCCCTGACGCGCTTGCCGCTTCCACCTCTGAAATGAACAACCAAGATTCCGACGGGCTGTTTGACAACGACTGGGACGAGCGGAGCGAGCTTTCCTGGACCGAAGTCGACTGGACGCGCTACCTCGCCGAGCAGGACGAGACTGTCCGGCAATATCTGGTTCACTACGAGCAATTGACCGGCACCACCGATCGCATCGACGAGACCGCCCGGCGCATGGGCTGGGAGTTGAGCGAAACCGAAGCGGGCGAAATTTCCACCCCCGAGGAGGAGGCGACGGAAGCTGACGCCTTTGAGGGCAACTGGGAACCCTACACGCTGCACCGCAATCCCGTCTATATCTCAACGCAGGCTCTCACCCTCAGCTTGCTCGCTGCCTGGGAGCGCACCGTGGGGGCCTCCGGGGCCGTTCCCGCCCCGCTCGCCCTGGCGGTCCAGGCATCGCTCTACCGCGGGCACAATCAGGCGCTGCAGGCGATCCAGGCGCTTGATCTAGGCGACTACACCCTCGCGCTTTGCTTTTTCAAACGCGCCCTTCAGCAACTCAATATCACTCTGGCTCAGCTCAGCCAGCCCTCCGCAGCCGACGCTACCACCCTGACTCGCTTCCGGGAATTCGCCCTGCCCCGCCTCTTTGACCTCCGCGAAATCTGGCTCCGCGTAATGAACGAGTGCCGTTCGACCGAGGGCGAGGAATAGTCAGCGGCGGGGTGCGGCCGGACCGCGACCTTTGCGGGAAACATAGCTGACCGATTTGCCACCCGCCCGCTGGGTGTCGCCTGATTTCAGCACATTGATTTGGTCGCGTAACAATGCCGCCCGCTCGAATTCGAGCTTGTTCGCCGCTTCTTGCATCTCGTCCTCCAGTTCGGCGATCACCGCGGCGACGTCGTCCGGATTCGCCTCGGCCACGACCGCAGCGCGGTCCCGCCCGCTGCCGTCGTAGACGTGCAGGCTGGCCTGGGCCGCCCGCTTCACCCCGCGCGGCGTGATGCCGTGCTCCCGGTTGTAGGCGAGCTGATTTTCGCGGCGCCGTTTCACCTCCGCCATCGTCCGGCGGATGGACTCCGTGACGACATCGGCATAAAAGATCACGCGACCCTTCTCATGGCGCGCGGCCCGGCCGGCCGTTTGCATCAGGCTGGTCTCGCTGCGGAGAAACCCCTCCTTGTCGGCGTCCAGGATCGCGACCAGCGAGACCTCGGGCAGATCGAGTCCCTCGCGCAGCAGATTGATGCCGACCAGCACATCGAAATTGCCCTGCCGGAGGTTGCGGAGAATTTCCACGCGCTCGAGCGCATCAATGTCGGAATGCAGGTATTCGACGCGGATCTTCGCCTCGCGCAAGTAGGTCGTGAGATCCTCCGACAGCCGCTTGGTGAGGGTCGTGACCAGCACTCGGTCGCCCTGCACCACGGTCGTCCGGATTTCACCCATCAGATGCTCGACCTGACCTTTGAGCGGGTGCAGAAAGATTTCCGGATCCAGCAGCCCGGTCGGCCGGATCACCTGCTCCGCGATGACCGCGGAGCGCTCCAGTTCGAATTTCGTGGGAGTTGCCGACACATAGACGGTCTGGCCGGTGATCTTTTCGAACTCGGAGAAATTCTGCGGGCGGTTGTCGAGCGCCGAGGGCAGACGGAAGCCAAAATCAACCAGGGTTTTCTTGCGCGCGATGTCACCGTTATACATCCCTCCGATCTGCGGCACCGTGGCGTGACTCTCGTCGATAAAGAGCAGTAAGTCCTGCGGGAAAAAATCGATGAGGCAGAACGGGCGGTCGCCCGTCTTCCGGCCGGTGAGGTGCCGGGAGTAGTTCTCGATCCCGCTGCAGAATCCCATTTCCTGCAGCATTTCCAGATCGTAGCTGGTGCGCATCCGGATGCGCTGCGCCTCGAGGTATTTTTGCTCCCGCTCGAACAAGGCCACCCGCTCCTCCAGCTCGGCCTTGATGCCCGTGACCGCCGCGTCGAGCCGGCCCTTGGTTGTCACGTATTGGTTCGCGGGGTAGAGGTCAAACTGGTCGATCTTGCGCAACACGGCGCCGCTGACCGGTTCGAATTCCGTCAGGGCTTCGATGTCATCGCCGAAAAACTCCACGCGCAGTCCGTGCTCGAGGTAGGCCGGCATCACGTCGACGGTATCGCCCCGCACGCGGAAGGCGCCGCGCTTCAGCTCGTAATCGTTCCGCTCGTAGAGATTGTCGACGAGGCGCTCGAGGAATTTGTTGCGCCCCATCCCGCCGCCGCGCCGGAGCTGGATGCGCATCGCCGCAAAATCCTCGGGCGAACCCAGCCCGTAGATGCACGAGACGCTCGCCACCACGATGACATCGCGCCGGCTGACCAGCGAGCTGGTGGTCGAGATGCGCAGCCGCTCGATCTCCTCGTTGATCGACGAATCCTTCTCGATGAAGGTGTCGCTCGACGGCACATAGGCCTCCGGCTGGTAGTAGTCGTAGTAGCTGACGAAATATTCCACGGCGTTCCCGGGGAAGAAATTCTTGAACTCCGAGTAGAGCTGCGCGGCGAGGGTCTTGTTGTGCGAGATGATGAGCACCGGCCGGTCGAGCTGGGCGATGACGTTGGCCATGGTGAACGTCTTGCCCGAGCCGGTCACGCCGAGCAGTGTCTGGTGGCGGTGGCCGGCCCGGAGCGATTGCACCAACTGCGCGATCGCGCGCGGCTGGTCTCCCGTCGGCTGGTAATCGGAGTGCAGCTTGAACAACATGGCTTATCCGTAGCCAAGGGGCGCCGCGGGGCAACTCCCGTTCATCCTTCCCGGCTTTGCTCCATCAACCGGCGGCTTTGCGGCGACTGGACAGCAGATACTCCAGCGCCAGAATCAAAAGGATGATAACCAGGAAGTGGATCCCATAACGCTGCCACGCGGCGAGTAGATAGTAGGCCGCGCGGGATCCCGGGGACTGCGCCGCCTGCAGTTGCCGCGCGACCCGCGCGACCGCGATCTCCACGCCGTCCTTCCGCCATTGCAGGCGCGTCAGCGTTTGCTCGAGTTCATCCGCCCGCCGGCTTGCAAGTGTTGCCCTCTCCCGCATCCGCCGCAGGCGTTCCCGGTCTTCGCGCAATTGCGCCGAGTCTGAGGTCAGCCGATTGATTCCACTCGTCGCTTCCTCCAACTGCTCGGCCACAGTGGCGGCCTGCCGTGTTCGCTCAAGCAGCGCTCGCCGCTGGATTCGCCAGTCGTCGATTTGCCCCCTGAGGTTGGCCAGCTCCGCCGTCAGCCGGTTGCTTTCAGCAATGAATTCACGGATCGCCGTTTGCCTTGACTGTTCCGCGTGTGGCTCATCTTGCCAATGGAGCCAACCGGCCGCCGCCCCGAGGGCAACCGCCGCGGGCAGGATGGCAATCAACACTTTCCGCCCCAGCCAGAAGAGCGTCTTGGATCCGTTTGCCATAATCATCGGGCCTATGCCTCCGATAAGCCTTCTTCATTGAATGCCGGCGTCCGCCGGAAGCCAATTGCTAATCGCCGCTCAATTCGCCAACCTGCCCGCCTTTCCCTTTTCATCCAACCCCCTCCGCCCCATGGCCCTCTCTCATTCCATCTACGACTCGCCCGTTTTTCTGCAGGCCTGCCATCAGTTTGACGCCGCCGCTGATATCATCGGCATGGATGCCGGCGTCCGCGAGCGCGCCAAGTATCCCCGTCGCACCCTCATCGTCACTCTCCCCGTCCGGATGGACAGCGGCAAGGTCGAGACCTTCGAGGGCTACCGCGTCCAGCACAACATCTCCACCGGCCCGGCCAAGGGCGGCATCCGCTTCCACCACGATGTCACGCTCGGCGAAGTTGCCGCGCTCGCCATGTGGATGAGCTGGAAATGCTCGCTCGTCGGCCTGCCCTTCGGCGGCGCCAAGGGCGGCGTGGTCGTCAACGCCCGCGACATGTCCAACGGCGAACTCGAGCGCCTCTCCCGGCGCTACATGCAGGAGATCGCCACCTTCATCGGCCCCCACCTCGACATCCCCGCCCCCGACGTCGGCACCAACGAGCAGGTCATGGCGTGGATGATGGACACCTATTCCAACCACGTCGGCCACTTCGACCCCGGCGTCATCACCGGCAAGCCCGTCGCCCTCGGCGGTTCGCTCGGCCGCAAGGAGGCCACCGGCGAGGGCGTCGCGTGGTTCACCAAGGCCTACCTCGCCGACATGGGCCTCAAGACCTCCGACTCGACCGTCGTCATCCAAGGCATTGGCAACGTCGGCAGCGAAACCGCCCTCGCGCTCACCGCCGCCGGGGCGAAGATCGTCGGCATCTCCGATTTCACGGGCGGCATCACGAATCCGAAGGGCATTAACATTCCGGACGCCCTGGCCTATATCGCCAAGAACCGGTCGCTCCAGGGCTTCACTGGCGGCGAGTCGCTCACCAACGACCAGCTGCTCGAACTCCCCTGCACCGTTCTGATCCCCGCCGCTCTTGAGCGCGTCATCACCGAACAGAACGCTGGCAAGCTCAAGTGCCGCCTCCTCGCCGAGGGCGCCAACGGCCCCACCACCAACGAGGCCGACAGGATCCTCGCCCAGCGCGGCGACATCGAGCTGATCCCCGACGTGCTCTGCAACTCCGGCGGCGTGATTGTCTCCTACTTCGAGTGGCTGCAGAACCAGTCCGCGTATTACTGGACCAAGGAGGAGGTCTTCGACAAGCTGCACAAGATGCTCGCCAAGGCCAAGGCCTCGGTCGACGAGACCAAGGCGAAATACCAGTGTTCGCGCCGCACCGCCGCGCTCGTGCTCGGCATCTCGCGCGTCGCCGAGGCCAAGGCCAAGCGCGGCCTGTTCCCCTAAGTAATTCCTGCCCGGCTGGGTGGAGGGACGGCATCCCCGCCGCCGAGCTTGCGCAGGACCTTCTCCAGCGCCCCCAGGTCGCTCGAGATCGTCCCGTAGACTCTCACCTCCCCGGCGCGGCCGGCCTCCGCCACGGCCACCACCGTGGTATCTTTGTGGACATCCAGGCCCACGTATTTATTTAGCTCCTTCATGTGCTTGTCTCCGTTTTTGGTTGTTTTGGTTGTTGTTCCCACTCCAGCCACAGCCCTGCGGCTCTGCCCCTCACCGGGTAACCCGCGTTCAGGGGACAAGCACACCTTATTTATCGCTGCGTCTCGCACGCAGCTATGATGTCTAGCCATGAAGAAAAAACTCTTGCCGGTCCTCGCCCTCGGAATTGCTGCTATCCTTCCAGGCTGCACTTCCGGTCAGCAGGAGATGCAGCAGATTGTCGGCGTAATGCAGCGCGATGACCCCGGCGCGTATGAAGCCGTCATGCGAAAGTTCGTGGACGGCGCCCTTGCGGTCGATGCCGATTCCATGGTTGCGCTTACAAGCAACATCACGATCTCCCAGATGGGTGGACGTCGCGCCCTTCGGGAGCATTACCTGAAAGATAAGATTCCGGCTTTGAGGGCGTTTCCTGCTATGTCTGCCGGTGGAGATGTTATCTATGTTTCCGACCCAGACGGCACAGTGGGTTGGACCTTCCGGAAGGTTTTCACGTCCCCCGCTGGAAAGAAGGAGTATTTTGAGTTTACGGTCCTGAAGGAGAAGGGGCAGATCAAAATTGCATCCGCAGGTATATGGAAATAAGGAATAGTTTCAGATTTGAAGTGCGACAGTGAAGCGGTCGCGGCGCCTGAAATAGTCCCGCCGCGCTGAGGGGTAGGTCTTGGGTCGCGGCCGAGGACGGAAGCCCAAAAGCTTGCCGCAGGAAGCGATCCAGGGCCGGTGCTCGACGGGGAGCTGCCTCAAAATATCAGGCTTTAATGTCCCCTCTGTTTAGGGAGGCAGGTCATGACGGCGGGAAATGCCGCAATGATCCAGCCAGCCGCTGCTGACAGCCCTCAGCGCTCCGCCGCAGGCCGGCTCACCCGCTGGTGATTGGCCCAGAGCGCCGCGCCGATGAAGATCGCCCCGACGCCCAGCGCCGCCACCGCCCGAAAAAGCAGGTCGGTGCCCCCGAGGTCATACAGGAGCAGCTTGCCCGCCGCCGCCCCCAGCCAGCCGTAGCCCGCCAAGCGCAGCGCCTTCTCCCCTTCTCCGTCCGTCTGGCGGTTGATGCCCCGCAGCCATTGTCCCGCCCCCGCCGTGGCATAGACCAGCGTCGCCAGCAGCGCGCCGACCGCCAGGTTCAGGTCGCCGATCTGCACCGAGGGCACCGCCCGCGCCAACTCCCGTGCGAGCACGTTGACCGCCACCAGTTGCAGCACCACAAACGACACCGGGCGCAGCGACCCCGGCGATGCGACCAACTGGGCCCAAGCCGCCGCCGCCAGCACTCCGCCGAGGAAAACGCGGTTCAGGAAAATGAGGTCAGTCCTGCCCTGCGACCAGGCGAGGCCCAGCCAGACCGCCGAGGCGGCGGTGGCGGCCAGCCCCGCTGTGAACTGCAGGGGCAGTGTATTGTCGCGCCCGGCGTTGGCGGAGCTGCGCGCGGCCCAGGCCGTCAGCGCCGCAAACGTGCCCCATGCCACCACCACCCAGCGCCACTCAAAAGCCATAGCCATTGCCACCAGAATGAAGCCCGCCGTCAGCAGGAACAACGGCAGGTCGTGCGTGCCGCTACCGACGCGCCGCCGCGCCGGTGGCACGAGCGTCAGGCTCACCGCCGCCAGTCCTGCCAGCAGCAAGCTGAAGCTTTCGCGGTCGAACCGGGCGCGCCGCCAGATGTTCCACCAGATGAGTCCTAGGGCGAGCTGGATTGTCACTGTCGCCGCTCCGGGCAGCCAGGGACGCTCGGGGTGGCGCGGCAGCCAGGCCAGCACGAGCAGTATCAATCCCAGCGCGCCGGCTAACACCAGGTTGTATTCCGGATCGCCGCGCGCCCCGGCGGATGCCGCTGCGGTCATCGCCAGCCAGCACGTGCCGGCCACGCCGATCACGCGGGACCAGCGCCACTGTCCGCCCGAGCCGGTCAGATAGTTGGCCGCGAGATGAGTGCCGACCAACACGAGAAGATAGGCCAGCAGCACGGGCAGGCGGCCACTTCCGTCCGAAAACGCCAGCGGTGCGGCCAAGCCCGTGGCCAGGGCCACGGCGAGGGCCCCGTCGCTGCGGGCCTTCGCGCCCAAGGCTCCCGCGAGCAGGGTTGCCAGGGCCGCGCCGCCGAAACCGAGGGTCAGCGCGAACAGATGGGCCTCCTGCGCCCCGTAGTAGAGGGCGAACGTCCACGTCCCGGTCGCCGCGGCGAGCAACGCCACGCCGAGTGATTTGCTCGTGCCCAGCAGAAGCCGCGCGGCGACGATCCCGAGAACCGCCCCCGTGCCGATACCCGCCAGCACGCGCACCGGGGGCGAGATCCATCCGCGCTGGATGGAAACCGTGAGGCCGTAGATCACGCCGATCAGGAAAATCACCGCCCCGGCTCCGGCGATCCAGACGGTGGGGCGGGATTCACCCGTCCTGTCCGGCTGCGGCGCCGGTGCGGCAGTCTGCCCTTGCACCGGGCGCGAACTCAGCAGAGGCGGCACCGGTGTCGCGGCAGATGAAGAACCAACCGCCAGACTCAACTGCTCCATCCGGGATTCCAGCCGCGCGACCCTGGCCCGCAGTTCGGCAATTTCTGCTTCGGATGAATTCATGTCCGGTTTGTCTTGTCACCGTGCGCGGATTCCCCCGCCTTCGCAAGGGCAACTTCGCCCACCGCACATCCACCGTCAGTCCGGCTGCCCCGAAGTCAGACAAAGAACAGTTGCACCAGCACCAGGATGGGCAGCAGCAGCGGCAGGCTGTATTTGAGGAGATAACCGAAGAAGGTCGGCACCTTCACGCCGGCGCTCTCGGCGATGCTCTTGACCATGAAGTTCGGCCCGTTGCCGATGTAGGTCAGCGCGCCGAAGAACACCGCCCCGAGGCTGACCGCGATGACGAGGCCCGGCTTTGTCGCAAGCAGCATCCGCACGGCCGCGACCTCGTCGTGCGCCAGCTCCTCGAAGTGCGTGGGGTGTTCCGCGGCGGCGGTCACCTCCGCCAGTTTCAGGAAATTCACATAGGTCGGCGCATTGTCGAGCACCGCGGAGAGGCCGCCGGCGGCATAGTAGTATTGTCGCGGTTGGGTAAGGCCGAACTCGCGCCCGTGCTGCGCGAGGTAGTCCAGCGCCGGCATCATTGTCAGGAAGATGCCAAGGAACAGCCAGCTCACCTCCTTGATGGGGGCGAACGTGAAATGGTTCTCCTCATGCACGCCGCGCGGCGTGAATTTCCACGACGCCACCGCCGCCGCCAGCATCACGGCTTCCCGCAGGAAATAGCCGGCGGGCAGAAAGACGGCGCCGACCACGGCGGCAAGGAAGAGCACATTGACCGCGCCGTCGAAACGCCACGTCTCGTGCTCCGCGAGCGCGTGCTGCCGGACCGGTGCGGCCACGCGGGCGAAGCTCCTCCGGTCATAGAGGTAGAACAGCCCCAGCAGCAGCCCGACGCACAGCGCCCACGGGAGCAGGGCGTGCTCCACCAGCCAGAAGAACGGCACGCCGCGCAGGTAGCCGAGGAACAACGGCGGATCCCCGATGGGCGTGAGCGCGCCGCCGCAGTTTGCCACGATGAAGATGAAAAACACGATGTGGAACGCGCTGATGCGGTATTTGTTCACCCGGATCCACGGCCGGATGAAAAGCATCGAGGCGCCCGTCGTGCCGATGACGTTGGTCAGCACGGCCGCGACGGCGAGGAACACCACGTTGGCCAGCGGGGTGCCCTCGCCCTTCACCTTCAGATGAATACCGCCCGCGACCACGAACAGCGAGCCGATGAGACAGATGAACGAGAAATACTCGTGCAGCGCGTGCCCGACCGTGCCCGCACCGTCCGGCACCTGCCGCCAGTAATAGGCCGCGACCAGCCCGCCCAGCAGCACGGCGACGTGCGGATAGTAATGCTCCCAGAGATGTTTCACCTTCGCCGGGGTAAGCGGCATGGTCGCGATCAGCAGCAGCAGCAGGGCGAACGGCGCCAACATTGCCGGCGGGATGTCGAGGGCCCCGGCGACAGCCAGATGCAACAGTGGACTCATGCGCCGTCAGGCAAGGGCATCAGCCAAAGCGCGTCAACACCGCCGGGAGTTCGGCCAGCCGGTGGATGAACACTTCCGCGCCGCCCTTCACTTTCTCCCGCGCCACAAAGCCGCCATAGCCCACGAACAAGTCCACCGCTGGCTTCGCCTCGAGGTCGCTCGCCCCGTCGCCGACCATCACCGTGCAGGCGGGCTGCAGCTCGCGCTTCAGGCGCTCGATCACCTCGGATTTACCGCCCGCTCGCGTGAGCGGGGAGTTGGCATCGTAGCCGGCATATTCGCCCGACTCCTCGAAAAACAGCTCCACCGTTTCCAGGCGGGTCACGTCCAGGTATTCCGCCAGCGGGGCGATGGCCTGCCGGAATCCGCCGCTGATGATGACTGGCGTCCAGCCCCCCGCGCGCAACGTCTGCAGCGTCTCGCGCGCGGTTGGCTCAATCTGCCGGACGTAGAGCCGGCCGACGGTCTCAAGGTCCGCCCGATGCGGCCAGATGAGGTCGAGGCGGCGGGCAAATATCTCCCCGAGCGGCAGCCGGCCTCCCATGGCCGCATTTGTCATCCCCACGACTTGGTCGTATAATTCCGGTCCGCGCAGGCGCGCCAGCTCGTCGATGCCTTCGATGGCGCTGAGCGTCGAGTCGCAGTCAAGGAAGATGAGCTTGGGCGCCGCCACGGTGACTCAGAGGATGTCGGGCGTGGGCGCCGGGCAACAAAAAAGCCCTCCACGCGGGAGGGCTGGGAACGGGGCAAACGCGGAGGCGTTACTTTGTCTTTGTGGCGCGCTTGAACTTCGTGGTGAACTTCTCGACGCGGCCGGCGGTGTCGACCAGGCGCTTCTCCCCGGTGTAGGCGGGATGCGAGTCCATTGTCACATCGCGCACGATGACGAAGTAATCCTCGCCGTCGATCTTCTCGGTGCGGGCGGACTTCATCGTGGACTGGGTGAGGAATTTCTTGCCGGTGGCAACGTCCACGAAGCAGACGTTGTTCAGAGAGGGATGCACTTTTTCTTTCACGGTAAAGGAGGGTGGCTCAACCTTGGCGGGCCTTGTAGCGGGGCTCGACCTTGTTGATGACATAGATCTTGCCGCGACGGCGGACCACCTGGCAGGCCGGGTGGCGCATCTTGGCGGACTTGATGGAGGATACGACTTTCATAAAGGCACGAAAAAAGAGTGCGTCGACCGGCACTGTCAACGGAAATGATACTGCGTTGCGCCCCGGCACTGCACTCCGGGGCTAAGCCGCACCTCCGCAATGGTTAATTAGCGCTGCTTCGGGCTCGTCATCGTCAAGCGATTTGGCAGCTTCGACGCCAACCCTTACCCCGCCCATGTGCCTTGATCGCCGTGAATTCCTTCGCCTGTCCGCCGGGGCTACCGGCGTCGCCTTTCTGGGCGCCAGTTCGCTCCGCGCCCAGAATATGATCGCCGAGCCCGTTGCCGGCCCGGCCCTGCCGGAATCCATCCGGCAGTTGAAACGCATGACCGCTGATGTCGCGCCCATCAGCCTCGACGAACGGCGCGCGCGGATCGCCAAGGCCCAGCGTCTGATGGTCGAGCACCGGATCGACGCCATCTATCTCGAAGCGGGTTCGAGCTTTTTCTATTTCACCGGCGTGCGCTGGGGCACCAGCGAGCGGATGTTCGCCGCTGTCATTCCGGCCAAGGGCGAGCTGGCCTACGTCTGCCCGAAATTCGAGGAGGAGCGCGCCCGCGAGCTCATCAAGCTCGGCACCGACGTGCGCACTTGGGAGGAGGACGAGAGTCCCAGCCGGCGCGTGGCGGAGATCTTCCGCGACCGGGGACTGCGCACCGGCCGCATCGGCATGGAGGAGCGCGTGCGTTTTTTCCTCTACGACGGCATCCGCCGCGAGGCGCCGGCCTTCGAGTATGTCAGCGCCGACCCCGTTACGGCCGGCTGCCGGATGTTCAAGTCGCCTGCCGAGATCGCCCTCTTAAAGAAATCCAACGAGATCGCGCTCACCGCCTACCGCGCCACGTGGTTGACGATGCACGAGGGTATGGCGCAGGCGGAATTCGCCGGCAACTGCGCCGCCGCCATCGCCCGCCTTGGCGGCGCCGACGGTGGCATCTTCTGCAGCTTCGGTGCCTACACGGCGTTCCCGCACGGCAGCATCCAGCCGCAGACGCTCACGGCCGGTGATGTCGTCCTGATGGACGGCGGCTGCACGTTGCATGGTTACCAGTCCGATGTCACCCGCACCTTTGTCTTTGGCCAGCCGACCCAGCGCCAGCGCGACATCTGGAACCTCGAGCGCCGCGCGCAGGACGCCGGTTTCGCCGCGGCCCAAGTCGGCGCGCCGTGCGAGGCCGTGGATATCGCCGCGCGCAAGGTCATCACCGACGCCGGCTTCGGCCCCGACTACCGCCTGCCCGGGCTGCCGCATCGCACGGGCCACGGCATCGGCCTCGACTATCACGAGTGGACCAACTTCGTCCGCGGCAACAAGACCCCCATCCAGCCGGGCATGTGCTTCAGCGACGAGCCGACCATCGCCATCTACGGCGAGTTCGGCATCCGACTGGAGGACTGCCTCTACATCACCGAAAAAGGTCCGGTGTTCTTCACGCCGCAAAGCCCGTCCCTCGACCAGCCCTTCGGCTAGTTCACGGTCGGGTCGTCGGGCTCGTCGGCCAGCAGCTTCAGCTCGGGATCGAGCGAACCGAGCATGGTGCGCCAGAGTTCGGTCCCGTCGGCACTGTCGAGGTTGTAGGAGTCAACCGGCGCGACAAACCAAGTGTCGGTCTTCAATTCTTTTTCAAGCTGGCCTTTGCCCCAGCCGGAATAACCAAGGAAGCCGCGCAGCGTCAGGCCCGGCGTGCCCACCATCTCCATGGCTTTTTCCGGATCGAGGGCGAAGTTCAGTTGAAAGGCGTTCTCGGCGGCAAGCCAGCGCCAGGCCGCAAGGATAAGCTGGCCGGTTTCCACCGGTCCGCCGCGGTAAAGCGGCACACCGGCCAGCGGGCCGAGGGCGAAGTCGGCGTTGAGCTCGCTGAGCTGCTTGCCCAGCGGATGGTTGAGCACCACGCCCATCGCGCCGTCGGCAGTGTGCGTGGACAGCAGGATGACGGTCCGCCGGAAAGTCGGCTCGCGCAGCGCCGGGCTGGCGAGCAGCAGCTGGCCGGCGAGGGTCTGGCGGGACGGACGGCGGGCACGCATGGCGGCGCGCGACGCGGCTCAGAGCCGCGTCACCTTCACCCCGGCGTCCCGGAGGATGGGGCGGACGAGCGGGTCGTTGTGGTAATCCTCGTGGTAACGGATCTCGGCGATGCCCGCGGCGGCGAGAATCTTCGCGCAGTTGATGCACGGGTAATGAGTGACGTAGGCGATGCAACCCTCCACGCTGGAGCCGCGGCGGGCGGCGTCGGCGATGGCGTTCTGCTCGGCATGCACCGTCGCCTGCTCGTGGCCGTCGCGGAGGCGCGAGGCGTGCGGGGTGCCCGGCAGCCAGCCGTTGTAGCCGGCGGCGACAATGCGGTTCCGGCGCGCGCCGGCGGTAACGATCACGCAGCCGACCTTCAGCCGCTCGCAGTTCGAACGCGAGGCGATGAGCTTCGCCGTGGCCATGAAATATTCGTCCCACGATGGCCGGTGGGAGAACTGCTCGGTGGCCGCGGTGATCAGCGCGATCGGGTCTTTTTTGCCTCTGCCCATGCGGACCACGGTGGGAACGTTTGCGTGGCTGGCAATCCGTAAACCACCGCTTGCGCCCCTCCGGCCCGTCCTTCAACCTTCGGCCATGGTTTCCCTCCGGCAACTCACCGACTATTGCGACCGGCGCACGCGCCGCACGGCATTCAAGGACTATCCCGGCTCGGTCAACGGCCTGCAGGTCGCCAACGACGGTCGCGTGACCAAGATCGGCGCGGCGGTCGACTCCGGTCTCGGGCCCTTCGATAAGGCCGTCGAGTGCGGCGTGGATTTCCTTATCGTGCACCACGGACTTTTCTGGGACGCGCCGCAGGCGCTGACCGGCCGGGTCTACGACCGCTACGCCACGCTCATCCGCGGCAACTGCGCCGTGTATTCCTCGCACCTGCCGCTCGATGCCCATCCGGAGATCGGCAACAACGTGCTGCTCGCCCGCCAGCTCGGCTTCCGCCCGCGCCGCCGCTTCCTCGTCCGCGACGGCGAACCCATCGGTTGGATTGCGGCCAGCAAATACAAACGAGCCCAGATCCGGGCGCGCCTGGAGGAGCAGTTCGACCGCGTTGCGGCCATCGAGTGCGGCTCGGCCGCGCCGAAGGAGATCGCCTTCGCCAGCGGCAGCGGCAACGGCGCCGTGAAGGAACTCCCCGCCGCCGGCGCCGACACCCTTGTCACCGGCGAGTTGCGCGAGGAGTGGTTCAATTACGCGCAGGAGCACCGTCTCAACCTTTACTGCTGCGGTCACTACGCGACCGAGACCTTTGCCGTGAAGGCCCTCGCCGCCGAGCTGGCGAAGAAATTCCGTCTGCCCTGGACCTTCATCGAGACGGACAACCCGCTGTGAAGCGAATCGCCATCCTCAACGGCCCGAACCTCGACCGGCTCGGCCAGCGCCAGCCGGAGATCTACGGCACGGCCACGCTGCGCGACCTGCAAAAATTCCTGCGCGCCAAAGCCCGGGCGCTTGGAGTCGCCGTCACCTTCTTCCAATCCAACCATGAGGGCGCACTCATCGACCTGCTCGGGGCACTCGCCGACCGGCGCGTGGACGGCATCATCATCAACCCCGGCGGCTATGCGCACACCAGTGTCGCCCTGCGCGATGCCCTCGCGGGCACGGGGATCCGCACCATCGAGGTGCACCTGACCGACATCCGGCGGCGGGAAATATTCCGCCGCCGCTCCCTCACCGCCGGGGCATGCGAGACGATGATCTGCGGTCTCGGTTTCGCTGGCTACGGACGGGCACTGCAGCGGCTCGCACACTAAAATGGGCCGGCACCTCCCCGATTTTACCGAGCCCCGCTGGTTTGTCTGCCACACCCGGCCGCGCGGCGAAAAGAAGTTTGCCGCCCTGCTCGCCCGGGAAAATTTCGCGCACTACCTGCCGCTCATCCGCAGTGTGCGCCGCTACGGCACCCAGACGAAGACCTTCACCAAGCCCCTCTTCCCCGGCTATGTCTTCGCGCAGGTGCCGCCCGAGCGGAAGACTAGGATTTATCAGCAGGACCTGCTCGTGCGAGCCCTCATGGTGGAGAACGAAGAGCTGTTTCTCCGCCAGCTCACGGACGTCCGCACGATTTGCGCTTCCGGGCTCGAGGCCGCCGTGCACCCGCTGCTGCACCGTGGCACGCGGGTCAAGGTAGTCGGCGGGCCCCTGCACGGGCTGGAGGGATTCGTGGATGATCCGGCGAACCCGCGCGGCATTGTCGTGTCGGTAGACGTGCTGCAACAAGGCCTGCTGGTGCGCCTGCCGCTCGAAAGCCTGAAGATTTCACCCTGACCCATATCTATGACTCGCCAACTTTACCGTCTCGCCCTCCTTGCTAGTGGACAGGTATTAGATATGGGTCCAAGGTGGGAGACTGGCACCGACCGGTCAGTCGCACATTTTATGAATGCCCCCCTCCGCCGGCCTCGGCTCACGGCCCTCCTGCTGCTGCTTCCGGTGCTGCTGGCCGCCGAGGAAGCCGCGGTCCCGCCGGCCGCCGACACCGAACTGCATAAAATCCAGGGCATCTTCGACACCGACCTGCCCAAGACCGAGCGGAAGGGCTCCGTCAAGTTCATCGTCCACCCGCACCTCGGCGACCTCACTTCCCGCAGCTACCTCCGGGTGCCGATCGGCGTGCGCTGGGGCGCGAACGACCACGTGGAGCTTACTGCGACCGTCGAACCCTACTTCCAGCACGGACTGCGGAGCGGCTCGCCGGGCAACGGCATCGGCGAGGTGCAGTTCGGCGCCAAATACGCCTTCCGCGAATGGCTGAAGCCCGACTACGACGCCAGCGTCGGCTTCAACGCCCGTCTCCCCGTTGGCAGTCCGCCACTCGACCTCACCGACGGCTACAATCACTACACTCCCTACCTCACGATCGCGAAGGCCGTTGCCAGCCACCCGGGCCTCACCGTCTTTGTCAGTCCGTCCCTGGACCTCATGGACAAATCCTCCGTCGCCGGCACGTTCCGTAAGAACGACCCGCAGAGCAGCTCGCTGACGCTCGGCGGCGGCCTCGTCTACGACCGCTACCCTTACCACTATACGCTCGAGGCCGGTTATCAGACCACCTCCCTCGTCGGCCGCGACAACCAGCAGTTCTTCTTCATCCGTCCGGGCTTTGCCTGGGATCTGCCCCGCCGCTTGACCTTCGACTCGCACGGCCGATGGCTGGTCGGTCTCGGCGCCAAGTTCACCTTTGGGCCCGACGGCACCCGCATCGACTCCGGCGGCAAAATCCGTGGCGAATTCAGCATCCGGCGCTGGTTCGGTCGCTAAACGGAGCGGCGCCGCTCACCGCACCCAAGCCCACCCGGCCGCCGCGAGGTGCAATGTCGCGCACGCCGCGAGCGCCGCGGCGACGTCGTCCAAGACAATTCCCCACCCGCCGGGCAGCCGCTGCAGCCGGCGGATGCCGAGCGGTTTCACAATGTCGAAAAAACGGAATAGGGCAAAGCCTGCAAGCAACACCGCCCAGTCCGGCCAACCGTTCTGTCCATGCCAGAGAAGGTAGCAGAGCGGCATCACGGCGAATTCGTCGAGATTGATCTCGCCCGGATCGGTGCGCCCCATCCGGCGCGCCGCCTCGCCGCAAAAGCCTACCGCCAGGTAGAGACCGACGAGAATCTCGGCTGCCGCCGCCAGCAAGGTATCGTCCCGATAGATCAGCCAGGCATAGGCGAGGCCCGCCAGCGATCCCCACGTGCCTGGAGCCGGCAGCCGCCGGCCGAGCGGTCCCAGGGTGGCGACGTTCAGCACCACCTTGTCGGACAGACGGCGCGGCCAGAGCGGTTCGGGCAGGTTCATCCGCTATTCCAGAACCACGTGCCCGTGCCGCCGGAAATAGGAAATCCCCGAGGTGATCGTCAGCACTGCGGACAGGAAATACAGTCCCATCCCGGTGTATTGCAGAAGCAGGATGATCCAGCGGTCCTGGCTGCTGAAAAGATGGCCGTAATCCCGCGCCATCATTCGCGCACCCATCAGCCAGCCGATGGCGTTCAGTTGGATGAAGGTCTTCACCTTGCCGCCCATGTCGGCCTCGACCACCAGACCCTTCGTCGCCGCCGCCATCCGCATGCCCGACACGGCGAACTCCCGTCCGAGGATGCAGAGCAGCAGCAGCAGTGCGAAATTCTCATAGCCCATGAAAAAATCCCCCATCACCAGCGCAATCATCAGGCCGATGACCATCACCTTGTCGATCACCGCGTCCATGAAGCGCCCGAAGGACGACACTTCGCCGCGCGCCCGGGCCACCATCCCGTCGAACCAGTCGGTCAGCGCCGCCGCGATGAAGAGCCAGAAGGCGATCGTTGCCGCCCAGTTGAAATCCCGGTTCATCAGCCAGACGATGGCGAACATGGCCGGCACGCGGGAGACCGTCATCCAGTTGGCCACAGTGAAGCGCATTCGCGGCAGTCGAGACATCAGGCCGGGCTTTGGCAATCCCCGGATTTGCAAAACTGCTCGCCATCCGGCCCGTCTTGGCAATGGTAGCGCCAGTCGCGCCCCGCTGATGAAACACTGCATCTATCCCGGCACCTTCGACCCCTTCACCAACGGCCACCTCGACGTGCTCCAGCGCGCCGCGAAACTCTTCGACCGCGTCACCGTCGCCATCGCGGTCGACTCGACCAAACCTCCTCTCTTCACACCGGAACAGCGCGTGCGGCTCATCCGTGCCAATCTCCGCGGTCTGCCCCACGTGCGTGTCGTCAGCTTCGAGGGCCTGCTCGTCGAATTCGCCCGCCGGCAGCGCGCCCACGCCATCATCCGCGGCCTGCGCGCCCTCTCTGATTTCGAATTTGAGTTCAACATGGCCCTGATGAACCGCCACCTCGAGTCCACGGTTGAGACCATCTTCGTCATGCCCAACGAGGCCTATAGCTACACCAGTTCGTCCCTCGTCAAGCAGATCGCCAAGCTCGGGGGCGACGTCTCGAATTTTGTCCCGCTCAACGTCGCCCGCGCGCTGCGCACCGCGTTCGCCGCCGCTCCCCGCTGACTCCCGGGCCGGTCCGGCCTGCCCACGACCAGTGCCGCGCTGATTGCCTTCTCCATGAAAAACTCCGCTCTGTTTCGCTCCGTTCTGCTCAGTTTGCTGTTCAGTGCCCCTCTCTTCTCCGTCGCTTTCGGCAGCAATCCCGCCCACGCCAAGCCGCAATATGGCACTTGGGGTTTCGACAGCGCCGGCGTCGACTTGAAAACCAAACCGGGCGACGATTTTTTCCGCTATGCCGGCGGCGCCTGGATCGACCGCACCGAAATTCCGGCCGACAAACCCGCCTATAGCCTGCGCCTCGCGATGACCGACCTCACCGAGCAGCGGCTGCATGAAATCATGGAGCAGGCGTCAGCGACAGCCGGGCATGAGCCCGCGACGGTCGCGGGCAAAGTCGGCGCGTTCTACCGGTCTTTCATGGACGAGGCGCGCATTGGAAAGCTGGGCGCCGCGCCGCTCGCCGCACACCTGTCTGTCATCCGCGCAGCCGACACGCACGAGAAACTCGCCGCACTCATGGGCCGCAACAACTCCGACTTCGAGGGCTCCATCTTCGGCTTTGGCATCGACATCGATGTCAAGGATCCGACGCAATACGCCGTCTACACCGGGCAGGCGGGCCTCGGCCTCCCCGACCGCGATTATTATCTCGAACCGTCCTTTGCCGCCAAAAAGGCCGGCTACGAGGCCTACGCGGCCAACCTGCTCCGCCTCCTCGGCTGGCCCGAGCCGGAGCAACGCGCCAAGGACATCCTCGCCTTCGAAACCGCCATCGCCGGGGTGAGCTGGACCAAAACGCAGCAGCGCGACCCCGACGCCACCTACAACGCCATGAGCATCGCCGAGCTGGAAGTGCTGACGCCCGGCTTCGCGTGGCATCCGTTCCTCACCGAGGCCGGCCTGGGTTCGCTGCAACGTATCGTCGTGGCCGAGAAGTCCGCCTTCCCCAAGGTTGCCGCGATCTTCGCCGCCACGCCCGCCGCCACCCTGCAAGCGTGGCTGGCGTTCACCGTGGCCGACAACGCCTCCGGCTACCTTTCTACGCCGTTTGCCGCCGCGCAATTCGCCCTGCGCAAGCAGGCGCTCTCCGGCCAGCAGCAGCAAAGCGTGCGCTGGAAGCTCGGCGTTCATGCCGTCAGCGGCGGCGACTACGGAGCGGGCGACCGCTTCGACCGTTTCGGCAACCTCGGCTGGGCCGCCGGTGAGCTTTACACCGCGCAATACTTCCCACCCGAAGCCAAGACCAAGATCGAGACCCTCGTCTCCTACCTCAAGGCCGCCTATCACGCGCGCCTCGAACGGCTCGACTGGATGAGCCCCGCCACCAAGGCCGAGGCACTGAAGAAACTCGAGGGCTACGTCATCAAGGTCGGTTATCCCGACAAGCCCCGCGACCACTCGCACGTCGTCATCCGCGACGACGACCTCGTGGGCAACGTCCTTCGCGCCGCGCAGGCCGACTGGTCATTCTACACCGCGCGACTCGGCGGCCCGGTCGACCGCGGCGACTGGCTGATGACTCCGCAGACCAACGACGCCTACAACGGCTCGCTGCGCGACATCGTCTTCCCCGCTGGCATCCTGCAGTCGCCGATGTTCGACGCCAACGCCGACCCCGCCTTCAACTTTGGCGCCGCCGGCGGCGTCATCGGCCACGAGCTCACGCACGGCTTCGACGACCAGGGCCGCAAATTCGACACCGAGGGCCGCCTGCGCGACTGGTGGGCGCCCGGGGACGCGAAGATTTTCGAGGCGCGCGCCGCCATGCTGGGCCAGCAGTATTCCGCCTTCGAGCCGCTGCCGGGCCTCCACGTCAACGGCGCCCTCACCATGGGTGAGAACATCGCCGACCTCGGCGGACTCACGCTCGCGCTTGAGGCCTACCAGACCTTCCTGCACGGCCAGCCGGCCCCCGTGCTCGACGGCCTCACGGGCGAGCAGCGCGTCTTCCTCGGCTGGGCACAGGCCTGGCGCGGCAAGATGCGCGACGACTTCCTGCGCCGCCTCGTCGTCGGCGACCCCCACTCCCCGCGCATGTATCGCGTCAACGGCCCCGTGCGCAACATCGACGCGTGGTATTCCGCCTTCGGCGTCAAGCCCGGCGACAAGCTCTACCTTCCGCCCGAACAGCGCGTCCGCATCTGGTAAGCGGCCGGCTCCGTTCGTTCATAGGCCGCGAGTTTGCCCGCGCCAATCTGGTGCGTCGGCCGCACCCGCGAGCGGGCTGCCTGCAGTCGCTCCCGACTATTGCGGCTCAGAACGCCGACTTCTTGCTCTTGGCGGCGAGGTCGGGGCCGAGCCCTTCGTAATTGTGGACGCTGCCGGCGCTGTCCGCCCAGAGCGGGAGGTTGTTCTTGCGGGCCAGCTTGGTGTTGAGCACCTCGGTGCGCATGGCGGCGAAATCAGTGTGGATCTTCCGGCATTCCGCGCCGCACTGCTCCTTGAAGTTGCCGATGCGCAGCATGTATTCGTTGACCGCCGTGTAAACCACGTCCTCCACTTCGCAACCGTAGGCCTCGGCCGTCCGTTCGATGGGATCGTATTCGGCTTGGTCCAGATGCAGTTTGATGTTCATGGTTGGATTTTCACTGGGTTGATGGATTCGGGTTGACCGGGCCCGTGGTTGGTCTGCCGCCAGTGTGCACCCGAACCCGCCATTTGACTGGGCATATCTTGACGATGTCTGGGCGCGGATTGCCGCCCGGGCCGGCCGCTTGTGCTTTCAATTCATGTAACTATACTGGCACTCACTTCCGCCGCGGCGGTCAAACCAACTGTCCTCAATCGGACGCTCCTCCATGAAGACCCTGTTCTGCCTCAGTCTCGCCCTTGCGGCGATCTTGCTGCCCGCCCAGGAAGTGGTGCCCGCTGAGCCACCGCCCAGCACACCGGAGCAACTCGACCGACTCCTCGGGCCCGTCGCGCTCTATCCCGACGCGCTTCTCGCCATCCTCCTGCCCGCGGCCACCGAGCCGACCGACATCGTGCTGGCGGCCCGCTACCTCGCGGCCAACGGGGACAACGCCTCGGTCGACGAGCAGTCCTGGTCCGACAGCGTCAAGGCACTGGCGCATTATCCCGCCATCATGAAATGGATGGATGAAAACCTCACGTGGACCCGGCAGCTCGGCGAAGTCTTCCTCGTGCAGTCGAGCGACGTCATGCTGGCCGTCCAACGCCTCCGCGCCCGGGCGAGAGCCTCGGGTGCGCTGGTCGACACGCCACAGCAGCAAGTCGTGCTGGAAGGCGAGACCATCTGCATCGTGCCGGCGCAGCCCGAAGTGATCTATGTGCCGCGCTACGACCCGGAGATCGTCTATGTCGAGCGGCCCGGCTATTACTACGATTCCTACGTGGTCTACGGGGTCGGCTATCCCGTCGGATTCTGGCTGGCCTACGACCTCGACTGGGGCCGGCGCACGATCTGGTATGTCGACCGGAACCACTGGCAACACGACTGGCGCGGGCGCCGGGACTGGCGTCGTCCCGTTTATCCCGGCCGTCCCGGTTACATCAGCAACCCGCACCAGTATGTGTGGAAGCCCGTGCCGGGTCACCCGCGCCCCCCGCGCACCCAGCACCAGCGGCCGCACCCCGAAGTTATCCGCCCGATCCCCTTCAACGACACGCCGCGCCGCCCGCAGCACGAGGAGCCCGGGAACCGCCCGGCTCGGCTCGTCAGTGAAGCACCGGCCAATCACCCGGCTAACCTCAGCCCGGTCCCGTCCACCGCCCCTCCTGCGGCCACGGGTCGCCGCGATAATCCCGACCGCGGGCCACGTGCGGGCGAACGGCCGAATCACCAGGACCGCCGGGAGCGCGACCACGTTGGCAACCGGCCGTCATCCCCTTCCTCGGCAACGGCGCCGTCCTCCGGCCCGCGGCCGGAAACATCAGCGTATTCCGAATCCAAGCCGCCCCAAGTCGAGCATCATGCAGAGCAACCCCGTCCCGCCGCACCGGCGACCCCGCCGCCCCCGAAGCCGGACGACAAGGACCGGGTTGTCGAGGATCCCAGCCGACCGAAAAGGTAAACGGCGCGAGCCAAGGGCGGCACACTGTGCGCCCGGCGTTCCTTGACCCGCCGCATTTTCCCGGGTCTTTGCTGTTTCCTTCAATAAATCGCGCGCTATAGTCTACCGCATGAAACGCCTCCTGCCCCTCCTCCTGCTGCTGGCCTCCCCTCTCATCGCGGACATGGCCGTCGTCCGGGAAAACACTCTGCTGAAGGGCGACCGCAGCGCCGTGTCCATCAAGGCCGGCACCTCCGTCGAGGTCATCGCGCGCGACGACGATTACGCGACGATCAAGTATCGTAACGTCACCGGTAAGATTCCCGTCAGTAAACTGGTGGAAGCCAAAGAGGCGGCCGCTCCCAAGCCCGCGGAGAAACCCGCCGAAGCCGCCAAGCCCAGCGCCCCGCCCGCAGACACGACCACCGGAGCGCGGCGTCCGCCGACGACCAATTACGGCAAGGCCGTGCAGAAGGCCAAGGACAACGCCGCCGCCCACGAGAAGAATCTCGTCAAGCCCGCCGACGAGCCGGGCAAGTAGTCCGGCGGCGCCGGCTCACTTCGCGAGTTGGGCGCGGATCTTCGCGGCCACCGCCTCGAGCTCCGCCAACGGCAGAATGTCCGCGGGATATTTCGGCGGCGGCTCGCCGGTGTAACGCGGGATGATGTGCAGGTGGGCGTGGAACACCGTCTGGTCCGCCGCCGTGCCGGTGTTCATCAGCAGATTGAAGCCCTCGCACCTGACGCCGGAGCGTGGCAACGCCTCCGCCATTCGGTGCGCCACGTCGGTCATCGCGTGCATCGTCTCCGCCGGGATGGCCAGGAAATTCTCGGCGTGCGCCATGGGGATGACGAGCATGTGGCCCGGGTTGCGCGGCGCATGGGTCATGAACACCATCACCCGGTCGTCGCGGTAGACGACGGCCGCCGGCAGCCGCCCGGCTGTGATCTCGCAGAATACGCACGGCTTCGGCTCGGCCGCCGCCACGCCCAGACTCGTGAGAAGCAAAAGAAGAAAGTAGCGCATGGCTCAATGCTTCTGGTCGTGATGAATCTCAATCCCCCTGATCGGGACGCGGGCCAGATCCTCAGGCAGCTCGGCTTGCTCGGCATTGAACACCAGCACGTCGCGTGCGATCCGGTTGTCGGCAAACCGTATCTCTACCTTCTGGTAACCCATGCCGCTTTCCGGCAGCCGGGTCAGCAGATCGATCCACTTCTGTTCCAATCGCACGCGCATGGTCAGCCGGGGGGGATCTCGTCCTTGTGCCAGACCGACCCCATCTGTGTGCCCTCGGCAAACAGCACTTCCACGCCACCGCCAGGCTGGCCGTTCGCCGGCTCGACGATGCCGCATTGGATCGTCGTCGCGGCCAACGTGATGATGGAGAATCGATGCACGGCGGGATCAGGATTGGGCAAAGCATACCGCGCGACGGCCTCTTTGCCAGTGTGAACCAGCAGGGAGTCCGCATGGGTGGTCGCGTAGGTGCCGGGCAGTAAGCGCAGATCGGGTGTCACGCGGCGGTCGTTCGCGAACGCGCTGAACCGCCGGAACATCTCTGCGGGAGTCGTCTTCCGTTTCGGGGCATCCTTGGCCGGCCCGGTGAATGGCTGCGCGCCATAGGCTCCCCTGCTCTCGTGCGC